>DATDFL010000001.1:0-13964 GCA_036522595.1 Gaiellaceae bacterium
CGAGAAGCTCACGGCCTGAGGAACGCCAGCACTCGCTCGGTGAGCAATTTCGCCGCTGCGGGGTCGTATGCCGGCAGCGACGAGTCGGCGAACAGGTGCTCGTTCCCCGGATACAGGAACAGCTCTGCCTGGTCGGTCGAGTCGACGAGCGCGTGCGCAGCCTCGAGGTCTTCTTCGAAGAACTCGTCGCCCTCCTTGCCGTGCACCTGCACCGGAACACCCGCGGGCCACGTGTCCCCGAACTCCGAAACCGGGAGGCACGAGTACATGAGCAGAGCTCCGCGGGCACCGGGACGTGTCTGCGCCAGTTGCTGGGCAACCATCACGCCGAACGAGAAGCCCCCGTAGACGACGTCGGGGCCGATGCCCTCGGCAGCGGCGACCCCGCGTTCCGCAAGCGCGCCGAAGCCGGCCTCGCGCGCGAAGCCCATCCCCTCCTCGATCGTGTCGAACGTGCGCCCGTCGAACAGGTCCGGCGCATGCACTGTGTGCCCTGCCTGCCGGAGCTCGTCGGCGAACGACCGCACACCGTCTGTCAGACCCTGAACGTGGTGGTACAGCAGAACCTCGGTCATGTCGGCTCCTTCTGCATTGATCCATTGATTTGGAACATTCCGCGATGTTAGTCTATTAAACCGTGGCTCGCAAATCGCCTCCCGACTACGACCTCGCCGACCGAATCGCCCTCACGGAGCCGTCTCAGGTGAAGGCGCTCGGACATCCGCTGCGCAACACGATCCTGGGCCTGCTCCACGAGCGGGCGGCCACAGTGAGTGAGCTCGCGGTCGCGCTCGAGCGCCCGAAGAGCACCGTCGCGCACCACGTCAAGGTGCTCAACGAGGCCGGGCTGGTGCAGGTGGTGCGGACCCGCCGGGTGCGGGCGATCGAGGAGCGCTTCTACGGCCGCACGGCGCGGATGTTCTACGTCGCCGTCGAGCGGGGCGGGGACGGCGACGAACTGCCGCGGGATTTCAACGACTTCGAGGTCGCTGCTCGCGAGTCGGCGGGCGCGTACCACGACCGGAAGCTGTGGGGCTTCATCCGGCACGCCCGCATCTCCGAGGCGCAGGCCTCGGAGTTCTGGGAGCGGATGGCCGAGCTCGTGGCGGAGTTCGAGCGGCTTCCCCGATCGGGCGAGACGATGTACGGCTTCGCGGTCGGCGTCTATCCCACCGACCAGCCGACGCTACCGCTCGCGGTGTCGGACGATCAGGCGGGCTCCCCGGCCGCGCGTGAGGAAGCTGATCGTCCAGCGGAGGATGACGAGCAGCCGGTTCTGGAAGCCGATCAGGTAGAAGATGTGGACGAGCAGCCAGAGCGCCCAGGCGGGGAAGCCGGCTAGACGCAGGCCCTTGATGTCGGCGACGGCTTTCGACCTACCGATCGTCGCCAGGTTGCCCTTGTCACGGTAGTGGAACGGGCCAGGCTCGCGGTTGCGGAGCCGGTCGCGGATCGCGCGTGCGGCATAACGGCCCTCCTGCATCGCGACGGGCGCGAGCCCCGGGAGCGTCACGCCTTCCACCCGCACCATGTCACCGAGCGCGAAGACCTCCGGGTGCCCGGGCAGGGTCAGCTCCGGGGTGACGGTGAGCCGCCCAGCCCGGTCGACCTCGAGACCGGCCTGCTGGGCGAGCTGGGCAGCGAGGCCGGAAGCGGTGACGCCGGCGGCCCAGACCGCCGTGCGCGCGCCGACTTGCTGGACCTCGCCGTCCGGGTCCTTGATTGCAACCTGTGCCGCGCCCACGTCGACCACGGTGTGCCCGACGAGCGGCGTGACGCCGAGCCGCTCCAGCGCGCGAGCTGCTTTGAGCGAAAGCGACTCCGGGAAGGCGGGGAGCACGCGGTCAGCGGCCTCGACGAGCAGCACGCGCGCGGACTGCGGGTTGGCGCGCCGGAAGTCGCGGCGCACGGAGTCGTGGGCGACCTCGGCGATCTGCCCCGCCATCTCGGCGCCGGTCGGGCCGGCGCCCACTACGACGAACGTCAGCCAGGCCTGTCGCCGATCGGGGTCGTCCTCGACCTCGGCCGCCTCGAACGCGCCGAGGATGCGGCTGCGGATGTCGAGCGCCCCGGACAGCGACTTCAGCTCCGGTGCGTGTGCCTGCCACTCCTCGTGGCCGAAGTAGGAGTAGCGCGAGCCGCCGGCGACGATCAGCGTGTCGTAGCCAAGGGTGATCTCGCCCCCGCTGTTCGGGAGGTCGTCGACCACGATCTCCCGCCGCTCGAGGTCGAAGCCCGTGACCTCGCCGAGAAGGACACGCACGTTCTGCTGCCGCCGGAAGACGGCGCGCAGCGGAGCCGCGATCTCGGCGGCAGAGAGTGCCCCCGTCGCAACCTGGTAGACGAGCGGCTGGAAGAGCGTGTAGTTCTGCCGGTCGACGAGCGTCACGTCGACGGGGACGCGCCGCAGCCCGCGCACGGCCTGCAGGCCCGCGAAGCCTCCCCCGACTACGACCACGCGATGGCTCATTGCAAGCTGCCGCTCCCCCTCGGACTCGAGTGTCGCAAGGGGGAGCGGCTGTTCGAGTTTCTACTCCTCGCTTACGGGAGGTAGTAGTTCGGGTTCGGCATCTTGAACGTCTTGTCCGCGAAGCCGCCCAGGAGATCGCTGAACTGATCGCCGATGTCGGCGACGATGTTGTAGCCCTGCGACTCGATGTAGGCGCGAGTCCCGGACTTGTACGGGATGGTCGCGCAGGACGTCCCGCCGGCGATGGCCGCCGCGCAGAACTGGGACTGGTTGAGGTAGGCCGGGTACTGGCCGATCGGCGGCTTGGTGAAGAGGCCGTCCGCGAAGCCGCCATGGCCAGTGTCGATCGGCGTCGGCGCCGGGTAGTTGGCGTCGATCTCCGGGACGGTCTTCCCGTTCAGTGTCACCGTGTCGATGTCCTGGTACCCCGCTGCGCTGTCGTTCTGCAGGTTGGCGATCGTCGCGGCATGCTGCGAATCGCCGCGGCCGGTGATCCAGAAGATCGCGTAGCCCTCGGCCCGGGCCTGGTCGGCCAGGTCGAGCATCCCCGGCGTCGCCGGGAACATGTTCCCGGTGAACTGACCGCTCGTCAGGCCGACGAAAACGCCGTTCGTCGTCGGGTTGAAGTCCCAGTTGCTGTAGAGCTCGTAGTTCCAGGTCGTCAGCGTCGTGTCGTCGACGTCGAGCACGACTGCCCGGTTCGCCACGTGCCTGCGCGCGTGCAACCAGTTCTCGGCCCGGTCGGCGACCGAGCGCGCCTCGTCGGCGTAGTTGCTCTGCAGGTTCAGCGGCGCGTCCCATGCCCCGTTCGGGCCCGTCGCCGCGCCCGGAGCGCCGTAGTAGTTCTTGGCCCATGCCCGAGCAACGTCGATGTTCGTGAACTGCGACTCGGAGCGCGGCGTGAAGCTGAGGTCAGCCGGGTGAAGTGCCGCGATGGCGATTGCTGCGGTCGCCGCCAGCACCACGACCACGATCCCGACAAGCCACAGCGAGCGCCGCGGCCGCAAAAGACCCTTCATGCAAGTTCCTCCTTGGTTGTCTCCCCTGGTCCCTGAGCGACCACCATACCTCGGAAAAAGCTCAGTTGCGGGCTGCCGCCGCGCCCTTTTCGGCGCAGCGGCAGCCTCACTATTCGTCGGTTACCTGAGCCGCAGCCGGTACGCGCCGCGGCCGTGCGTCGCCGCGTAGAGCAAGCGGTCGTCGCCCCTGGTGCTGTTGGCCAGCGTCAGTCCGGAGACTGCGACCATCGGCAGGCCGTCAGCGGCCGGGATCCACGTGTGTGTCCCGCTTACGAGCCGGTAGACGCCGAAGTCGGTCGAGACGTAGAGATCGCCGGTCGCGACGTCGAGCACCGCATCGTTCACGGGCTGATCGCCGATGTCATACGACAGGTTCGTCCACGCCGCCGTCCCTGTCCCCGGGTTGAAGACCACGTTGAAGACGTGGCCGGGCGCGCTGGCCGTGCTCGCGTTGTACCCGGAGAACGTGACGATCGCGTGGTTGGGGTTCGTCGGATCGACGGTTACCGACGACACTGCGCGATTGGGCAGGGTCGGATCGGCGGCGTCGATCCGCGTGAACGTGACGGCCGCCGGATTCGCGGCGTTCGCGTTCGTCGAGACGAGCACGCGCCCGGCACCGGAGGCGGCCCAGAGCGTCCCGGTGTCGTTGCCGCGGGCGATCGACGAGAGCGTCCCGCCGCTCTTCGTCGTCCCGAACGCGCTTCCGGTCAGCGTCGAAGCGCCGAGCGGCGGCCACTCGGCGGCGTTGCCGCACGCGCCCGTGTAGAGCAGATCGCTGGGGAATTCCCCGACGGCCGTGTTGCAATGGTTCTCGAGGAATGTTCGATCGCCGCCGGCAGTCGTCGTCCGCCAGACGCGCTGTGCGCCCACGAAGATCGTCTTCGTGAAGAGCGGGTCGGAGATGACCGGCGCGTAGAAGCGCTGCGATTCCGGGAAGTTGACGATGAACCGGTCGCCGATCCACAGCCACGACGTCGGGTCGACGTCGTTGTAGTTCACGTCCATCTGCCCGCCCGTGTACGTGTGGAACCGGAGGTGCGGGTCGGTGGCATCGAAGCCGCTGTTGCCGCCGTCGCCGGTGAGCGGCAGGTACCAGCGCGGGGATCCGGTGAAGGACAGCGTGCCATTGTCCTGCGTTCCGGTCATCGCGGTGTCGTCCGGCGAGTACGGGCTCACGGAGATGCTGTTCATCTGCAGCGTCCCGAGGCCGGCGTTGATGACCTTCAGCTCGCCCGGGATCTGGCTCAGCCACGCGTGACAATCCGCGAGGTTCAGCGGGGTGAGCGGGAGCGCGCGCGTGTCGCACTGGCTCGACGCGTCGGCCCACTGGCCGTTCGAGCGGATCACGCCGCCGTCGGAGCCGACGAAGAACTGATCCGGGTTTCCCGGGACGAAGGCCAGCGCGTGCTGGTCCGGGTGCATGGACTCGCCGCCGACGTCGCCGGTCATGTCGGTCCAGGTAGCGCCTGCGTCCATGGACATGAGGACCGCGCGGCCGTTCGAGCGCTGCCCTACGACCACCTGAGCTTGCAGGACGTACGGCTTCAACTCCTCGTAGTGCATGAGCCCGCCGACCACGACCATGTCCGGCCGGTCCGCCGGTGACATGACGAACATGTCGTAGCCGCACTGCGAGCCCACGAGCGGCGTGTTGCAGTAGTTGTAGACGGCGAAGCCAGGCGTGCCGTCTGTCGGGTTCGAGAGGCGCGTCCAGCCCTGGTTGTTGTTGGCGATCAGCGTCGCCGCCGGCTGGCTCGCGTCATCGACCCGGTAGACCTGTGCTCCCTGTCCGCTGCCACTCGCGTCGGCGAGGTAGATGCGCGTCTTGCCGTTCGGCAGCGTCACCGCCGCGAACGAGAAACGGCTGCGGTTCTCCTGGAAGATCGGCGTCCAGCTGCCGGCCGTTCCGCCCGTCGTCGAGCGGAGGAGGCCGCCGGCCGCGCTGCCGCCGAGCGTCGCGTAGACCGTGTTCGGGTCGCTCGGGTCGAACTTGATCTCGTTGATCGAGCCGGGCTGCGTCAGCGCGAAGCTCGCGCCGCCGTCGGTCGAGGCATACACACCGAGGTCCGGCGCGCCAAGCGGGCCGGCGCTGGTGGCGTTCGAGCCCTCGCCGTGCGTGCCGGAGCGCGTCCCGATCAGGATGTGATTCGCGTTGGTCGGATCGATTGCGATCCACCCGATCGAGCGGTTGTTCGCGACTGCGAACGACCCCGAGACGAGCGCCCAGTGCGCGCCGTCGTCCGTCGTCTTGTAGAGGCCGAGGCCGGCTTCGCTGTCGCCGCTCCCGTTCGCCTCGCCGGTGCCGACGTAGATCGTCTTTCCGGTCGGATCATTCGGGTCGACGGTGATCGAGCCGATGGCGTTCGTCGGGATTCCGTCTGAGATCTGCTTCCACGACGGGTTGGGTGCCAGCGCGTTCTTCGAGCGCCAGATTCCGCCACCCGCAGCGCCGACGTAGAGCGTGCACTCCTCCGGCTTGCACTTCGGGTCGACCGTCAACGCCGTCACGCGACCCGACCACTGCGTCGGCTTGATGAACGACTGCGTACCGAGCCGGTCCACGTCGAGCGTGTCGGGGCCCAGGAAGTCCCATTTCGACGAGAGCCGCGTCCGTCTCCGTCCGACGTTCGCGCCCGCGGCCTGCGCACCCAGGACCTCGCTGACGGTGACGTCCTGGTCGGGGTACGCCCGGTCGGCGTAGGCCTGCGACGCCGCGTCGCCTTGATTGCCTTGCTCGAAGAGCGATTCGTGCGCCAGCCTCGAAGCGGCTGGGTGTGCCCTCGACGCCGTCGCCGAGCTCGAGCCCGAGACGCGTCCGACGAGAAATGGAACCAGCGCAAGTACTGCGCCCAACAGAAGAACGACGGTCATCCGCCGCGGCTTCGTCACCATGAAGTGCCCCCTTACCGAAGTTGAGAGATCGATATTGCGCAGGTTCGCGCGGCTCGGTCAAGTTGCCTCGGTGGCAGACAGCGGTTGTGCAAAAAACCTTTGCAAACCAGCCGCCGGACGCCTGCGTCGCAGCTTGCATGAGGGTCGCTGCCGCTATCGCCCTGACGCTCACGGGCTCGTTCGCGGCGGATCCAACTACAAGTTGGAAGCCCGTCGCGCCGATGCCGCACCGCCGTTCGGCGCATGCCGTGGTCGTGGGCAGAGGCTCGATCTACGTCCTGGGCGGGCCCTCGAGTGCGGTCGTGGACCGCTTCGACGGGCGGCGCTGGCATCGTGAGACGCGGCTGCCCGGCGGCATCGTCAACGCGCCGGCCGCAGCGGTCGTCGGCGACATGCTCGTCGTCATGGGCGGTTTCCTCTCGTCGACGAATGAACCGACTGCAGCCGTCCGCCTCTACGACCTCCGCTTGCACAAGTGGCGCTCGGGAGCGCCGCTGCCCGCACCGCGCGGCGGGCACGCCGCCGTGGTGCTCGGAGGCCGGGTGCACGTGATCGGCGGCGGCAACTCCAGCTCGACGATCTCCGACCACTCGGTCTACGACGTTGCGACGAACACGTGGTCGAGCGCCGCTCCGCTGCCGCGCGCCGAGGGTAGCCCGGCTGCGGTCGTCCTCGGCGGGAAGCTCTACGCGATCGGCGGTCGCAGCGGTACCCGTGACTACGGCGCCGTCTACGTGTACGACCCTCAGCGAGACACCTGGGCCACGGGTCCGGCGATCCCGCCGCGTGGGACGGCAGGCGCCGCCGTCTACCGCGGCTCGATCTACGTGTTCGGCGGCGAGTCGCAATCGCGCTTTCGAACGCTCGCCGACGTCTACCGCCTCGCACCCGGCGCGCGCCGCTGGAAGCGCGTCGCCAGGATGCCGGCCGCCCGCAACTACGCACGAGCCGTCCACTTCCGCAACGCCGTCTATGTCGTCGGCGGCAGCCGCACCGCCGGCGACAGCCACGGCAATCCCGGCACCGCCCTCGTCGACCGGTTCTTCATCCCGTAGCGGAGCGCGAGAGGCGCTGTTTCCAGCGCCTCTCGGAATCGTGCTCAGGCGGCGAGCGAAGCTTCCGGCGCCGCCTCGATCGCCGGCTCGTCCGTCTCGCCACGCGTGTTCGTCGCCCGCAACGCGATTACGGCCGAGGCAAGGACGAAGATGCTCCCGATCAGCAGCGCCCGCTGGAAGCCCGAGGTCAGGGCGTGTGAAACGGGCGTGCCTGCCGCGACCAGATGGTTCGTGCGGCTCGTCGACACCGCCGTGAAGATCGCGAGGCCCAGCGCGCCCCCGAGCCACTGCGACGCGTTGAGCAGCGCGGCTGCCAGTCCCGCCTTGTCGCTCGGCACGCCGGCATTCGCTGCGGTCGCCACGGCAACGAACAGGCCGGCGATGCCAAGCCCGACCAGGAGCAGGCCGGGCAGGAGGTCTGCGGTGTACGACCCTGCGACAGGGATCCGCGACAGCCAGTAGAGGCCGCCGGCACCGATCACGGCGCCGAGAACGATCACCGGCCGGGTGCCGACGCGTCCGATCAGCTGCGACGTGATCCCGGCGCTGATGACGGCAATGCCGCAGAGCGGCAGGTACGCGAGCCCGGTCTGCACCGCCGAGTAGCCGAGGACGTTCTGCATGTACAGCGTGACGTAGAAGAACAGCGCCAGGAAGCCGGCGAACGCGACGAGCTGGGTCACGTTGGAGAAGCCGAGCCCGTTGATCCGGAAGATCGAAAGCGGCGCGAGCGGCGCGCGCTGGCGACGCTCGTTGGCGACGAACGCGGCGAGGGCGACCGCAGCGCCCGCGAGCACGCCGATCGTCCGAGCGCTGCCCCAGCCGGCGATCGGAGCACGAACGAGCCCGTAGACGAGCAGGAGCATGCCGCCCGTGACGAGCACGGCCCCCACGGCATCGAAGTTCACGAGCCGGCGACGTGCGCGGTCGCCCTCGAGCAGGCGGTAGACCGGCAAGAGCAGGAGCGCGCAGGCGATCGGGTTGACGAACATCACCCAGCGCCAGCCCGGGCCCTCGGTCAGCGCGCCCCCGATGAGGACGCCCGCCGCGGAGGCGATACCACCGGTGCCGCCCCAGGCGCCGAGCGCCGCGTTTCGATCCTTCCCCTCGGCGAACTTCGTGGTCAGGATCGACAGCGCCGTGGGTAGCGTGAGGGCGGCGCCGAGCCCCTGCGCGAGTCGCGCGCCGACGAGGACGCCGGCACTCTGTGCGAACCCGCCGACGAGCGATGACATCGCGATCGTCACGATCCCGGCGACAAGCACGCGACGGCGGCCGAGCAGGTCGGCGAGTCGTCCGCCGAGCAGCATGAACCCGCCGTAGGTGAGCAGGTAGCCGCTCGGGATCCAGGTCAGCCCGTCGACGGAGAAGTCGAGCGAGCGGCGGATGGACGGGAGGGCGACGTTGGTGATCGACCCGTCGACGAAGTCGAGGAAGGCGATCCCGCACAAGAGCAAAAGCGTGAGCTTGCCGCGGCGGGTCGCGAGAAACGAAGGTTCTTGTGATGCGGTGAGCATGGTGCCTCTCCTTGTGTTTGGTCTCTACCTCCTCGACGGGTCGCGGCCGGGATTCGTGACAGGCCCTCCGCCGTCACACTTCCGGGTGCCCCTACGTCATCCAAGTGAGATGAGAGATCGCGACTTCCTGGCGGAGCGCTTCGAGGCCGAGCGGCCGCAGCTGCGCCGCATCGCCTACCGGATGCTCGGCACGGTGGACGAGGCCGACGACGCCGTGCAGGAGGCCTGGATCCGGCTCAGCCGCACGGACGACTCAGCAGTCGAGAATCTCGGCGCGTGGTTGACGACGGTGGTCAGCCGCGTCTGCCTGGACCTGCTTCGCACGCGCCGGTCGCGCCGCGAGGAGTTCGTCGGCTCTTGGATGCCGGAGCCCATCGTCGCGATTGACGGCGAGCCGACACCCGAAGAGGAGGCGCTGATCGCCGACGGCGTCGGCCTCGCGCTCTACGTCGTGCTCGAGACGCTCGCGCCGGCTGAGCGGCTCGCGTTCGTGCTGCATGACATGTTCGCCCTGCCTTTCGACGAGATCGCGCCGATCGTCGGCCGGAGCCCCCAGGCGGCACGCCAGCTCGCGAGCCGCGCGCGCAGACGGGTGCAAGGGGCGGCACCGCTGCCCGACGCCGAGCTCGCCGAGCAGAAGCGGGTCGTCGAGGCCTTCCTCGCCGCCGCCCGCGAGGGCAACTTCGACGCACTCCTCGAGATGCTCGACCCAGGAGTGACGCTGCGAGTCGACGCCGGCCCGGGCAGCCCGCTCGCGCGCGAGCCCATCGTCGGCGCGGACGAGGTTCTCGCCGAAGCCCGGCGGTGGATGGCACTCGCTCCCTACAGTCGCCCGGCGATCGTCAACGGCGTCGCCGGCGCGGTTGTCGGACGGCCCGATGGGACACTGTTCACCGTCGTCGCGCTCACGGTCGCAAACGGCCGCATCAACGCGATCGACTTCCTGGTCGACCCGGCGAAGCTGGCGCGGCTCTCCCTGGCTCTGTAGCGGGTCGCCAGCAGGCGTCCGGCGAAGGCTGGCAGAGAACGCGTCAGTCGGCCGTAGCCGGTGCGTATTGCGGGCGTCCGGCGGGCCGGTAGACCTGGATCGTCACGCCCTTCGAGTCGGTTCGCGACTCGACCAGGTCGAGCGCGATGTCCGGGCCGGTCTCGGGGAACAGCCGCGCGCCCTGGCCGAGGACCACGGGGACTACGAGCAGGCTCATCTCGTCGACGAGGTCGTTTCCGAGCAACCACTGGATCAGGGTCCCGCTGCCGTGCACTTGCAGCTCACCTTCCGGCTTGGCTTTCAGCTCGTCGACGGCCGTCGCGAGGTCGCCGGAGAGGACGGTTGTGTCCGCCCAGCCCGGTTCGGTGAGCGTGTTCGATGCGACGTACTTGGGCTTTGTGTTCAAGGCAGCCGTGATCTGATGGTTCTCCGGATCCGCGAGCGCGACGCGAGCCCGTTCCTCTGCACCCCAGTAGCCGGCGAAGAGCTCGTAGGTCCGCCGGCCGAACAGGAACGCGTCGGCGCGCTGATAAGTCTGGTTGATCAACGTCAAGGTCTCGTCGTCGAAGACGCCCATGGCCCACCCGCCGCGCTCGAAGCCGCCCCTGCGGTCCTCGTCCGACGCGGCGCCGTTTCCCTGCATCACCCCGTCGACGGTGACTTGCGTCATGGTTGTCAGCTTCATGGGCTCGTCCCTTCCTCTCGTGGCGGCTTACTCGATATGACCATCAGCCTCACTCGCCTGGGTCTTGAAGGAAACGGACAGACGTATCGCGAACGGCTGCCGGCGCCGTGCGCCGCGTCACACGTCGCCTGCACCTGGATCCAGCGCGTCTCCGCGGGGGCGCCCCCATACCTCCACCGGACGGTCCCCAACGGCTGCATCGAGCTCACTCACGCGCTGGGCGCCGACCACGTCTCCGTGCTCGGGCCACGGCGCGGTCCTGTGGTCGAGCTGCTCGAGCCGAAAGCCACCGTCATCGGTGTCCGCTTTCATCCGGGCGCCGCACCCGACGCGCTCGGCGTTCCCGCGTCCGAGCTGCTCGGGCGCACCGTCGAGCTGGCGAGCATCTGGGGCAAGCGAGCCAGCGTTCTCGCCGAGCGGCTCGCCGACGCGGGCTCGCCGGACCAGGCTACGAGGCTGCTCGAGGTGGAGGTCACGGCACGACTGGCGGGGCGCCGGCAGCACGATCCGGTTGCCGCGGCGACGCTCGACGTGCTTCGCCGCGAACGCAGCGTCGAGACTCGCCGCGTCGCAGCCGGCCTCTTCGTGTCCGACCGGCAGCTTCGGCGGCGCTGCCAAGCGGCCTTCGGCTATGGCGCCAAGACCATGCAGCGGATCCTGCGCTTCCAGCGCTTCCTGGCGCTGAACCGGAACGTGCAGAGCTCCGAGGACGGCCTTGGCCGCCTCGCCTGGGCGGCAGGCTACGCCGATCAGCCGCACCTGACTCGGGAGTGCGTCGTACTCACGGGCCTGCCGCCGGCGCGCTTTCTCGAGGAGACGAGGCTCAGCTGCGGCCCGAACCACGATCACAAGGCGACGTTCGCGCCCTTCCTTCCCGGCCCTACCGAATCCGATTCGACCTCAGGCGACGCCGGTTGGCGGCGCGGCGGGTAGTTCCACCGTGACGCGGAGCCCGCCGGCGTCCCGGGGGGTGAGGGTGAGGGTCCCCCGGTGCGCTTCGGTGATGCTCTTGACGAGTGCGAGGCCGAGGCCGACGCCGGCGTGGTCGGTTCGTATGCGCCTCGTGCCACGCTGAAACGGCTCGGCGAGCGTGCGAACAACCTGTGGGTTGAGCTTTTCGCCAGTGTTCTCGACCGCGAGCTCGGCACTCGTGGGGTGCAGGCTGGTCGTGACCCACACGGTGCCCTGTTCGGGCAGGTTGTGGACGATCGCGTTGTGCACGAGGTTGGTGCTCAGCTGCAAGAGGAGCGCGTGTGAGCCGATGGTGGGCGTCAGGTCGCCGGAGGTCTCGATGGTGAGGCCGCGTTCTTCTGCGAGCGAAAGGAGCGTCTCGGTGGCTTCCTCCGCCACGAGAGATAGGTCGACGTGCTCCGGGGTGAAGGACCGCTGGTCGGCGCGGCTGAGCAGGAGCAGGGCTTCGGTGAGGTCGATCGCTCGGGTGTTGACGGCGTGCAGGCGGTCGACGAGCTCGCCGTTGGCGCCGTTGGGATCCTTGCCGGCCACCTCGAGGAGCGTCTGCGTGATCGCCAGCGGGGTGCGCAGCTCGTGGGAGGCGTTGGCTGCGAATCGCTGCTGTTCGGCGACGTGTGCTTCGAGCCGCGCGAGCATCGCGTCGAAGCTGTCGGCGAGCTCGCGGAACTCGTCCTGACGCCCCTCCAGCTCGATCCGGTGGGAGAGCGATCCATTCGCGGCCACACGCGTGGCATCGGTGATTCGAGTCAGCGGAGCAAGCATTCGACCGGAGAGAAGCCAACCTCCCAGCAGACCGAACACCAGCAGGAACCCCATCACGAGGGCCGCAATGGGAGCGAAATCGCGCAGGAGGTCGGAGTGGCTGCGCACCATGAAGACCACGCCAGGGTGCACGCCGCGGGAAAGCGAGAAGTAACCGGCGGCGAGCAGGACCGCGCCTGCGAGCATCACGAAGCCGGCGTAGCTGAGGGTGAGCTTGAGCCGAACGCTCAACCCAGGAGCTCTAGCCACCGTCGCCTCCCGGGTCGATGCGGTATCCGACGCCGGCCACGGTGGCGATGATCCAGGGCTCGCCGAGCCGTTTCCGCAGTCCCGAGACCGTGATGCGCACTGCGTTGGTGAACGGGTCTGCATTCTCATCCCACGCTCGCGCCAGGAGCTCTTCGGCGCTGACGACGCCGCCTTCTGCGGCGACGAGAACTTCGAGCACGGCGAACTGCTTCCTGGTCAGCGCGACATAGCGGCCGTCGCGGTACACCTCGCGGCGGAACGGATCAAGCCGCAGGCCTGCGATCTCCCGCACGGGCGGGCGGTTGTGGGCACGCCTGCGGTCGAGCGCTCTGAGACGGAGCACGAGCTCTCGTAGCTCGAACGGCTTCGTGAGGTAGTCGTCGGCGCCGAGCTCGAACCCGGTGGCCTTGTCGTCGAGACGGTCGGCCGCAGTGAGCATGAGGATCGGCATGCCGCTGCCGGAGGCGACGATGCGTTCGGCGATCTCGTCACCGCTGGGTCCTGGAATGTCCCGGTCGAGCACGGCGATGTCGTACGTGTTGAGTCTCAGCAGCTCCAGCGCGGCGTCGCCGTCGCCTGCGATGTCCGCCGCGATCGCTTCGAGGCGTAGGCCATCGCGGACGGCTTCTGCCATGTAGGGCTCATCCTCGACGATCAAAACCCGCATGCGCTGATGCTAGAGCCCGAGCGTTTCGTCGGCATATCGAAAACCCCGTACGTGCCGGCAACACCACGCTGCCTTGAATGGCGGCATGACCTACAGCAAACCAATACGCGTCACCGGCCTGCTTGTCGCCTTCGCGGCGATCGCCGCGCTCGGATACCGGTTGTTGGCGTCCTCGTCCTCGACAGCCGCGTCATCGATCGCGGTCGAAACACTGCCCAGCACTGTCTGGCCGGCATATGGTCAAGCCGCTTTCGTCCAAGCAGGACACGCGCGGATCCAAGCAAGCCCGAACCAGCACGCCGCCGCAATCGCCAGCCTCGCCAAGGTGATGACCGCCTATCTCGTGCTCCGTAACCATCCGCTAGAGCCCGGCGAGGACGGCCCGGCGATGACGCTCAGCGAGGCCGATGTCGCCGACACCGACCGCCGGCGCGGGCGGGAGGAGTCGGTCGTCTCGATCGTCGCGGGAGAGCAGTTGACCGAGCGGCAAGCGCTGCAGGCGCTGCTGCTGCCGTCGGCGAACAACATCGCCGCGGTTCTCGCTCGGTGGGACGCCGGCTCCGCGGACATATTCGTTGCGCGGATGAATGCCACCGCACGGTCGCTGGGCATGAGCCACACCCGCTACACCGACCCGAGCGGCTACGACAACGCAACCGTGTCGACCGCGGCCGACCAGGTGCGC
>DATDFL010000002.1:0-3838 GCA_036522595.1 Gaiellaceae bacterium
CGACGAGGACAAGCAGGCGGTCGTGCCGGTCGCCGGTGCGCTTGCAGTCCTCGGCTTCAAGCTGCTCGCGACCGCGGGCACCGCGCGCGTGCTAGCCGCGAACGGTCTCGCCGTCGACTACGTGCGCAAGGTGACGGACGAGGGCAACGGCCCGAGCGTCGTCGACCTGATCCGTCGCAGCAGGTGCGACCTGGTCGTGAACACGCCGCAGGGCTCCGGCGCGCGGACGGACGGCTATCTGATCCGCGAGGCTGCGCTGGTCGCGCGCGTTCCGTGCGTGACGACGATCTCCGGGGCCGCGGCCGCCGTCGAGGCGATCGCGCACGCCCGCGACGAGGTCGCGCTCAGCCTGCAGGAGAGGATCGATGCTCACGCGCGCAGCGCCTAGCGTCACCGGCAGCGAGCCGGTCGGGCCCTACACGCTGCTGCGGGTCGCCCGCGACGGCCTCGACCCGGGCGTCCCGGGCCAGTTCTTCATGCTCGAGGCGCCGGGCCGGCTCTTGCCGAGGCCGATGAGCGTCTGCCTCGTGACCGAGAGCGAGCTCGCCTTCCTGATCGACCCGATCGGCCCTGGCACGCGAGCCCTCTGCTCCCTCGAGCCCGGCGACCGCCTCGCGGTTCTCGGCCCGCTCGGAAACGGCTTCCGCCTCGACGTCGAGCGCCCTCTCCTCGTCGGAGGCGGGATCGGCATCGCCCCCCTGCCGTACCTCTCGGAACAGCTCGGCAGGCCGAGAACCCTCCTCGGCTTTCGGAGCGTGTGGCATGCCGAGGCCGCCGAATTGCTCCCGGGAGCGGAGGTCGTGATCGACCCCGTCCTGGTAACAGACTGTTACTTGGAGGGGTTCGACGTCCTGGCGTGTGGGCCGGAGCCGATGCTCCAGGCGGTCCGCGCGATCGCTCCGAACGCCCAGCTCGCCTGGGAAGCTCCGATGGCGTGCGGGTACGGCGCCTGCTTCGGCTGTGTGGTCGAGATCGACGGCGAGCTCAAGCGCCTCTGCGTGGAAGGGCCGGTCCTTGCGGCTGCTTAACGCCAGCGGCTGCCTCGACGCGCTGACCGCGCCGGAGGTCGCGCGCGTCCTGGACGTCTTCGTGACGAAGACGGTCACGCCGCTGCCGCGCCAGGGCAACGACCCGGTCCGCATCGCGGAGGTCGAGGGCGGGATGCTGAATGCAATCGGGCTCGCGAATCCCGGGATCGATCGGTTCGTCAGCGAGACGCTGCCGAGGCTCGAAGGAGAGATCTGGGTCTCCGTGGGCGGGTTCTCCGTCCAGGACTACGCCGGCCTCTGCGAGCGCCTTCACGGCGAGGACATCGCGGCGATCGAGCTCAACCTCTCGTGCCCGAACGTGGACGAGGTGCCGGAGAGCGTGGGCGAGGTGGTCGCCGCCGCCCGGGCCGCGACGACCAAGCCGCTCTACGCGAAGCTCTCGCCCGCGGTTCCGGACGTCGCCGAAACCGCTCGAGCCGCGGAGGCGGCCGGCGCCGACGGGCTCAGCCTCGTGAACACGATCCGCGGCCTCGCGCTCGACGAGCGGACGCTGCGACCGGTCCTCGCGCGGGGAGCAGGCGGTCTATCGGGGCCCGCCCTCCGCCCGATCGCCCTGGCCGCCGTCTATGCCTGCCGCCGCGCCACCTCGCTGCCGATCGTCGGCATGGGCGGGGTCATGACCGGACGGCACGCGCTCGAGCTGCTCGCCGCGGGTGCGAACGACATCGCGCTCGGCACGGTGCTCTTCGCAGATCCGGCTGCACCGGCGCGGATTCGCGCCGAGCTGGAGGGCGAGCTAGCTGCTCATGGCTTTGCCGATGCTGACAACGCCGTCGCCGCAGCGCACGCGGTCGAAGTCGCGACCCTCGACCCGAAGTCGAGACTAGGCGCCGAAAAACTCCTGCATACGGGCCTAAACGTGGCGGGTTGATTCACGCGGGGAGGTTGTTAGTATCCCCCGCCGTGGCCGCTCTCAAGACTCAGGCCCAGGCGCCACTCCGCTCGCTCGACCAAAGAATGGAAGCACTCAAGCGGGCGAACGACATCCGCGTGCGCCGGGCGCAGCTGAAGAAGGACCTCAAGAGCGGCTCGGCCCGCATCGAGGAGATCCTCAACAATCCGCCCGAGTACGTCTCGACCGCGAAGGTCTTCGACATGCTCATGGCGGTGCCGAAGTTCGGCCGGGTCAAGGCCGCCCGCTTCCTGAACCAGTGCCGCATCAGCCAGTCGAAGACGGTCGGCGGCCTGTCGGACCGTCAGCGCGCGGAGCTGATTGGGCTCTTCAACCGCTAGACCGGTCTTCGTAATCACCGGTACCTCCGGGGAGGGCAAGAGCACGCTCGCGCGGCGCCTTGTCGAGCGCATGTCGGAGCTCCAGCTCGCGGTCTCGGCGACGACACGGCCGCAGCGGCCCGGTGAAGAGAACGGCCGCGACTACTGGTTCATCTCCGAGGAGGAGTTCGACCGTCGCCTCAGCGAGGACGACTTCCTCGAGTGGGTCGAGCTGCCCTGGGGGCCCGGCTACCGGTCAGGGACGCTGCTGTCGGAGCTCGAGCGGATCCGGGCCACAGGCCGCGCGCCGCTGCTCGAGATCGAGACGACGGGCGCCCTCGCGGTCAAGGAGCGGGTCGCCGGCGCAGTGACGATCTTCATCACCGCTCCCAGCAAGGAGGAGCTCGAGCAGCGCCTCCGCTCGCGCGCGACCGAGAGCGAGGGCGAGATCGAAGAACGGCTCGCCGTCGCAGAGAGCCAGCTCGAGCTGGAATCCGTCTTCGACCACCGGATCGTCAACGACGACTTCGAGCGCGCCTTCGCGGAGCTCGAGGAAATCGTTCGCGGCGAGCTGGACGGCGCAGGTAGCATGGCGGCCCATGATTCATCCCCGCATTGACGAGCTCCTCGACAACGTCGACTCCCGCTACGCGCTGGTGATCGTCGCCGCCAAGCGCGCGCGGCAGATCAACAACTACCACCACCAGCTGGGCGAGGGCACGTTCGACCAGTTCCTGCCCCCGCTCGTCGAGTCGCGCTCGAAGAACTACTTGACCATGTCCCTGGAGGAGATCCAGGAGGGCAAGATCAAGTACACGTACCCGAAGTCCTAGCTCACTTCCTCTGGACGGGTCGCACGGTCGCCACCTTGGCGCCGGCGTCGTCGTACGCGCGGATCTCGCTGACCCTGTCGTCCCGCGAGAGCGAGGCCAGGAAGAAGCTCTCGACCACGGACAGGTGCAGCATCGAGCCGTTCGCGAGATCGACCTCGACACGGGTGGCCGCCACGTTCAGATGTCCCCAGAGCGTCTGCAGCGAGGGATGCGGGTTGATCCAGACTGCGCCCCAGTCGATGTCGTTCGATGGCTGCCCCGACGGCCAGATCATCGCGTAGTCGCCCTGGCGCGAACGTCCGAGCGCGAAGTCGGCCAAGGGATAGCAGCCGCCGAAGCCGTACTGGCCGTCCGGGCCGGGCGGGTCGTTCGCGAAGTCGATGAACCAGCAGGAGCCGCCCCGGTCGTTCGGGGCAACCCAGAGATCCTCGGGGCCGTCGCTCGTCTGCACCTCGAGCACGCCGTGAGCCTGGGAGACATCTGCGTGCGGGTACCGGCTCCGGAACCCCTGCTTGGTGAGCGAGTCGGCGAACCAGGATTTGACGGCGGGCGGCGCCGGTGTCCCCTGGAAGAGCTCGTGAAGGCCGAGCGCGGCGGGCACGACCAGCAGCGCGGCGATCCCGACGGCGACGAGCCCGTAGCGCCTGCGCGTTCGCCGCGCGCGCTTCAAGACGTCGTTCCAACCATCCGCACGCTGCTCGAACGGCGGGACCAGCTCTTCGAGTGCGTTTTCGATGCTCATTG
>DATDFL010000003.1:0-3925 GCA_036522595.1 Gaiellaceae bacterium
GCTCGCGGCCCACGACCTCCGCAAGCGTCGCGCCCGCCTGCCGCAGAGCAAGGTCGAGCGCGGCGCTCTCGTAGGCCCAGCGCCGGTGCGGGTCGGGCATCTCGAGCGACTCCGAGAACGATTCGAGGGTCCACGAGCCCACGAGCGGCAGCACCGCGCCGGCCGCCTGCTCGCGGTCGTGGTGCTCCGCGTACCAGGTGACGTCCTCGCCGACGCCCTCCTCGCCCCCGCCGCGCAGGTGCACCAGTGTCGAGATGCGAGTGAAGCCACGGGTCACCGCCTTCTCGCGTCGCTCCAGCTCGTAGCCGTCGACCTGGAGCGTTAGCGGCGCGAAGCGCTTCCATAGACTCTCTGCCATGGAGTTCGACCTTACCGAGGAACAGCGGCTCATTCAGGAGACCGTGCGCTCGTTCGTGGACGAGCGGGTGCTCCCGAACGCGATCGAGAACGACCTCGAGCACAAGCTCGACATGGGCGTCATCGAGGGAATGGCCGAGCTCGGGCTGCTCGGGATCGTGATTCCGGAGGAGTACGGCGGCGCCGGGCTCGACTTCGTCTCCGAGGCGCTTTCCTGCGAGGAGATCGAGCGCGGAGAGGCCGCATTCAGGACGCTGATCTCGGTGCACGTGGGCCTGAACTCGCTCTCGCTGCTGCGGTACGCGACCGAGGAGCAGAAGCAGCGCTACCTCGCGCCGCAGGCCCGCGGCGAGAAGCTCGCGTGCTTCGGGCTGACCGAGCCGGGCGCGGGCTCCGACGTCGCCTCGATGCGCTCGACGGCGCGGCGCGAGGGCGACGGCTACGTCCTGAACGGCCAGAAGAACTGGATCTCGTACGCCACGGTCGCCGACCACCAGCTCGTCTTCGCCAAGACCGACCCCCAGGCGAAGCACAAGGGCATCTCCGCGTTCATCGTCGAGCGCGAGTGGCCCGGTGTCTCGACACGCGAGACCGACAACAAGCTCGGGGTCTGGGCGGGGTCGACGGGCGAGCTCTTCTTCGAGAACGTCGAGGTGCCGGCCGAGAACCTCCTCGGCGAAGAGGGTCAGGGCTTCGAGATCGCGATGTACGGGCTCGACCAGGGCCGGTTCACGGTCGCCGCGGGTGCTTGCGGCGTGATCCGCGCGTGCCTGGAGCGGTCGGTCGAGTACGCGCGGGAACGGGAGACGTTCGGCCAGCCGATCGGCAAGTACCAGTTCGTCCAGGACATGATCGCGGAGATGGTGCTCGGGTACGAGACGTCGAAGCTCCTCGTGATGCAGGCGGCATGGCTGAAGAACGAGGGGCGGCGGAACACGCGCGAGACGTCACTCGCGAAATGGCACGCAACCGAGTCCGCGTTCCGCGCGGCACACCTCGCGATCCAGGTGCACGGCGCGTACGGCTACTCGGCCGAGTACGGCATCGAGCGGTACTTCCGCAATGCGCGGGCGCCGATCATCTACGAGGGCACGACGCAGATCCACAAGCTGATGCAGGCCGAGCACGCGCTGGGCTACCGCAACCTGAACGGCCGCAACGGCGACGTCTCGCCGCTCGCCGCGTGGGCGCCCACGCTGGCCCAGGCGCGCTAGGGAAGCGGCGATGCGGCGGCAGGCGCCCCGGGCGCGCCGCCCCGTTCGTCCTCGACCGCGATCAGCCTGACCAGCAGCGGGATCGCCGCGAGAATCGGCAGGCCGCAGATGGGCCACAGGATCTGGTATCCGTTGGTCGCGTCCAGGTAGGGACGCGCGAGGTCGATCGCCAGGCCGGCGAGCGGGGCGCCGACCAGCAGGCCGATCCCCTTCGTCGTCGTGGCGAGGCCCGAGACAGCGCCGCGGTGCTGCTCCGGAACGATCTTGTACAGCAGACCCCAGGCCAGGGTCATCACCGTTCCGCCCGCAATCGAGACGAGGCCGATGAGCCCGAGATACCAGCTGTGCCACTGCTGGGCGAGGCCGCCGACGAGGAAGCCGGTGCCGTAGAGGAACGACGCGAAGAAGATCACGCGGGCGAGCCCGAACCTGTCTCCGAGCCGTCCGGCGAACACCGCGGCCACCACGTACCCGGCGGCGACCGCGGCGAGGATCTCGCCCGAGACGGTCTTCGACTGGTGCAGCCCGTCGATCACGTAGAGGATCACGAAGCTGCGCGCGGCGGCGAACGTCCCTTCCCACGCCGAGTTCGCCAGCAGGAAGCGCCGAACGTCGCCGTCGTCCCAGAAGATGTGCCAGCTCTGCTTGATGTAGGCGAGGAAGCCCTCGAACACACGGCCGTGCCCACCGTCCTCGCGAGTGAGGAGGATGGTGAGCCCGCAGGCGCCTGTCGTGACCACCGCTGCCGTCAGGAACGGGGCCGGCATCCAGACCTTGAGCAGGAAGTTGCCGCCGACGAGCGCGATCCCGAGCGCGATCCCGCGCAACACGTGCTGCACGCCCTGCGCGCGCCCGTACGCCGAGGCGGGAAGCACGTCCGGGTAGAGGCCGCGGTAGGGCGGCTCGTAGAGGTAGTAGGCGAAGTAGAACGCCAGCACGAGCATGACCGTCGTCCAGAGGTTCGGCATGAACGGCATCAGCAGCAGGCAGAACGCCATCGGGGCGATCCCGACGAGCATGAACGGCCGTCTGCGGCCGAGCGGCGTGTGGAAGGAGTCGCTCCACGGCCCGACGATCGGCGAGAGCGTCAGCGCGAAGAGGCCCTCGGCGCCGATCGCGAGCCCGATCAGCGACCCCGAATCCGTGAACGTGTGCAGGAGCGGCGGCAGCGCCACCGAGATCGTGGTAATCGAGAACGCGAGCCCGAAGGCGCCCAGGCCGAGCGTCCAGAAGAGCCGGCGTCGTACGGGCGGCTGCGCGACGAGCGCCTGCGAGACCGGTAGGGACGGCACTACGCCGGCGTGCCCGCGTGCTCGGGGGCAAGACCGCCGGTGACGATCTCGACCACCGTGCGCTCAGCGTTGGCGACATCGTCTTCCGAGTCCGGGAGCCGCCCCAGCACCCAGCCGGTCAGCAGCTCGTCGATCGCGCCGTAGAAGACGTAGCTTGCGAGCCGCGCATCGAGATCCGTCCGGATCGAGCCGTCCGCCTGCCCGCGCTCGACGATCGCCTGGATCGCGGCAAACGAGGCGACGACCTCGTCCATCTCGCCGGCCAGCAGGCTGCTTCGCGTCACCTCGAGCACGAGCACACGCACGAGCTCCGGCTCGCGGCGCCAGGAGCGCAGCAGGATCTCCGCGACCTTGCGCAGCTGCTCACGCGGCGGGTCATCGCCGTCCTCGACGCTCCTGATCGTCTGGATCAGGGCGCGCCAGGTCTCGCGGAAGACGCTGCGAAGCACCTCTTCCTTCGACGAGAAGTAGTGGTAGAGCAGCCCGTAGGCGACGCCCGCCTCCTCGGCGATGTCGCCGATCCGGGCCGCGTGGTAGCCCTTCCGCGCGAAGACGCGCACGGCCGCATCGAGTAGCAGCCGGCGCTTTCCCTCCTGCCCGTTCCTCCGCTCTGGCACGGCGGACGGATTGTAGTAGGTGGCCCTACTTTCCCTGCGAAACGGCCAGGCCGAGCGCCGCCGGCAGCGCGAAGAGGTCGGGCAGGCGGTCAGCGATCTCCGGGTACCGGTTCTCGCGATCGAGCAGGAAGGCCGTGCGGATCCCCGCGGCGTGCGCGCCCTCGACGTCGTCTTCCTGCGAGTCGCCGATCATCGCGGCCTCCGTTGGCTCGACTTCGAGCCGCTTCAAAGCCTCCTGGAAGATCGTCGGATGCGGCTTCGTGCGACCGAACGCGCGGGAGCCGAGCACGGCGTCCACGTCGAGGCGGTGGTGGACGACGAACTCCTCGAGGTCGCGGCCCGTGTTGGAGACGAGCCCGAGCTTGAGCCCGTGGCCCCGCAGCTCCTGCAAGACCGGCAGCGCGTCCTCGTAGAGCTCGAAGTGCTCCGCGTGCTCCCAGGCCTT
>DATDFL010000004.1:0-2644 GCA_036522595.1 Gaiellaceae bacterium
GGCGCGGGATGCTGGCCGCCCTCGGCGAGATCCCGGGCGTCTATTACGGCACGCACGACGCGACGTTGCTCTTCCTGATCCTCCTCGACGAGTACGAGAGGTGGATCGGCGATCGCAAGTTCGTTCGGCAGCTCGAGGGGAATGCGCGAGCGGCGCTCGGCTGGCTGGAGGGCCCTGCCGACCTGGACGGCGACGGCTACCTCGAATACCAGAAGCGCTCAGACGCGCCGAGCGCGCTCGACAACCAGTGCTGGAAGGACTCCGACGACTCGATCCGTTTCGCGGACGGGCGCCGCGCCGAGCCGCCGATCGCGACCTGCGAGATCCAGGGCTACGCCTACGACGCGCGGCTGCGCACGGCTCGGCTGATGCGCGAGGTCTGGCGCGACGAGGAGACCGCCCGCCGGCTCGAGCGCGACGCGGCCGAGCTGAAGGAGCGCTTCAACCGGGACTTCTGGCTCTCGCGCCGCGGGCACTACGCGCTCGCGCTCGACCGCGACAAGCAGCCCGTGGACTCGCTGACCTCGAACGTCGGCCAGCTGCTCTGGAGCGGCATCGTCGACGAGCAGCGCGCGCGTCGCGTCGTCGAGCGGCTCCTCCGAAAGGACATGTTCAGCGGCTGGGGGATCCGCTCGATGTCCGAGCAGGAGACCGCCTACAACCCGCTCGAGTACCACAACGGCACCGTCTGGCCGCACGACACCGCGCTGATCGCCGAGGGGATGCGGCGCTATGGCTTCCGCGACGAGGCGGGCCGTGTCTGCGAGGCGCTGCTGCACGCAGCGGAATGCTTCGGCGAACAGCTTCCCGAGGTCTTCGCGGGCTTCCCGCGCGACCGAACCGAGGCGCCGGTGGAGTACCCGGGTGCCTTGAAGCCGCAAGCGTGGGCGGCCGGGGCGCCGCTGCTCGCGATCCGCACGCTGCTCGGGCTCGACGCCAACGGCGGCAAGGTGCACCGCTCGCCGCACATCCCGGAGTCGCTCGGGAAGCTCAGGATTCGGTAGCGAGGCGCAAGCCGAAGCCGACGAGTACGAGGCCTGCGACCGCATCGAGGATGCGGCGGACCCGGGTGCGGAGGAGCACCGCCTTCGCGCGGGCGACCGCGGACGCGTAGAGCGTCAGCCACGCGAGCGTGATGGACGCGAAGACGAGGCCGAGCGCCAGCATCCCGCCGAACGACGACGCGAACTGCGGCAGCAGGCTCGTGAAGAAGACGACCATCTTCGGATTGCCGAGGTTGCTCAGCAGGCCCTGCCGGTAGGCCGCCGAGCCTCGGGGAGCCGTGTGCGCGGCTGTTCGCCCGCGGACTGCCGAGACCAGCGCCTGGGCGCCGAGGAGGACGAGGTAGGCAGCGCCTGCGATTCGCAGCGCCGTGAACACCGGTTTCGAAGCGAGCAGCAAGGCCGAAACGCCCGCGCTTGCCGCCAGTGCCCACACGACCTGCCCGCTCGCGACCCCGAACGCCGTGCGGACGCCGCCTCGCCGGCCGGAGGTAAGCGTGTTCCGGATCGTGAGCGCGGTGTCCTGGCCCGGCGTGACGATCACGACGAGCGACACGCCCAGGAACGCTGCCAGATGGGCCATCTCCGGCATGATCGCAGCGTGGCGAGGGTCGCGGTCATCGGGCTCGGCGGGATGGGCAGCCGGATCGCCCGGCGGCTGCTCGACTCCGGCCACGAGCTGACGGTCTGGAACCGGACGCGAGAGAAGGCCGAAGCCCTCGGGATGCCCGTCGCAGCGAGCCCGGCGGAAGCCGCAGCCGAGGCGGCGGTCGTGATCACGATGGTCGCTGACCCGCCCGCGCTGGCAGCGGTGACGGAGGGCCCAGACGGGGTCGCCGCCGGCGCTGGCGATCGGACGACGGTGGTCGAGATGTCGACCGTTGGCCCGGCCCCGATCGAGCGGCTCCGCTCGGCCCTGCGCGCCGACCTCCTCGATGCGCCGGTGCTCGGGAGCCTGAGCGAGGTCGAGTCGGGCACGCTCTCGATCTTCGTCGGCGGCGACGAGGCGGTCTTCGAGCGGCAGCGTGAGCTGCTCGAAGCGCTTGGCAAGCCGATCTACGTGGGCCCGAGCGGCTCGGGCGCCGCGGCGAAGCTCGTCGCGAACTCGACGCTGATCACCATGATCGGCGCGGTGGGAGAGGCGCTGGCGCTGGCGGACGCGCTTGGCCTCTCACGCGAGAAGGCGTTCGAGATCCTCGGAACGACGGCCCTCGCCGCCCAGGCCGAACGCCGCCGCCCCGCGCTGGAAGCGCACGAGTACCCTCCGCGCTTCCCACTCCGCCTCGCACAGAAGGACGCCGACCTGATCCACGAGCTCGGGCTCGATCTCCGCCTCACCGAGGCCGGCCGCTCGTGGCTCGCAGAGGCCGGCGACGGCGACCAGGACTACTCAGCCGTGCTCGAGCGGATTACTCGACGGTGACGGTCTTCGCCAGGTTGCGCGGCTGGTCGACGTTCAGCCCGCGCAGGCGCGCGATGCGGTAGGCCAGCAGCTGCAGCGGCACCACGGCGAGCACGGCTTGCAGGAACGCAGGCGTCTTCGGCACGTAGATCACGTCGTCCGCGTGGTGCTGGATGTCCTCGTTGCCGTCGGTCGCGATCGCGATCACGTGCGCGCCGCGGGCCCTCGTCTCCTGGATGTT
>DATDFL010000005.1:0-16163 GCA_036522595.1 Gaiellaceae bacterium
CCCTCGTCGAACGCGATCCCGGTGCGGAGCAGATCCTCCTTGAGCACGGCCTCGGGCGGAATCTCGGGGTAGCGCCCGATCAGCTCCTCGACCAGGCCGCGGCGGCTCTCGACGGTCGCGCTCACACTCGGAACCTACCTCGCCGCTGCGAGCTTCGCGGCCAGCTCGGCGGCGCCGTCGCCGCTGTCGATCCGGATCCGGCTGAGCGTGAAGGGCTCGGTCGGCCGCGCCAGCCCGGGGTTCTCCGTCGTTGCCCCGAGGTAGCCGGCGGCGCGCACCGCTGCGACGACGGTCGCGTCGTAATGGCCGACCGGGTAGCAGAAGAAGCTCACGGGCTGGCCGAACAGCTTCCGCAGCCGGGCGCGCGAGCCGAACACCTCGTAGTGCAGACGGCCCGGGTCGAGTCCGAGCAGGTCGGCGTGCGTGACGGTGTGCGCGTCGATCTCCCAGCCTGCGGCGATCAGCCGGCGCACCTGTCCGGCCCCGATGTCGCCGTGGGTGACGTTGTTCACGATGAGGTTCAGGACACCGGCCCAGCCGTGCCGCCGCAGCACGGGTAGCGCAACGGTGAAGTCGCTCAGGTAGCCGTCGTCGAAAGAGGCGACGAACGGCTTCGGCGGCAGCGCGATCCCGCGCCGCCAGTAGCGGAAAAGCTGGCCGAGCGTCACGGCGTGGTAGCCGTGGGCGTCGAGCCAGTTCATCTGCGCCGTGAAGTCGGCCGGGCTGAGCCAGATCTCCGGGAAGGCCGCGCCGGCCGGCTGCTCCGCGAGCACGTGGTACATGAGGATCGGGACGGGGCTCTTGTGCGATCCTCGAACGAGGCGCGGCTTCGGCTTCGCATGCCGCTTCGCCTTCGGCGCCGCCTGGGTGATCGGGTGTTGGGCGGAGGGGCCTTGCGCGACGAGCACGGCGGCCGCAATGCCGCCCACGAGAAGAAGAAGGCCCGCAAAAGCAAAGATTCTGTTACGCACCTTGCCGATTGTCACGCGCTTCTTCGCGTTGCGCTACTGTCACGCGGGGTCGTGCTCCGCAGAGTCCTCATCGGAGCCCTACTGGCTGGTGTCGCGGCGATCGCCGCGCCTTCGGCTTGGGGGAAGACGTCGACGCAGGTGCTGATGCCCGGCGTCACGTATCAGCGCCAGGTCCAGTTCACGGCGCACGGGCCGGTCGTGCTCCACGTGGTCACCGCGCCGAGGCCGACCGGGCTGTACTCGCTCGAGCCGATCCTCTCCGGCGCGACGATCACCGGCAAGGCCCGGGTCACCTCGATGGAGAAGGCGGTCTCCAACCAGGCGACGGTGGTCGGCACGAACGGCGACCTTTTCAACTGGAACGACGGCCACCCGACCGGGATCGTGCTGCAGGGCGGGATCATCAAGAGCCCGCCGTACAAGGACCGTTCGAGCATCGGCTTCGGCGCCGACGGGACGCTGAGCGTCGCTCGCGTTGCGCTCTTCGGCTACTGGCAGGCGCTTGGCAGCCGCCACCCGCTGCAGGTGAACAGGACTCCGAAGGGCGACGGCACCGCGCTCTACACCCCCGCCTGGGGCGCGCGGACTCCGAGCATCCCGGGAGCCTTCGAGACGGTCTTGCAGCCGTTCCCACCGACGACGACCGGTGAGCTCGACGGGACCTCGCTGGCGCAGGCCACCGGCGGCGGCACGCCGATCCCGCAGAACGGCGCGGTGCTCCTGTCCATCGGCTCGCAGGCCCCGCGGCTCGCGGCCGAGACGCCGCCGCCCAGCGTCGTCCACGTGCAGCTGGTGATGGCGCCCGACTGGCCCGCGCAGGGCATCTCGGAGGCCATCGGCGGGGGCCCGCTCGTCGTCAGGAACGGGCGCGCCGTCTACACCTCGGGAGAGCAATTCCTCGCTTCGCAGCTTGCCCCGCGCAACCCGCGCACGGGGATCGGGCAGCGGCGCGACGGCAGGATCGTGATGGTCGTGGTCGACGGGCGCAGGCCGGGTTACAGCGTCGGACTGACGAACTTCGAGCTCGCCCAGGCCATGGTCCGGCTCGGCGTCGTCACCGGCTCCGCACTCGACTCGGGCGGCTCCTCGACCCTTGCGTTCGACGGGAAGCTGCTGAACCGGCCCTCGGACCGCGGCGGCGAGCGCCCGGTGGCCGAGACCCTCGCGCTGATGTACAGAGGCGTCTACACGCCGCCTCCGCCGCTGACGGTCGTCTCTCCGTCCGGCGGTGGGCTCCCCAGCCAGGAGACCCTGAGCTACAAGGTCGTCCGGCCGTCCACCGTCAAGGCGAGCCTGGTCGGCCCCGACGGGACGACCGCCTACGACGTGACCGAAGCGCGCCTGCCGGGGACGTACACCCTCACGTGGCCGTCGGGACCGCGCTCCCGCCGCAAGCGCGCGCTCGCGCCTCTCGGGCGCTGGCGCTGGGTCGTGAACGCGACCGACGACCTGAGCCGGCAATCGTCCATGGAGCGCGCGTTCTGGGTGAACGACACGCTCGGCTTCCTGAGCGTCCGGCCTCGCGCCGTCCGGCTGCGGGCGCGCCGCCGAAACGCCGTCGTCGCCCGCTTCCGCCTCGCGCACCCGGCCACGGTGACCGGAACCATCTCGACGAGGACCGGTGTCCTCGTCCGGCGGATCGGCCCCGCGAAGCTCGGTGCAGGAGCCCGCTCGCTGCGCTGGAACGGGCGCTACCGGAGCGGCAGGCTCGCCTACCGCGGCAGCTACGTCTTCACCGTGTTCGCAAAGAACTCGTACGGGCCGGTCACGCTCGCGCAGACCTTCGGCGTCCGCCGCTAGCCCTACCTACACTCAGCCGGTGCTCGCGTCCGTAACCGGCACGTTCACCTCGTTCATCGGCAACCACGGCGTGTACGCGGTCTTCGTGTTGATGCTGCTCTCGGCGGTCATCCCCGCAGCGAGCGAGGTCGTGATGCTCTACGGCGGTGCCGTCGCCGGTGGCGCGTTCGCGGGCTCCCACGTCGTCGTCTTCGGAGACCGGATCTCCAAGGGCGGCTGGGCGTACGTCGCGATGGCCGTCGCGGGCGTGCTCGGGTGCTGGCTCGGCGCGCTGATCGGCTGGGCCGTCGGCGCCTTCGGCGGACGTCCGTTCCTCGAGCGCCACGGACGGTGGCTGCACGTGACGCCGCACAAGCTCGATCGCGCGCACGGCTGGTTCGAGCGCTACGGCTCGCTGATGGTGGCAGTCGGGCTCTCGGTGCCGGTGGTTCGGTCCTTCGTCGCGATTCCGGCCGGGATTGCGCGGCTCGAGCTGAGGCGGTTCGCCCCGCTCGCCTTGATCGGCTGCATCCCGTTCTGCTTCGGTCTCGGCGGCGCGGGCTACGCCCTCGGCTCGCACTGGGGCCGCGTCCACAGCGCCTTTCGCTGGGTCGATTACGCCGTCGTGGGAGGAGTGGTCCTACTCGTGCTGTACCTGTTGTTGAGAAGGCGAGCATCTAGACTCAGCGCGCGTGCCTAGCGGTATTCCCCTCGTCAACGTGAAGGCGCAGTACGAGCGCCTGGTCCCGCAGATCCAGGAGCGGATTGCGGAGGTGCTCGACTCCGGCGTCTTCATCCTCGGGCCGAACGTCAAGGCCTTCGAGCAGGAGGCTGCGGAGTACCTGGGCGTGCCGCGAACGGTCGGGGTCGCGAACGGGACGGATGCCTTGGTGCTCGCGCTCGACGCGCTCGAGATCGGGCCCGGCGACGAGGTCATCTGCCCGTCGTTCACGTTCTACGCGACCGCCGAGTCGATCGCCCGCCGCGGCGCGACTCCCGTTTTCGCGGACATCGACCCCACGACGCTGAACCTCGATCCGGAGGACGTGGCGGCGCGGATCACGCCGAAGACGCGCGCGCTGATGCCCGTCCACCTTTTCGGCCGCGTGATGCCGCTCGGCCGGCTCGCCGAGCTGGACGTTCCGATCATCGAGGACGCCGCGCAGGCGTTCGGCGCTCCCGGAGTGGCGCAGGTCGGGGTCGTCTCGACGTTCAGCTTCTTCCCGACGAAGAACATCTTCGCGCTCGGCGACGGCGGCCTGATCGGCGCGACCGACGAGGAAGTCGCCGACCGCATCACGCTGCTGCGCTTCCACGGCTCACGCGAGAAGAAGAACTTCCAGGCCATCGGCTACAACTCGCGGCTCGACGAGCTCCAGGCCGCGGTGCTGAGGCTCTTCCTCGGCGAGCTCGACGGCTGGAACCACTCGCGCCGCGAGGCGGCGGCGCGCTACGAGGAGCTCGGCCTCGGCGAGATCTGCGAGCTGCCGGCCGACGATCCGGGGCACGTCTACCACATGTACGTCGTCCGCTCGTCGGAGCGCGACCGGCTCCGAGAGGCGCTTTCCGCTGCGGAGATCGGGAACGCGGCCTATTACGTGACGCCTTTGCACCTGCAGCCCGCGCTGAGCTACCTCGGCTGGAAGGAAGGCTCGCTCCCGGAGACCGAGCGCGCCGCACGCGAGAACCTGGCGCTGCCGATGTGGGCGGGCATTCCGGCCGAGGTGCAGGAACGCGTCGTCTCCGTGATCCACGAGGCCGCGGCGGTGCGCGCTTGATCCCGATCAACCGCCATCGCATCTGGCAGCTCGTTGCCGACGGCGGTCTCGTTGCGTTCGCCTGGTACCTCGCGTTCGAGCTCCGCTTCGACAGCGGCACGCCCGTTTTCTACGAGACGCTCTTCCGCCGCTCGATCCTCGTCGTGATCGGGATCAAGCTCGGCGTGTTCGTGATCGCCGGCTTCTACGACCGCTGGTGGCGGTACGTGTCGACGCGCGACATGTGGCGAATCGTCTACGGCGTCGGCCTCGCCACCCTGCTCGCGGACGTCGCCGTCTACCTCATCTCGCCGGTGCCGAGCGTGAAGCTTCCGCGCGGGATCGCGGCTCTCGACCTGCTGCTGACGCTCGCGTTCATCGCCGGCTCGCGCCTCCTTGCACGCACGCTCATGGAGCGCCCGACGCGAGGGATCGTCGCCCGCGGCAAGGAGGTGCTGGTCGTCGGCGCCGGCGACGCAGGCCAGCTCGTGATTCGCGAGCTCCAGCGCAATCCGCAGCTCGGCTACACCCCGATCGGCCTGATCGACGACGACAAGCGCAAGAAGAACCTGCGAATCCACGGCGTGCGCGTGCTCGGGACGACCGCCGAGATGGCGCACATCCTTCGCGACAACCGGCCCGATGAAGTGCTGATCGCGATCCCGGGCGCCTCCGGTGAAGCGCGCCAGCGAATCGTCAACATCACGCGCGAGGGCAACGTGCCGGTCAAGACGCTGCCCGGGCTCTACGAGCTGATCTCCGGCGAGAGCGAGCTCGCGACCCAGATCCGCCCGGTGCAGGTCGAGGACGTGTTGGGCCGCGAGCCCATCGAGGTCGACCTGCGCACGACCGCCGCCTACGTCCGCGACCAGACCGTGCTGGTGACCGGCGCGGGCGGCTCGATCGGCTCCGAGCTCTGCCGCCAGATCGCCAAGCTCGGCCCGCAGCGCCTCGTGCTGGTCGACCAGGGCGAGACGGCGCTGTTCGAGATCGAGCGCGAGCTGGTCGACGACCGCGGCTTCGCGGCGTGCGTCCCGATCCTCGGCGACTGCGGCAGCCGCACCAAGATGAGCCAGGTCTTCGACCGCTACAAGCCCGCGGTCGTCTTCCACGCGGCGGCCTACAAGCACGTGCCGCTGATGGAGGCGAACCCGCTCGAGTCGGTGCGGAACAACGCGCTCGCCACGCGGGTGGTGGCTGACGCAGCCGTCGAGTACGGGGCGCGGCGCTTCGTGCTCGTCTCGACCGACAAGGCCGTCAACCCGAAGACCGTGATGGGCCAATCGAAGGCGCTCTGCGAGTGGATCGTCGAGACCTACGGGGCGCGGGAGGACATCTCGACGCGCTTCGTCGCGGTCCGCTTCGGCAACGTGCTCGGCTCGTCCGGGTCCGTGATCCCGATCTTCCGGCGGCAGATCGCGAAGGGCGGGCCGGTGACCGTGACGCATCCGGAGATGACGCGTTACTTCATGACGATCCCTGAGGCTTCGTCGCTGGTCGTCCAGGCCGGAGCGATCGGCGGGCGCGGCGACGTGTTCGTGCTCGACATGGGGGAGCCTGTGCGGATCATCGACCTCGCGATGCAGATGATCCGGCTGTCGGGCAAGGAGCCGGAGCGCGACATCAACGTCGACATCGTCGGCGCGCGCCCCGGCGAGAAGCTGCACGAGGAGCTCTGGGGCGAGGGCGAGACCGCGGTCGCGACCTCGCACCCGAAGATCATGCGCGTCAGCGGCCCGAGCGTCGATGCGCAGTGGCTCGAAGAGGAGCTGACGGAGCTCGACCGGCTGGTGCGCGAAGGCGAGACGCTCGAGGTCGTCTCGCGGCTCTCGACGATGATGCGCTCCCCGCAGCTGATCGGCTCGCGCGAGCCGGTGCGCTTCGAAGAAGAAGACACACTTTCGGGGCAGAAGCTGAGCTAGAACCGTCCGCGCCCAGGGCTAGGGTGGCGCGGTGGAAATTCTCGAGGGACTGAACGCCGAGCAGCGGCGCGCGGCCGAGGCTGTGCGCGGGCCGGTGTGCATCCTCGCCGGCGCGGGGTCCGGGAAGACGACCACGATCACGCGGCGCATCGCTTGGCAGGTCGCCTCGGGCGCGTTCCGATCGGACGAGATCCTGGCCGTCACGTTCACGGACAAGGCGGCGGCCGAAATGCGCGGGCGGCTGGTGCGGCTCGGCGTGGACGGGGTGGAGGCTCGCACCTTCCACTCGGCTGCGTTGTCGCAGCTGACCCGTGCGCGAGGCGCGGCGCCGGGACGGATCCTCTCCACAAAAGCCCTGCTCCTGCGGCAGATCGGCAACTCGCTGCCGATGCCGTATCGGTTCCGTCCGGCGGGCGACCTGGCCACCGAGATCGAATGGGCGAAGAACCGGCGGCTGCGGCCGGAGAGTTATCGAGCCGGCCTCGGCGAGCACGAGCCGCCCATCCCGCCCGACCTGATGGAGCGGGTCCTCCGTGAGTACGAGCGGCGCAAGGCCGCGTCCGGCCTCATCGACTTCGAGGACCTGCTCGAGCTGACGGTGCGGATGTACGAAGAGGACGAGTGGGCGCTCGCCGCGACGCGCGAGCGCTACCGGTGCTTCACCGTCGACGAGTACCAGGACGTGAACCTGCTGCAGCAATCGCTGCTCGAGCTCTGGCTCGGCGGCGGCGAAGAGCTCTGCGCCGTCGGCGACGACTACCAGTCGATCTACGGCTTCACGGGCGCCTCGCCCGAGTGGCTGCTGGGTCTCGGGGCCCGCTTTCCGCAGGCGACGGTGGTGCGGCTCGAAGAGAACTACCGCTCTTCGCCCCAGGTGCTGGCGCTCGCCAACCGCCTGACGCCGCAGCTGGGCGGAGCCGAGAAGACGCTGCGAGCCACGCTCCCGCAAGGGTCCGAGCCGGTCGTCCGCGGGTTCGATTCGTCGGAGGCGGAAGGGGCCTTCGTGCTGGAGCGGGTTCGCGCTCTCGCAGGCGAGGGCGTGCCGTACGAGGAGATGGCCGTGCTGATCCGTTTGAACTCCAGGTCGGCGGACTTCGAAGAGGTCTTCGGCGATGCGGGCATTCCGTTCCAGGGAGCGGCGCTGCTCGCCCGCGACGGGGCGCGGCAGCTCCTGAAGGGCCTCCGCGGGGCGGGGTTCGGCTCCCTCGCGGGCGAGGTCAGGCGCGTGGCGCGGGAGCAGGGCCTCGTCGAGCCGGTTCCCGAGGGCCTCGGCGAGCGCGAGCTCGTGCGGCAGGCCGACCTGCGCCGCCTCTGCAAGCTGGCCGAGGAGTTCGACGACGGCTCGAAGACGGTCGAGGACTGGACGAAGTGGCTGCGCGCGCGCTTCGACCACGGAGCCGAGGGAGGCGTGCACCTGCTGACGCTGCACCGCGCCAAGGGGCTCGAGTTCGAAGCGGTCTTCATTCCGCGGGTCGAGGAGAAGGAGCTCCCGTGCAAGCAGGCCCTGCGGGTGCCGGGCGCGCTGGCCGAGGAGCGGCGCCTGCTGTACGTCGGCATCACGCGCGCGAAGCGCCACCTCGCATTGACGTGGTCGAACAAGCCGAGCCGCTTCCTCGCCGAGCTCGGCGTCGAGATTCAGCCCGTTCGCCGCCGCGAAGCGGAGCCGGACGACCCCACGTACGCCGCCCTCAAACAGTGGCGCCTGAAGCGCTCGAAGCACGACGAGGTCCCGGCGTACGTCGTCTTCCACAACTCGACGCTGGCCGAGATCGCCGCCCGCCGGCCTCAGACGATCGGGGAGCTCGCTTCGGTCCCAGGAGTCGGGCCGGCGAAGCTCGAGCGCTACGGGACCGAAGTCCTAGCGGCGCTCGAGGCCGCTTAGAAGGAGATTCAGCATCGTGGCCGGATCGCGGCGCACGCGCTCTTGGCCGCGCTCGCGCTTGCGGAGCTCGATCGCGCGTGGGTCGCTCACTGGAATCAACTTTCCGTCGCGGATCAGCATCTCGTCGACGCCGCCAAGCCGGCCCCCGAAGGTCGTGTAGACCGGGACGCCCAGCGCAACGGCTTCGCGGTTCATCGTTCCCCCGGCCGAGACGACGAGGTCGGACGCCGCGATCAGGCTCTGCGCGTCGACCGCGTGGTCGGGCACGAGCACCGACGGCAGCTCGAGGCCGCGCACGAACTCTCGCTGCGCAGAAGTGCGCGGAACGACGATCGCGTGCACCGAGTCGTCGCGCCCCAGCCGCTCGAGCACCTGCGGGAAGAGCGGGTTCGAACGGCGGTGATAGAGCGAGACGTCCGGCGGCGTGCGGACGACGACGAGGGTCCTTGCCGGGTCGACCTGCCATGGCGCGAGCACATCGGGGTCCGGCTCGAAGTCGGCCAGGTAGTACTCCTCCTTCAAGCCCTCGTAGCGGCCGAGCTTCTCCGGCCCGACCCCATAGCGCTCGAGCCGCTCGGGCGGGATCGCCTCCGGGACGACGACGCGCGTCGCGGCGCGGCAGCCGAGCTGGTGCTGGAGCCACGCGTACTCGTAGTCGAAGGTCGTGGCGCTCGCGATCCCGAGTCGGTGCGCGGTCAAGGTCAGCTCGTGCGAGCCGTGCGTGAGGGCGACGTCGAAGCTCCGGCCGCGCGCCCAGTCGCGCAGCGCGTGCATTCGCGAGAACAGCGACCGCGCCTTGCCGAGCCGCGAGCGGCCGCCGTGCTGCCCGAGCACCTCTGCCTCGACGCCGTGGAGCTCGAGCAGCTCGATCGTCTGGGCATAGTCGCGCGATGTGACCTCGACCTCGTCGCCGCGGTCGCGCAGGATCCGCATCAGCGGCCGGAAGACCAGCACGTGGGCCGGCGCGGTGAGGTCGATCCAGACCCTCACAGGCGCTCGACGACCCGGATGCGGATTGCGTCGATCAGCGTGTCGTCCGGAATCGGCCGCTCGAAGAAACGCTCGTGCGCCTCGCGCCAGTCCTCGAGCGACTCGAAGCCCTCGCCTTCGTCGCGCACGAACGGCAGGTCGAGCTCGCCGGCGGGGAGGATTCGCGCCTCCAGCACTTCGACGATCGCGACAGGCTCGTCGTCGAAGTCGAGCAGCGCGAGGCGCTGCCCCGCGTGCACCGGCTCTTCTTCCGCGGCGAGGCCCGACGTCGTGGTCTTTTCACCGCGGAGGACGGCTTCCACCAACCGGCGGCGCAGCTCGGTGCCCGGGTAGCCGATCTCGAGTGGCACGAGGTCGTTCAGCGGACGAGTGCCTCCAGGCGCTCGCTCGGCAGCGGCCCCGGCTCGCGGTCGACGTGGTGCTCGTGCCAGAGCGTGAACGCGAGCAGGCCCCAGAGCTGGCGCGAGAGGTCCTCCTTCCCGGCGACGTGGCGGTCGATCAGGCGCTGGACGGCCTCGGGCCGGAAGTAGCCCTGCCGGCGGAGCGTGTCGCTCGAGAGCGTGTCCCGCGCGAACGGTTCGAGCTCGCCGCGCAGCCAGGCCGCCGCGGGAATCGAGAAGCCGCGCTTCTTGCCGCGCACGATCTGCTCCGGGAGCAGCGGCGCGACCGCCTTGCGGAGCAGCACCTTCTTGCGGAGTCCTCGGACGCGCTGGCGGCGCGGCAGGGCGAACGCGAGGTTCGTCACCGCGGGATCGAGGTACGGGACGCGTGCTTCCAGCGAGTGGGCCATCGAGGCGCGGTCGGTCTTCACGAGCAGGTCGTCCACGAGGTAGAGGCCGAAATCGACGTCCTGCAGGCGGGCCAGCAGTTCGGCCCCTTCGGTCTCGGCGAACCGCTCGCGCAGCAAGTCCACCGGGTCGAAGTCGCTGCGCCGGCCGGTCAGCTCGGTGCGGGCGTCCGGCGAGAAGACCTCCTTCCAGCCGTGATGCCGCTCGAGCGGCGGCAAATGCGCGGCGCGGGCAAACCGCTTCGCCTTGTAGTCGAAGCTCGCCCGGCCGCTCGAGGTCGGCAGCAGCTCCACGAGGGGCCGCGCGAGCCGTGCGAGCCCTCCAACCCGCAAAGCCAGCAGGTCGGCCGCGTAGGTGTAGTAGCCGCCGAAGAGCTCATCGCCGCCCTCACCGGAGAGCGCGACCTTCACGTCCTGGGCGGCGAGCTGCGAGACCAGGTAGGTGGGGAGGGCGGACGAGTCGGCGAACGGCTCGTCGAAGGCCTCGGCGAGCGCGGGGAGGAGCAGCGCCGCATCGGGCCGCAGGACGAGCTCGCGGTGCTGCGTGCCGTAGCGCTGTGCGACAAGGCGCGCGTCGCCGAGTTCATCGAACGAGCGCTCTTCGAAGCCGATCGAGAAGGTGCGCACCGGCTCGGAGCTCGACTCCGCGGCGAGCGCCGCGAGCGCGGAGGAGTCGACGCCGCCCGAGAGCAGGACGCCCACAGGGACATCGGCGATCAGGTGCGCGCGAACCGAATCGCGCAGCCGGGCGCGGAGCTCCTCGATCAGCTCGGCCTCGTCGTCCTCGCGGAGCTGCTCTGCGGCCGCAGGCCCGGGCCGCGCGAAGCGCTCGAGGCGCACCTCGCCGTCCTCCCAGACGAGCAGGTGGCCGGGGGGCAGCTTCCGGGTCTCCCGGAAGATCGTCAGCGGGGCCGGGATCGAGTTGAACGCGAGGAACGCCTCGAGCGCCTCGAGGTCGACCTCGCCTCGCGGGAGGGCGCGCAGCTCGGAGGCGAACTCGAGGCCGGCCTGGGAGGCGCGGTAGTAGAGCGGCTTGATCCCGTAGCGGTCGCGCGCGAGCACGAGCCGCCGCCGCGCTGAGTCCCAGACCGCGGCCGCGAACATTCCGCGCAGCCGCCGAGCGAAGTCGAGACCGTGCTGCTCGTAGAGATGCACGAGCACCTCGGTGTCGCTGTGCGTGCGGAAGGCGTGGCCGGCGCGCTCGAGGTCGGCGCGGAGCTCGCGGTAGTTGTAGAGCTCGCCGTTCTGGACGACGTGAACCGTGCCGTCCTCGTTCGCGATCGGCTGGTCGCCCGTCTCGAGGTCGATGATCGCGAGCCGTCTGGCTGCGAGGCCGACAGGCCCGTCCGTGATCGAGCCGTCAGCGTCGGGCCCGCGGTGGACGAGCGTCGCGCTCATCCGGGCGAGGCGTTCGGGGTCGGCGGGCCCGTTCGAGGAGGCGATCCCGCAGATCCCGCACACGCGGGTGAGTGTAGTGGTCGGTCAGAATGGACTCGATGCGGCTGCACGAGCTCGGAAGTAGCGGCCTGCGCGTCTCGCGCGTCGGGCTCGGCTGCAACAACTTCGGGCGGCGCCTCGACCTCGATGGAACGCGCTTGGTCGTCGACGCCGCGCTGGCCGAAGGGATCACCTTCCTCGACACGGCGGAGAGCTACGGAGACGGCAACAGCGAGCGCTTTCTCGGCGAGGTCCTGGAGGGGCGACGCGCAGAGGTCGTGCTCGCAACGAAATTCGGCTGGAACGCAGACCAGGGCGGCTCGCGCGACTACATGCGGCGCGCGATCGCCGGCTCGCTGGAACGGTTGCGCACCGACGCCGTCGATCTCTACTACTACCACCGGCCCGACGGCGTGACGCCGATCGCGGACACCATCGAGGCGATGACGGAGCTTTTCGACGAGGGGATGGTGCGGGCCATCGGGGTCTCGAACTTCTCGGTCGAGCAGCTCGACGAGGCCGTCAAGGCAGGGCCGGTCGCGGCGCTGCAGAACCGCTACAACCTGTTGGAGCGGGACGCCGAGGCCGGTGTCCTGCCGAGGTGCGCCGAGCTCGGCGTTGGGTTCATTCCGTACTTCCCGCTCGCGAGCGGACTGTTGACCGGGAAGTACCGGCGCGGTGAGGCGCCGCCGTCCGGCTCCCGGTTGGAGGATCGGGGTGAGGCGTTGTCGAACGAGGCGTTCGACGAGCTCGACCGGTTGGAGGCGTTCGCCGAGGCTCGAGGCCGGTCAATCCTGGAGGTTGCAATTGCGGGGCTTGCCTCCCAGCCCGCGGTCGCATCGGTGATTGCGGGAGCGACCAGGCCCGAGCAGGTAACCCAGAACGCGGGCGCAGGCGACTGGGAGCTCAGCGAGAACGAGCTCGCCGAGCTGCTAGGCGCGAACTAGGGCTCGAAGCGACTGCCAGAGGACGCGGAGCGCGGTCGCGGCGAGGGTTCGCAGGTAGAGCGAGACGGAGCGGTCGGCGATCCACTCGAGGTCGTGGGCGAGCTTCTCAGCCATCGAAGTCTCGTAGCCGCGGCGCACCTGCGCGAACCCGGTGAGGCCCGGCCGGACGACGAGCCGCTGCCAGTACGCGGGGAGCTCGCTAGCCAGCTGCTCGAAGAAACGCGGCCGGATCGGGCGCGGCCCCGCGAGGCTCATGTCGCCGCGGAGGACGTTCCAGAGCTGCGGCAGCTCGTCGAGCTGCATCGCGCGCAGGCGTCCACCGAGCCGGGTCGTCTCCGCGCGCGTTCGCTCGACGAGCTCGGGGCCGAGGTACGGCCCGAGCCGCTCCTCGGCGCCGCGGCGCAGCGTGCGGAACTTGAGCATCTCGAAGATCCGGCCGTCCTTGCCGACGCGGGCGCCGCGGTAGAGGAGCGGTCGGCCGCTGGTGAGGAGCAGCGCGAGGCTGATCAGCCCGATCAGCGGCGAGGCGATGATCAGCAGGACGCCGGAGAGCAGGACGTCGAGCACGCGCAGCTCGAGGTCGACCCGGCGTTTCGGCGAGCCGCGCACCATCGCGGAGAAGCGCTCGATGAACGAGTCGCCGGGCCTCGGCTGCGAGGAGCTGCTGGGCCTCGGCTGTGACGCCACGGAGTTGATGCTAGAACGTTCGCGCCGAGCGGGCCGCGTCCTTGCCCCTTGGTCCTGTAATTCGGTTCGCCCGGCCTCCTCCCCGAGGCGATCGTAACCGGGAAATTCGCACGTGTCTGTCACGGAAGCGTGCTGGAAGTGTGACATCGCGCATAAGATTCTTTTATGGACACGCGCCAATTGGCCGCGTTTTGCGCGGTTGTCGAGCGGAAGAGCTTCTCCCAGGCGGCCGAGCGGCTCGGGGTGACCCAGCCGGCGGTGAGCCTGCAGGTCAGGTCGCTCGAGAAGCGCGTCGGCCGGCAGTTGCTCGACCGATCGGGCCGGCGGGTCGAGCCAACCGAGGCGGGGCTCGCGCTCTACCGCGGCGCGCAGCGGCTGCTCGCGCTCGAGGGGCAGCTGCTCGACGAGCTCGATGCCGGCAGCGAGGGCGAGCTCGGGGGCACGCTCGAGGTCGGCGCCTCGACCGGCCCGGGCAGCACCGTCGTCCCGGTGCTTCTCTGCGAGTTCCAGCGCGCGAACCCCGGTGTCGCGATCTCGCTCTCGATCTCCGACACGCAAACCGTGGTCGACCGCGTCGCCGAACGCGAGCTCGAGCTCGGCGTCGTCGGCGCCGCGAGAAGACACCGCGGCGTCGTCTTCGAGCCCTTCTTCCGCGACGAGGTCGTGCTCGCCTGTCCGCCCGACCACCGCTTCGCCGGGCGCACGATCAGCTTGGACGACCTGCGCGAGGAGCCGCTGATCGTCATGCAGGAGGGCGCCGGCGTACGTCAGGTGATCGAGGACGAGCTCCGCCGCGCCGGCACGCGACTGCGCGACCTCGAGCCGCGGCTCGAGCTCGGCCTGCAGGAGTCGGCTCGCTCCGCCGTCTTGGCGGGTTACGGCGTGACGTTCATCTCACGCGCCGCGATCGAGGCCGACCTCGCGGCCGGCACCCTTGCCGTCGCGCGCGTCGAGGGCCTCGACCCGTCCCGCGAGATCTCGCTCGTCCGGTCGACCGGCCGTTCGGCGACCCGGGCAGCCGAGACGTTCCTGACCTTCGCTCGGGAGCGGCTCCAGTGATCGTCCGCTGGGGCCTCGACGAGCTTCTCGGTCTTCTCGGCGACCTCGAGATCGGGCGGCCTCTGCTCGTCGCTAGCGAGCGCTGGGCGAAGCTCGACCTGCCCGCGGCCGCGCGCTGGAGCGAGGTTCCCACCGATCGGCTCGCCGACGTTGCTACGGCCGCGGCGGGCTGCGACGGGGCCCTCGCGGTCGGCGGCGGCAGCGCGATCGATCTCGCGAAGGCGACGGGGCTCCCCGTGGTGTCGGTGCCAACGACCTACTCCGGGGCCGAGTGGACAGGGTTTTTCGGCGTGCGCGACCCGTCCCGCCGCATGACGGGCGGTGGCGGAGGCGCGCACCTCGCAGGGATCGTCTACGAGCCGAAGCTGACCCTCGAGCTACCGCGGGCCGAGAGCGGCGGCACCGCGATGAACGCTCTGGCGCACTGCGCGGAGGCGCTCTACGTCCATGGGCGCAATCCAACCGGTGACGAGCACGCGCTCGAGGGCGCCCGCCTGATCGCCGAGCACCTTCCGAACGTGCTTGCGGACGGGAGCGACCTCGACGAGCGAACCAGCCTCCTGCGCGGCGCGATGCACGCGGGGGAGGCGCTCGCCGCCGCGGGTCTCGGGCTCGGCCACGCGATGGCGCAGGCGGTCGGCGGCCGTTACGGCATCCCGCACGGCGCCGCCAACGCGCTTTGCCTACCCCCCGCGCTGCGCTTCAACGAGCCGGTCGCGAGCGCCGAGATCACACGCTTCGCCGGGGCGCTCGGAGCCGACGATGCAACGGCCCGGTGCGAGGAGCTTTCCCGGCTCGCCGGCTACGAACGGCTGCGAGATCTCGGCGTCCCGGAGGACGAGCTCGACCAGGTCGCCGAGGCCACGGCGGTCCGCGGCGGAGCGCTGGCGAACCCGAGACCGGCCAGCCCGGCCGAGATCGCGGAGCTCTTGCGCAGCATCTGGTGACTAAGGCGTCGCTCTCAGCAGGTGCCGGGCTGCACAGTGCCGCCCGGCCCGGCGACGTGCGAGGCACCGGCCTGGATGCAGTAGGACGCGGCATCCGCTCGCGCGAGCGTCACACCGAAACCGGCCAGCGCAGCGCCCGCATAGGTGCCGTTCACCGCGCGGAAGTCCTCGAGCGCGGACTCCGCCTGCTGGAAGGTCACGGCCGAAGCAGCCTGCTGGGCCTGCTCGACTTGACGGTCCGGATGCGTCGAGCCGCTCGTCTTGCCACTCCAGAGGAAGGCACCGACGAGCAGCGCGATGACAAGCGAAAGGAGAGGCACGCCGCGAGCCATTCCCTAGAGATCGGCATTTCCGGTGGCTGACTCAAGCGCGGGCGACGAACGAGAGCACGGTCACGCCGAGCTGCTCTGGCGTGTAGCCGTTGCGGAACCGCGGGGCGAGCTCCATCGCCTCGAGCTCCGCGAGTCCCTCGTCCGAGGGCCCCGACGGCGTCCATGACACGACCTCCAGGGCGGCTTCTTCCAACAGCCGCCGGTAGTCGGGCTCCCGGAGCCGGTTCTGGAAGTGCAGCGGCGAGTTGACGAGGCTCCACGCGCGGTCGGAGAAGCGCAGGAAGTGGTATCGCGAGAGGCTCGGATCGAAGTACGCGTAGTGGTCCTGCAGGTCGATCCGGCAGCTGATCGTGCCTCCGGGCTTCAAGAGGCGCTTGCACTCGCGGAAGATCTGCGCAAGGTCGGCCTCCGGGATGTGCTCGCAGACATCGGTGCTCGTGATGAAGTCGATCGATCCCGCTTCGAGGCCGGTCGCGCGCGCGTCACGCGGTGCCAGGTACGTGATCCCGAAGCGCTCCTCGAGCTCGGCGAGCGACGAGACGGGCCCGCCGACCGAACGCACCTCGCGCTCGAGGAGGGCGAGCGTCTCGTTCACGAGCTCGACTCGCGCGCTCGGCCGGATGTCGACGAGCACTTGCCGACCGACCCCGAGCGCCGCATACGACA
>DATDFL010000006.1:0-2185 GCA_036522595.1 Gaiellaceae bacterium
GGACACCGACCGGCTGCCCGAGGAGCAGGAGCGCGGGATCTCGATCGAGCTCGGCTACGCGCCAGTGGAACTTCCGGACGGAACTCAGCTTTCGCTCGTCGACGTCCCCGGCCACGAGCGCTTCGTGCGGACGATGGTCGCCGGCGCGACCGGCATCGACCTCTTCCTGCTCGTGATCGACGCGGGCGAAGGTGCGCGGCCGCAGACGCATGAGCACCAGGCGATCCTGCGGCTGCTCGGCGTTGAGCGCGGCGTGGTCGCGGTCACGAAGGCGGACACCGTCGATGCCGAGTCGCTCGAGCTCGCCGTCGAGGAAGCGAAGGAGCTGGTCCCCGGGGCCGAGGTCGTACCCGTGAGCGCGAAGACGGGCGACGGGCTCGACGAGCTGCGTGCGGCGCTCGGGCGGGCGGCCGCCGAGGCCACGCACGAGCGCCCGGGCGGCGGGACGCGGCTCTACATCGACCGCGCCTTCACGCTGACCGGGGTCGGCACGGTCGTCACCGGGACGCTCTGGTCGGGGTCGATCGGCCCAGGTGATGCGCTCGAGGTGCAGCCGTCCGGCCTGCGCACCCGTGCGCGGACGGTGCACGTGCACGACGTCGAGGTGCCGCGCGCCGATGCGGGCCAGCGCGTGGCCGTCAACCTGCCGGGGATCGACCGGCGGAAGCTGCGACGGGGCGACGCGCTCGTCGAGCCCGGCTACTACCCCGTGAGCTGGCGGCTGGACGTCGCTGTCGAGGAGCTGGAATCAGTTCCTGCGGCGCTCACCGTCCACATCGGGACGAGCGACGTCCCCGCCCGCGTGGTGCGCGACGGTCGGTTCGCGCAGCTGCGCCTGCGTGAGCCGGTGATCGCGGCTCGCGGCGACCGCGTGGTGCTGAGGACCGACACGACGGTCGGCGGAGGCGTCGTCCTCGATCCCGCGCCGCCGCGGGGGCTCGACCCGAAGCGTCTCGCGCTGCTGGAGGGCGCCGAGCCAGAGACGATCGTGCGCGCGCTCGTCCGCGAGCCGGTCACGGGAGCCGAGCTGCAGGCGCACGGCCTCCTGCCGCCCGCCGACCTCGCGCGTGGGCTCGCGTCACTCGAGCAGGCGGGTGACTGGTACTTCTCGGCCGAGTGGCTCGAGGAGGTGCGTTCGTCGGTCCGTGACCGGCTGGCGCGCCGCGCCGAGGAGTCGCCGCTCGACCCGGGCATCCCGCTCGCGGAGCTGCTGCCGCCGGAGCCGTGGGCGCCGTCGGTCGCGCAGCTCCTGCACGTCGAGCGGCGCGACGCGAAGGCGTATCTCCCGGGAGCGGCACCGCGACTCGGCGAGAGCGAGGCGGCCGCTGTCGAGCTCGAGGCGCGCCTGTCCGAGAACGACGCCGTCCGGCTCGATGATCGCGAGCTCGGGGCCTACCTCGAAGCGGAGGGCCGTCTGAAGCGCGTCGGCGACGGCCTCGCCGTCTCGACCGAGCTCTACGACCGGGGCCGCGACGCGCTGCTCGAGCTCTCGCCGATCACCCTGGCCGGCTTCAGGGACGCGCTGGGGATCTCGCGCCGCACGGCACAGCTCCTCCTGGAGCGGTACGACGCCGACGGCCTGACGCGCCGGGTCGGCGACGAGCGAGTCCTGCGCCGCTCAGCCCAGCGCTTGCCTTCGCAGCGGAGCGGCATGGGCCCGGTGGCCCAGGCGGTCTTCAAAACCGCTGCGGTCGTGCAACCCACGGCTCGGTAGGTTCGACTCCTGCGCCGCTCCGTAGCCGGGTCGAGGTGCAAGTCTTCGGGTGAACCCGCATCTCTACTTATGAAATGCGGTCTTGCCTGCGCAAGCAGGAATGCGCACAATTAGGCCGCACCTTCCAGGCATCGCCCAACGTAACCTCGGAGGAACGCTGTGGCCAAGAAGGTCCTGACCCCCCAGGCGAAGACACGGCGCAACGGCAAAACCGACGGGGCCCCGGAACAGGAGGTCCTCGTTGCCGACATCATCATCAAGAACGCGCCCGACCCGGTGTTCGTCTCGGACCTGGAAGGAAAGATTCTCCAGGCGAACGACGCGGTCTCGGAGCTGCTCGGGTTCCGGCCGGACGAGGTCGTCGAGCAGTCGCTGAGCCGCTTCATCAGCGAGGAGGAGACCCGTGAGTTCACGGCCGCGCTGAAAGAGGTCGTCGAGCGAGGCGTAACCCGCAACGCGCGCCTCAACCCC
>DATDFL010000007.1:0-4607 GCA_036522595.1 Gaiellaceae bacterium
AGGACGCCTGTCGCGGCCCCCCGGCCGACGGGGTCCACCGCTCTGGCCCTGACCACGGCGCCGCTGGCGCACCGGGCCGAGCCCTTCGCGATCCGGCCCGCGGCTGCGACCGCGCTCGCTCGAAGCGCCGAGACCCTCGGCGGTGCCGCCTCGGCGGCGCGCCTGATCCTGGTCGCCGAGCCGCGAGTCGCGCTGGCTGGCGCCCTCGAAGCCCTCGGGCATGATCTCGCCCTTGTTGATCCAGACCTTCACGCCGATCCGGCCGAAGGTCGTCTTCGCCTCGGCGAAGCCGAAGTCGATGTCCGCGCGGATCGTGTGCAGCGGGACGCGGCCCTCGGAGTACTGCTCGGAGCGGCTCATCTCGCCGCCGCCGAGGCGGCCGCCGCACATCACCTTGACGCCGTGCGCGCCCGAGCGGATCGCGGAGGCGAGCGAGCGCTTCATCGCGCGGCGGAAGCTGACGCGGTTCTCGAGCTGCTCGGCGATCGACTGGGCGACGAGCTTCGCGTCGAGCTCGGGCCGCTTGATCTCGTTGATGTTGATGTGCACGGCCTTGCCGGTCATGGCGTGGATCTCCTTGCGGAGGGCGTCCACCTCGACCCCGGACTTGCCGATCACGATTCCCGGCCGCGCGGTGTAGATGTCGATCGTGATCCGCTGAGCGTCCTTGCGGATCAGGATGTCGGACAGGCCCGCGTGCGAGAGCTTGTTCTGGATGTGCTCGCGGATCTTGATGTCCTCGAGCAGGTAGGCCGAGAACTCCTTCGTGCCCGTGTACCAGTTCGACTTCCAGTCGTGGATGACGCCGACGCGCATCCCGCCGGGATGAACCTTCTGACCCATCTAGGACTTCGCCTCCTTGGGTTGCGGCGCGCGCTCGGTGAGCACGACGGTGATGTGGCACAGGGGCTTGCGGATCTGGACCGCGCGGCCACGCGCTCGCGCGCGCCAGCGCTTCATGACCGGGCCCTCGTCGACGTAGGCCGTCTTCACGACCAGGTCGTCGCCGGCGAGGTTGTGGTTCGCCTCGGCGTTGGCGACCGCTGAGCGCAGCACCTTCTCGATCTCGCGCGCAGCCGCACGCGGGGTGAACGCGAGCACGGTGCGGGCCTCCGGGACCGAGCGGCCGCGGATGTGCTCCGTGACGAGCCGCGCCTTGCGGGGCGACATGCGCACCCATTTGGCCACGGCCCTGACCTCCTGCTGTTCCGCAGTGGCCATCAGGTGCGCTTCACCTCGGTCTTCCGGTCGCCGGAGTGGCCGCGGAAGGTCCGCGTCGGGGCGAACTCGCCGAGCTTGTGGCCGACCATCTGCTCGGTCACGAACACGGGCACGTGCTTGCGGCCGTCGTGGACCGCGATCGTGTGCCCGACCATCTCGGGGAAGATCGTCGAGGACCGCGACCAGGTGCGGATCATCTGCTTGTTCCCGGACTCGTTCATCGAGTTGATGCGCCCCAGCAGGCGCTCTTCGACGAACGGCCCTTTCTTCGAGCTTCGGCTCAACGCTTCTCCTTCCCGCGGCGCCTGCCGCGGACGATCAACTTGTCGGATTCCTTGTGCTTGCGGCGCGTGCGCTTGCCGAGAGTCGGCACGCCCCACGGGGTGACCGGGTGGCGGCCGCCCTTTGACTTCCCCTCGCCGCCGCCGTGCGGGTGGTCGACGGGATTCATCGCGGAGCCGCGCACGGTCGGGCGCTTGCCCCTCCAGCGGCTGCGGCCCGCCTTGCCGCCGGAGATGTTCTCGTGGTCGACGTTGCCAACCTGGCCGATCGTCGCCCGGCAGGTCAGCGCGACCCGGCGAAGCTCGCCGGAGGGTAGGCGAAGGACTCCCTGCCCCTCGTCCTTGGCGACGAGCTGGATCCCGGAGCCGGCGCTGCGCGCGAGCTGGCCGCCCTTGCCGGGCTTGAGCTCGACGTTGTGGACGAGCGTGCCGGTCGGGATGTTCAGCAGGGGCAGCGCGTTGCCGGGCTTGATGTCCGCGCCCGGGCCCGACTCGACGGTCGCACCGACCTGCAGCCGCGCAGGCGCGAGGATGTACGACTTCGCGCCGTCCGCGTAGTGGAGCAGCGCGATCCGCGCCGACCGGTTCGGGTCGTACTCGATCGCGGCGACCTTCGCGGGCACGCCGTCCTTGACGCGCTTGAAGTCGATCACCCGGTAGCGGCGCTTGTGGCCGCCGCCCTGATGGCGCGTCGTGATGCGGCCGTAGCTGTTCCGGCCGCCGGTCTTCTTGACGGGCTCGAGCAGGCTCTTCTCGGGCTCGGTCTTCGTGACCTCGTCGAACTTGGAGACCGACATGAAGCGCCGGCCCGGCGAAGTGGGCTTGTACTTGCGCAATGCCATCAGGCCTGGGCTCCTTCGAAGATCTCGATCGACTCGCCCTGGCGAATCTGGACGATCGCCTTCTTCCAGCCGGGCTTGCGACCCGCTCGCTGTCCGCGGCGCTTCGGCTTCGACTGAACCTTGACGATGTTCACGGCCTCGACGTGGACGCTGAACAGCTCCTCGACGGCCTGCCGCACCTGCGTCTTGTGCGCGTCCGGGTGCACGCGGAACGAGTACTTCTGGCTCTCGATCAGCTCGTAGCTCTTCTCGGTTACGACCGGAGCGAGCAGAACCTGGTTGGGATGGAGACTCACTGCGCCCTCCCCTGCACGTGCTCCAGGGCGCCTTCGCTGATGAGCAGCGAGCGGGCCCAGATGACCTGGTTGACCTCGAGCTCGGCCGGAACCGTCACGGCGACGCGGTCGAGGTTTCGGAACGACTTGATCACGGCCTCGTCCTCGGGCTGCGCGACGAGCAGAACCGGGAGGTCCTTCCCCCACGAGCCGAGCAGCTCCGCAGCGTCGCTCGTCGAAGGCCCCTCGAACGAGCCCGGGTCGACGACGCCGATGGTCCCGGCCTGCGCGTGCGCCGAGAGAGCGCTGCGCAACGCGGCCTTGCGGCTCTTGCGGTTCACCTTCGACGTGAAGTTGCGGTCGTTCGGCGGGAACGCCATGCCGCCGCCGGTCCAGTGCGGCGCACGAGTCGAGCCCGCCCGGGCGCGGCCGGTGCCCTTCTGGCGCCAGGGCTTCGAACGGCCGCCGGCGACCAGGCCGCGGCTCTTGCCGCCGCGCGTGGCCGAGCGGGCAGCGTTGAGCTCCGCGCGCACCGTCTCGTGGACGAGGTGCGGCTTCACCTCGGCGGCGAAGACCTCCGCCTCCAGGGTGACGCTCTTTTGGGAGCCGAGAACCTGTGCTTTAGGCGCCGCCACGACCCTTGTCCTCCCTCACCTCGACGATGCCGTTCTTCGGACCGGGGACAGCGCCCTTGACGAGCAGCAGGTTCTCCTCCGGAACGATCTCGTGCACCGTCAGTCCCACCTGCGTGACGCGCTTGCCGCCCATCCGGCCGGCCATCTTGATCCCTTTCCAGACGCGCGACGGGGTCGCCGACGCGCCGATCGAGCCGGGTGCGCGGATGTTGTGCGAGCCGTGCGACATCGGCCCGCGGCTGAAGTTGTGGCGCTTGATCGTGCCCGCAAAGCCCTTGCCGATCCCGATCCCGGAGACCTTGATCCGCTCGCCGGGCTCGAAGGCCTCGACGGTCACGGACTCGCCGGGAGTGAGCTCGCTGGCGCCGCGGAACTCACGAAGCTGGCGGTGCGGGCCCGCGTCCCCGAGCTGGCCCAGCCGCGCCTTCGTGACCCGCTCCTTCGCCACCGGGTCGAACGCGAGCTGGACGGCGTCGTAGCCGTCCGAGTCCACGGTCTTGACGCGGACCACGGGACACGGCCCGGCCTCGATCACCGTCACAGGCGTCACCCGCCCGGTCTCGGGGTCGAAGAGCTGGGTCATGCCCAGCTTTCTGCCGAGAATGCCTTTCACAGCTTGATCTCGATGTCGACTCCGGCCGGCAGGTCGAGCCGCATCAGCGAGTCGACCGTCTTCGGCGTGGGCGAGTGAATGTCGATCAGGCGCTTGTGCGTGCGCACCTCGAAGTGCTCCCGCGAGTCCTTGTCCTTGAACGGGCTCCGGATCACGCAGTAGACGTTCTTCTCGGTGGGCAGGGGCACAGGCCCGGTGATGGTCGCGCCGGTGCGCTGGGCGGTCTCCACGATCTGGCTCGCAGACTTGTCGAGCTGCTGGTGGTCGTAGCCCTTGAGTCGGATGCGGATCTTGCTCTGCGGCATTGCGCGACTACCTGGCCTTTCTTCCGTTATGCGTGTTCATTCAAGGACGCGTCGCGTTCTTATTTCGTGATCTCGGTGACGACGCCGGCGCCGACCGTGCGGCCGCCCTCGCGGATGGCGAAGCGCAGCCCCTGGTCCATGGCGATCGGCTGTCCGAGGTCGATGTCCATGTTGGTGTTGTCGCCCGGCATGACCATCTCCTGGCCCTCCGGGAGTGCGATCGAGCCGGTCACGTCCGTCGTGCGGAAGTAGAACTGCGGCCGGTAGCCGTTGAAGAACGGCGTGTGGCGGCCACCCTCGTCCTTCGAGAGCACGTAGACCTCGGCCTTGAAGTGCGTGTGCGGCGTGATCGAGCCCGGCTTGGCGAGCACCTGCCCACGCTCGACCTCCTCGCGCTTGGTACCGCGGAGGAGCGCGCCGGCGTTGTCGCCGGCC
>DATDFL010000008.1:0-18631 GCA_036522595.1 Gaiellaceae bacterium
AGCGCGAGGCGGCGAGCCGGGCGCCGCCGGCCGCAACTTCGTGAACGGGCAGCCGGTGCCGGGGAAGACGACGCTCGACCTCGAGGCGGGCGACATCGTCAGGGTCGAGACCCCCGGCGGGGGCGGCTTCGGACGCGTCCAAAACGGCCACTAGCCACCGTGCGCGCGGTCCGTTAGACCCGTCGCAGCAGATGTTGCACATTCGACACGTCTCCGTTTCACATGCGTGCGCCGGACGTGCCTACCGTCGAAAGCAGTCGACGGAAAGGAGTTCGAGATGCACCATCCCGCTGCGATCTGGGCCGGCGTCTTGGCCGCTGTCCTCCTGTTTGTGGGAGCTCAGGGCGCGGCGGCCGCGTCGCCGCAGTGCCATTACGGCGAGATCACGCTCAACGTGGCGCCGGTGTTGAGCGCGCCCAACCCAACGCACCCGGGCGACACCATCACCTCGAGCGGGGGGAGCTGGACCTCCTGCGGCGTGCCGTTCTCGCACTTCTACAAGGAGTGGCTCCGCGACGGCGGCGTGTTCAGCGGCCCCTTCGAGGTCGCGGGCGCGCCGGCGAGCTTCATGTACACGGTTCAGCCCGCGGACGTCGGCCACCAGATTCGGTCGGCAGTCGAGCCTTGCAACGACGACGTGGGCTGCTACGGGTCGTTCGTGCAGAGCTCGAACGCGATCGTCCCGACCAACCCGCCGCCGCCTCCGCCGCCTCCTCCGCCTCCGGTCGTGGCGCAGGGCTACGTGCGCGACCCGACCGGCGTTCCCGTCTCCGGGGTGGTCGTCGAGCTCTTCCGTGACCCGCCGGTCGGCTCAGCGGGCTCCTACGCAGCGCTCGACTCGGCGACGACCGGCACGGACGGCTTCTTCGCGCTGCGCTCGCCCTACACGGACGAGCTGCGCGGCGACGCCGCGGCGAACGGCGGCTACGTCAACTTCGACCTCCTCGGCTCGGGCGACAGCGTCGGCTACTACGGCGGCGTCGAGCGCACGTACGACAGCGCGGCGGGTGTCTGGCTGACGCCCGAGCAGGCCGTGGACGACGACGGCAGGGGCGCTCCCGGCGAAAAGCTCGACCTGAGACCCGTTCCCGGCCCGTCACTTTCGGGGGGCGGCGGGCCGGCGGTCGGTGCGACTTGGTGCCCGCTCGCGACGAAGACGAAGACGCTCGTCGCCACCGAGCGGGACAGCACGATCATCGGCGAGCTCCTCGTCGCCCGCGACGCCGTCGGTGAGTTCTCGTTCGGCGACGGGACCGAGCACGTCAGCAACATCTCAATCGGGATCAACTTCGGGAACGGGTGGGCAATCGGCGGGTTCCAGCACGCCGCCACCGGCGAGGCGAGCGGCGTCTCGATTCGGAACGTCGGCGACGACTGGGCCCACGCCCTCAGGTCGGACTTCATCTACGCGAAGTACCGCAAGCAGACCGTGGGCCCGTTCGGCCTCGTGTGCTCCACCTGGTACACGATCGAGCCCAAGGAATGGGTCGGCGGCGGGATCGTGCCGGGAGCAGACGAGTCGCAATATCTGCACCGGTGCCTGACCGACTACCGCCAGTGGTACATCCGCCAGGGGCCGGGAAGCACCTGGTTCCGCGCCAGCAACAAGCTGCGCACCTGGGGAGTGGCCGCGACCATCGGCCTTGGGACCGCCGGCCTCGGCGTTTCGGCCTGGACGGGAGCGTCGAGGTGGGTGACCTACGACTACCACTTCGGCACCCGGATCTACGACCACTACCTCTGTGGGAACGACGCGTATCCCAGGCGCTCGACGAGGGTTTTCGCAGGTGGCTAGGTCGTGTTTCTTGGCGCTCGCGCTCTTCCTGTCGACAGGCTGCTCGAGCGGCGCGCCGATCCGGGGCGGGCCGCTCGCCGAGCCGGGCGTGCGGATGGGCGAGTCCGTCCTGATGGACGTCGGCAAGACCGGGACCTACGGCGTGGAGACGCTCGTCAACCATGGCCGTGCGGACGTCGTCCTCGATCGGATTGCCTTCCTCGATCGCTCGCGCGGGCTCGAGATCATCGGCCCGCTGGTCATGCGTGTCCGCACGGCGCCGGGCGTCCCGGCGCTGGCGACCGGCATGATTCGCCAGTGGCCGCCGCCCCACGAGGGCGCCACGCTGCACCCCATCGCGGGCTTCCGGATCGCGCCGCACCGAAGCTGGAAGGACGACGCCGAGCTCCTGATCGGCTTCCGGGCGCACCGGGCCGGAAAGCTGTCGTACCGGGCATTCGAGCTCCGCTACCACGTCGGAAAGAGGCGGTATGTCGCTCGCTTTCCCGACCCGCTCGCCGTCTGCGTTCCCCGTTCGTTTCCGCTGCGCCGCTGTAGGCCTCCGGGCGGTCCGGGCCGGCCGTGAATCCCGTACACTGCCCCTCCGATGGTCTGGGAATTCATCTTCATGATGCTGATCCTGAAGATCCCGATCGTTTACCTCTGCCTGGTCGTCTACTGGGCTGTGAAGGCCGAGCCGAGGCCTCCGGAGCCGGCGCTGCTGCCGGCGGAGCGAGAGCCCGAGCCGCGCCCACCGTGGCGCCGTCCCGATCGTCCTCGCCGACCACGCCCGGGTCCTCACGGCTCGCCGGTCCGCAGCTTCGCGCGGACGAGCCGCGCGCCCCTCCACTCGTGAGCACGGGCCCGATCACCGAAGACCGGCCGGCCGATGCGATCGCAGGCCTGCTCGCGGCGCTGTCGGTTCTCGCGAGCGCGGTTGGCCTCGCCTACCGGCCCGCGCGGCTGATCCCGTTCGGGATCCTGCTCGCGGTCATCGCCGCCGGGATGGGTGGACGACATTCTCGGCTGGCCGCGACCGCGATCGTGGTCGGCGGCGTCTGCTTCGTGGTCGGCATGGCCGTCGCCGTGATCACGAATAACCCGGTCTTCTGAGGCCACCGGGTTCGTCGCACGGCAGAGGGAAGCCCGTTGCTACAACAAAGAAGTGAGCATGCACGACGTTGACGGCCTGAACGCGGGCTTTGCGAGCGCGCTCCTCGAGCAGTACCTCGAGAACCCCGAAGCGGTCCCGGCCGAGTGGCGATCGCTGTTCGAGAGCGGCTCGAGCGAGCTCGTCGCGACGCTTCCCGGCCTCGCGCGGCTGCTCGAACAGGTGCACGAGGACGGCAACGGGAGCGCGCCGGTCGCGGTGCAGCCGCCGCCACCATCACCAGAGCCGGCCGCCGCCGCGCCGTCTCCCGCTGCCCCGGCCCCGGCCCCGGCAGTCGACGACGAGCTGCTCGGAGGAGTCGCGGCGGCGATGGCCCTGGTCAAGGCGATCCGGATGCACGGCCACCTGGCGGCGAGGCTCGACCCCCTGGGCACCGAGCCGGTCGGCGACCCCGCGCTCGAGCCGGAACGCCTGGAGCCGGAGCTCACCGACGAGCTGCAACGCCGAATCCCGGCGCGGCTGCTGCGCGTTCACGTCCCGGGCGAGACCCTGGCCGACGTCCTGCCGCGGCTGCGCGAGATCTACTGCGGCACGAGCGCCTACGAGATCGAGCACATCTCCGACCACGAGCACCGCGTCTGGCTGCGAGCGGCGATCGAGTCCGGCCGCTACCGCCGCCCACTCGAGCGAGAGGAGAAGCGGCACCTGCTCGAGCGGCTGACCGAAGTCGAAGGCTTCGAGCGCTACCTCCGCCGAGCGTTCCTGGGGCAGAAGCAGTTCTCGATCGAGGGCCTCGACGTCATGGTGCCGATGCTGGACGAGGCGATCGAGCTCGCCTCGGAGGAGGGTGCGCACGAGGTCGTCTTCGGCATGGCCCACCGCGGCCGGCTCAACGTCCTCGCGCACGTGCTCGGCCGCCCGTACGAGACGCTCCTGCGCGAGTTCGAAGGCGAGCGCACGCTGGAGGCGGTCGTCTCCGATCCCGAGGGCGGCACCGGCGACGTCAAGTACCACCTCGGGGCCGAGGGAACCCGCGCCACCGAGGCGGGCGAGATCACGCTCACCCTGGCCTCGAACCCGAGCCATCTCGAAGCGGTCGACCCGGTCGTCGAGGGCCGCACCCGCGCCGAGCAGACCGACCGCTCGACCCGCGCCGGCTTCCACGACGCGGCGGTCGCGATGCCGATCCTGATCCACGGCGACGCTTCGTTCCCCGGCCAGGGCATCGTCGCCGAGACGCTCAACCTCGCCGACCTGACCGGGTACTCGACCGGCGGCACGCTGCACCTCATCGCGAACAACCAGGTCGGCTTCACGACCGACCCGGCCGACGGGCGCTCGACGCGCTACTCCAGCGACCTCGCGAAGGGCTTCGACTTCCCGATCATCCACGTCAACGCCGACGACGCCGAGGCCGCGCTCAGCGCCGTCCGCCTCGCGATGGAGTTCCGCCGCCGCTTCTGCACCGACGTCGTCATCGACCTTGTCGGCTACCGGCGCTATGGCCACAACGAGCAGGACGAGCCCGCCTACACGCAGCCGCTGATGGCCGCGCGCATCGCGCAGCAGCCGAGCGTGCGCGAGGAGTACGCAAAGGCGCTCGTCGAGGAGGGCGCGCTCTCGCAGGAAGAGGTCGATGCGCTCTCGGCGCAGGTCGAGGCGAGGCTGAAGGAGGCGCACGAGCGGCTCAAGGCGACGTTCGGCGAGGCGGTTCCGGCAGTCGCGTACGAGGGCCGAATCCCGGCCTCGGCCGAGGCCGATGTCGTCACGGCCGTCGAGGAGGAGCGGCTGCGGGCGCTGAACGAAGAGCTACTGCGCGTCCCGGAGGGGTTCACGGTCAACCCGAAGCTGGCGAAGCAGCTCGAGCGCCGCCGCGAGACCCTCGACGAGGGCGCGATCGACTGGGGCCAGGCGGAGGAGCTCGCCTTCGCGAGCCTGCTCGTCGACGGCATCCCGGTGCGGCTCACCGGACAGGACACCGAGCGCGGCACGTTCTCCCACCGCCACCTGGTCCTCCACGACGCCGAGAACGGCGAGATCTACACGCCCGTCCAGAGCCTGCGCGAGGCGGCCGCGTCATTCGAGATCCACAACTCGCCGCTCTCCGAGGCCGCGTGCGTCGGCTTCGAGTACGGCTACTCGATCGCGGCGCCGGAAGCGCTCGTCTGCTGGGAAGCGCAGTTCGGCGACTTCGTCAACGGTGCGCAGATCGCGGTCGACCAGTTCATCGTCTCCGGGCTCTCGAAGTGGGGCCAGACGTCGCGCCTGACGCTGCTCCTTCCGCACGGTTACGAGGGCAACGGCCCCGAGCACTCCAGCGCGCGGCTCGAGCGGTTCCTGCAGCTCGCTGCGCAGGAGAACATCCGCATCGCCGACTGCACGACTGCCGCGCAGTACTTCCACCTGCTGCGCCGCCAGGCCCTCGACCCGGCCGCGCGGCCGCTGATCGTCATGACGCCGAAAGGCCTCCTCCGCCTGAAGGAAGCTTCCTCGAGGCTCGCGGATCTCACCGACGGCAGCTTCAGGCCGGTGCTCTCGGATCCATCCGTCGCACCTCCCCGGGTGCGCCGCCTCGTCCTCTGCTCCGGGAAGGTCTATTACGACCTCTCGGGCCACGAGCTCCGCGGCCCGGCCGACTGGATCGCGGTCGGTCGGCTGGAGCAGCTCTACCCGTTCCCGGTCGCCGCTGCTTCCGAGCTCGTCGCCTCCTACCCGAACCTCGAGGAGCTCGTCTGGGCCCAGGAGGAGCCTCAGAACATGGGCGCCTGGCGCGCGATCCGGCACCGCCTCGAGGAGACGCTCCCGCACGGAGTGACGCTCCGCTACGTCGGCCGTCCGTGGCGCGCGAGCCCGAGCGAGGGCTACCCGACCGCCCACCTGCGCGAGCAGGACCGGATCGTCCGCGAAGCCTTGAGCTAGGTTTCTTTAGGGCCGCCGGCGCCGCTGCTGCTGTGCCTGGATCATGCGGGCCGCGATCCGCGGGCCGTGCTTGCGCGCCTGCTTCACGATCGTCTTGCGGTGCCGCGGCGGAATGCGGCGCCAGATGTCCCAGGCTGTCAGGACGACACCGACCGGGCCTGCGCGGCGGAGGAGGAACCGTGGCACGGGCGGGAGCCTAGCGGTTAACCGTGGTCGTGGCCGTGGCCGTCGCCACCGTTGCCATGGCCGTTGCCGTTCCCGTTGCCATTGCCATTCCCATTCCCGTTGCCTTGGCCCTGTCCTTGGCCCTGGCCTTGCCCTTGACCCTGGCCCTGTCCTTGGCCTTGGCCCTGCCCCTGCCCTTGACCCTGCCCCTGCCCCTGCCCCTGCCCCTGCCCTTGGCCCTGGCCCTGGCCGTTGCCCTTGCCCTGACCGTTGCCCTTGCCCTGACCGTTGCCCTTGCCCTTGCTGTTGCCCTTGCCTTTGCAATGGACGTTCTTGCCGGGCGACCCCTTGTGCTTGCCGTTGTCCGTGCGGCACGTCGAAGGCGCCAGGGGCGCGGGCGGAGGAGGAGGGGGTGGCGGCGGTGGCGGCGGAGGCGGTGGAGGAGGTGGCGGTGGTGGTGGAGGCGGCGGTGGCGGCGGTGGTGGTGGTCCGCCCTGCTGCGACGGGGGTGGCTTCGCCACGTGGCCGCCCGGCTTCGCACCGGCGCGCGTCGGGGACGCCGTCGAAACGGGCACCGCAAACGCCAGCGGCGAAGCGGCCGGAGCCTGCTCGGCCGAGTGGGTCCCGCGCTGCTGCGAAGTCTTTCGGGAAGGCGAAGCGAGCGGCCGCGCGGTGACGATCTTCAGCGTCGGTCCAGGCTCACCGGCGGCCAGCCGCGGCACGGACGTGGGCGTCCCTTCGCCCACGACGAGGCCGGGCAGTTTCACTGCCGCGACTGCTGCGGCGCCGAAAGCGACCGCGACCACGATGATTGTGAGGATTCTGCTCACGCTCTCCCCTGGAATAGCCGATGCACTCTAGCGTTGTATCGGCCGCGTCGGCCGGAACCTAAATTGTGGGGTCCGCATGAGTTTCAAGCTCAAACTCGTCGCGTATTTCCTGCTCGTCTCGCTCCTTCCTCTAGGGGCCGCCGCGTGGGGTTTGCACACGGTCGCGCGACGCAGCGAGACCCGTCGCGTCGACGTTCGGCTCCAGACCGAGCTCCGGTCGGTCGCGGCCTCGTACCAGGCGGAGCTCACGCGCGCGAACGCGAGGGCGGAGACGCTCGCGAACAGCACCGGCTTCCAGCGCGCGCTGCAGCGCCAGGACCGCGAGAAGCTGCGCAGCCTCCTTGCCGACAACCCCGACCTGAGGCTGCGCTCGCCGTTCCTCTCGCTCGGAGCGGAGCGCACGATCGAGCGCGCCACGCAGTACCGCGTGCTGAGCCGTGACGGGCTCGTCCTCGGGAGCCTCTTCGCGGGGATCCCGCTCAGCAACGAGACGACCGCAAGGCTCAGCAAGAGCACCAGGCTCGAAAAAGACGACCTCGTGATCGTGGTGAACGGGCGCGTGGCCGCCGGTCCGCCGGCGCTCTCAGCCAGGTCCCTGACGTCCCCGGGGCAGCCGCAAACGATGAACGTCGGAGGCGACCGCTTCCGCGTCGTGGGGACGAGCCCGGAGAAGGGGTCCAGCGGAGCGGCCCTCGCGCTGCTTGCCCCGCAGCATGGGATCGACTCGCAGGTCGGCTCCGCCGATCAGCGCCTGCTGCTCGGGATCCTCGGCTCGCTCGTCCTGATCGGGCTCGTCGCGTACATCGTCGGCGGCTCGATCGTGGCCACACTGGGCCGGCTCGCCGATGCCGCGAACGCCATGGCGCGGGGTCGGCTCGACCAGCGCGTTCCGGTCCAGGGCAGCGATGAGTTCGCCCGCCTCGGTGTCGCCTTCAACGAGATGGCCGACCAGCTCGAGGCGCGCCTGGTGGAGCTCGAGGCCGAGCGCGGCCGACTGCGCGACACGACCGCCCGCTTCGGCGAGGCGCTCGCGGCGACCCACGACGTGGACCAGCTGCTCCGCGCGATCGTCGAGACGGTCGTGGAGGCGACCGGCGCAACGGGCGGCATCGTCGTCGGGCTCGCCGGTGAGGTCGTTCAGACCGGCTCCTTCTCAGAGCGCGGCGAGCGGCTCGAGCTCCCGCTGACGGCTGGCCGTCAGAGCTTCGGCACGCTGACGATCTCGGGACGCGGCTTCACGATGGAGCAGCGACGCACCGCAGCGACCCTGGTCGCCCATGCGGCGATCGCGCTGGAGAACGCACGCTTGCACCGGATCGTGACGCGCCAGGCTCTCGTGGACATGCTCACCGGCCTCGCGAACCGACGTCATTGCGAGGAGGCGCTCGGCAGCGAGCTGATGCGGGCCGAGCGCTTCGGCGGCTCGGTCGCCTTCGTGCTGGCCGATCTCGACAGCTTCAAGTCGGTGAACGACCGCTTCGGCCACCCGGTCGGAGACAGCGTCCTCGTCGAATTCGCCGAGACCCTCCGCGAATGCGTCCGCGAGATCGACCTGCCGACGCGCTGGGGCGGCGAGGAGTTCGCAATCGTCCTCCCGGGCACCGACCTCGACGGCGCCACCCGCCTCGCCGAGCGTGCGCGCCTCGCCTTCGAACGTCGCACGATCCTCGCTCCGGACGGAACGCCGATCGACGTCACCGTCAGCCTCGGGGTCGCCGCGTTCCCGGAAGCCTCGGACGCCGACAACCTGGTCGCAGCCGCGGACGGTGCCCTCTACGAAGCCAAGCGCGCCGGCAAGAATCGCGTCAAGACCGCTGCTCCCAGGGCGCAAGAGGCGTAATCGGCTGCATTACGGGTTAAACTCCGCCGCTTGAGCTAGACCTAGGGAGGACCTACCCGGTGGAGACCCAGTCGTTGTTTGCACAAGTGATCCAGGACCACCTCGAGCTCAAGGAGAAGAACTCCGGGCTCGAGAGCGCCAAGCCGCTCGAGCGGTACAAGACGCAAGACCCATTCGAGAACCATCCGCTTTTCAAGACCGAGGAGCAGGCACGGCTCGAGGAGACGATGGACGGCGAGGAGCCGGCCGTCTCCGACGAGGTGTTGACGCCCGATACGTGGCCGACCGAAGAGGCCGCGGCCGCAGCCCCGAGCGACGAAGAAGGGCTGTGGAGCCGGTCGCGCGACTTCGACTGGGGCGACTGAGGTGCCGCGGGCGAGAAGGTTCCGCCTACTCGCGCTCGGAGCCGCCCTCAGCTACTTCTTCGATCCGGAGAACGGCCGCCGCCGCCGCAAGGTCGCGGCCGACCGGCTCGGGTCGCTCGTGCGCCGTCACGGCAAGCGCGCGATCAAGGGCACCGTCGCGCAGTCCCACGCGCTGAAGCAGCGGGCCACGCACCTCCGCGAGGAGCAGAAGCCGCAGCCGGACGACGTCACGCTCGCCCGCAAGGTCGAGTCGGAGATCTTCCGCGACGCCGACGTGCCGAAGGGCCAGATCAACGTCAACGCCGAGAACGGCAAGATCGTGCTCCGCGGCGAGGTCGACTCGCCCGAGCTGATCGAGGATTTGGTCACGAAGGCCCGCAAGGTTCAGGGCGTCGAGGAAGTCGAAAGCCTCCTCCACACCCCATAAGTAGATAATCGCCCCGAGAGGGTGTCCGTACAGGAGCGAAAGGCCGGCGAGCGGGCGGGCGACGCCTTCCACGAGGCTGCGGAAGTTCGCCTCGCGGGGGTGCGCAAGTCCTACGGCGACGTGGTCGCGGTCGACGGCGTCGACCTCGAGATCCAGGCCGGCGAGTTCTTCACGCTGCTCGGGCCCTCGGGCTCGGGCAAGACGACGACGCTGCGGCTGGTCGCGGGCTTCGAGCGACCCGACGAGGGCCGAATCGAGCTCGGCGGCGCCGACGTCAGCGACCGGCCGCCCTACGCACGCGACGTCAACACCGTCTTCCAGGACTACGCGCTCTTCCCGCACATGTCGATCGCGCAGAACGTCGAGTACGGGCTGAGGGTGAAGCGCGTGCCGAAGTCGCAGCGCAGCGAGCGGGTCGAGGAAGCGCTTGCCATCGTCCAGCTCGCTGGCCTCGGGCGGCGGAAGCCGGCCCAGCTCTCGGGCGGCCAGCAGCAGCGCGTCGCGCTCGCCCGCGCGATCGTCAACCGGCCGCGCGTGCTGCTGCTCGACGAGCCGCTCGGCGCGCTCGATCTCAAGCTCCGCCAGGGGATGCAGATCGAGCTCAAGCGCATCCAGCAGGAGGTCGGGATCACGTTCGTCTACGTGACCCACGACCAGGAAGAGGCCCTGACGATGAGCGACCGGATCGCGGTCTTCAACCACGGCCGCATCGAGCAGACCGGCGGCCCCGTCGACGTGTACGAGCGCCCTGCGACGGAGTTCGTCGCCGGGTTCGTCGGCGTCTCGAACCTGCTCGAGCGCGACGGGCGCCGCTTCACGGTGCGGCCCGAGAAGATCCGCATCCTCGAGGAGCACGAGGCGACCCAGCCGGGCGACGAGGTCGAGCGCGGGGTCATCCGGGACGTCGTCTACGTGGGGTCGATCACGCGCTACGTCGTCGATCTTTCCGCCGGCGGCGCGCTGACCGTCGTGCGCCAGAACCTCGAAGGCTTTGGGGGCGACGCAGAAGAGAATCGCGGCAGGCCGGTCCAGCTGGCCTGGCGACCGGAGCACACGTACGTCATCGAGCGGGGGGAGACGGAGGAGAACGAATGAGCAGGAAGCAGGCGTGGTTGGCCGCCGTGGCGGTCGTTGTCGGAGCGCTGGCCTTCATGGCCGCCGGCTGCGGCGGTAGCGGCGGCGGCGGCGGTGGTGGCAGCAGCAAGGGCGCCAGCACCGAGATCAAAGGCCTCGGTACGTCCATCGCGGACATCAAGGCCAAGGGGAGGAAAGAGGGCCAGGTCGATCTCGTCATCTGGGCCGGGTACGCGGACAAGTCCTGGGCGAACCAGTTCACCCAGGAGACCGGCTGCAAGGTGAACACCAAGGACGGCGGCACCTCCGACGAGATGATCGACCTGATCTCGACCGGCCAGTACGACGGCGTCTCGGCCTCGGGCAACGCGACCGTGCGCCTCATGAAGCGAGGCGACGTGGCGCCAGTGAACACGAAGCTGATCCCGAACTACGCGGACGTTGCGTCGGGTCTGAAGAACCAGAACTACAACTCGCTGAACGGCCAGCCGTACGGCGTGCCGCACGGCCGGGGGCCGAACCTGCTCATGTGGCGGACGGACTCCGTCAAGCCGGCTCCGACGAGCTGGTCGGTGATCTGGAACAAGAACAATCCCTACAAGAAGAAGATCTCGATCTACGACGACTCGATCTTCATCGCCGACGCTGCGGTGTACCTGAAAGCGACGCAGCCGAACCTCGGGATCGACAATCCGTACCAGCTGAACGACAAGCAGTTCCAGGCTGCGGTCAATCTGCTCAAGGGCCTGAAGCCGAACGTCGGCGAGTGGTGGGCCGACTACGCGAAGCAGATCCAGTCGTACGCGAACAAGGACGTCGTCGTCGGGACGACCTGGCCATACATGGAGAACATCCTCGCCGCCGACAAGAAGCCGGTGAAGGCGATCAAGCCCAAGGAGGGCACGACCGGCTGGTCGGACACGTGGATGATCTACTCGAAGGCCGCCCACCCCAACTGCATGTACCTGTGGATGAACTACATCGACTCGCCGTCGGCACAGGCGAAGGTGGCGGAGTCGTTCGGCGAGGCACCTGCCAACCTGAAGGCGTGCCCTTTGACGAAGGACAAGAACTTCTGCACGAAGCTGCACGCCAAGGACGAGAGCTGGTGGAAGGACATCTACTACTGGACGACCCCGACCGCGGACTGCGGCGGCAAGGGCGGAACCTGCAAGACCCAGCAGGACTGGGTGAACGCCTGGACGGAGATCCGCGGCTAGCGGCCGCTCCGTGACGTCCGTCTCCTACGAAGCGCCGCCGCCCCGGGAGTCCCTGGGGCGGCGGCTCTCGACCTACTTCTACCGCCACCCGCGCGTTGCGCTGGCCCTCCTCCTCGCAGTGCCCCTCGGCTGGCTCGTCGTCGTCTACCTGGGCTCGCTGTTCGTGCTGCTGCTGGCGTCGGTGTGGAACGTCGACCCGTTCACGTCGCAGGTGGTGCACACGTACACGCTCGACAACTTCCGCCGGCTCTTCGACGAGGACGTGTTCCGGATCGTCGCCTGGCGGACGATCAGGATGGCCGCGTTCGTCACGCTCGCGGACGCGGTGCTGGCCTTCCCGATCGCGTACTACATGGCCCGCGTAGCCGCGCCCCGGACGCGGAACCTCCTGGTCGTCGCGGTGCTGATGCCGCTCTGGGCCAGCTACCTAGTCAAGGCGTACGCCTGGCGCACGATCCTCTCCGGCGCGGGCGTCCTGAACTGGGCGCTCAGTCCCCTCGGAATCTCGTACGACTGGTACTCGTCGGCCGGCCTCTGGCTCGTCTTCACGTACCTCTGGCTGCCGTTCATGATCATTCCCGTCTACGCGGGCCTCGAGCGAATCCCGAGCTCGCTGCTGGAGGCCTCGGCGGATCTCGGCGGGAAGTCCGTGCGAACGTTCTTCCGGGTGACGCTGCCTCTGGCGTTCCCCGCCGTCGTGGCGGGCTCGATCTTCACGTTTTCGCTGACCCTCGGCGACTACATCGCGCCGAAGCTGATCACGAGCCAGCAGTTCATCGGCACGGTCATCTACGACAACCACGGGACGAATCTGCCGGTGGCCGCCGCCTTCACGCTCGTGCCGATTGTCGTGATGGTCGCGTACCTGCTCGCGGCCAGGCGGCTGAAGGCGTTCGAGGCGCTGTGACCGAGTCCCGCCTCACGCGCGCGCTGCTGCGGCTCGGATCCGCGGCGACGCTCGCCTTCATCTACCTCCCGCTGATCCTGATCGCGGTCTACGCGTTCAACGAGAGCGTCACCCAGAGCTGGCCGATCGACACCTTCACGACGAAGTGGTTCTCGGTCGCCTACCACGACGACGGGGTTCGCAGCGCGCTCTGGCTCTCGGTGCGCGCGGCGCTCGGCGCGACGGCCGTCTCGCTCGTCCTCGGCATGCTCGCATCGCTCGCCGTCTCGCGCTACCGGTTCTTCGGACGGGACACGATCTCGCTGGTCGTGATCCTCCCGATCGCCCTGCCGGGGATCATCACAGGGCTCGCACTCCGTACGACCTACACGACCGTCGGCGTCGACTTCGGGCTGCTCACGATCATCGTCGGCCACGCGACCTTCTGCATCGTCGTCGTCTACAACAACGCGCTCGCCCGGCTGCGGCGGATCTCGGGCTCGTTCGAGGAGGCCTCGTCCGACCTCGGCGCCGACTCGTGGCAGACCTTTCGCTACGTCACGTTCCCGCAGATGCGCACGGCGCTCCTTGCGGGCGGACTGCTCGCGTTCGCGCTTTCCTGGGACGAGGTCGTCGTGACGATCTTCACCGCGGGCGCGCAGCAGACGCTGCCGATCTGGATCTTCGCGAACCTCTTCCGCCCGATCGAGCAGCCGGTCGTCAACGTCGTCGCGCTGTTCGTGATCGTCCTCTCGCTCGTTCCGGTCTGGATCGCGCAGCGCCTGACGGCCGAGCGGCCCACGGCCGTCGGAGGCGTCGGCAGGGGGTAGGCCGGCCAAACGAGGCCTGACCCCGAGCCGCCCGCGCAGGCGAGGGGCCATGTCTGGGGACTGTCCCCGGCCGTGGCCCTTTCGGATGGTGCTGGGGACAAAGAGTTTCGAAGTCGTTACCCAATTGACGCAATGCGAGCCTCCGTGGTCTAATCGCTGCGCATTGCGCAGCGACCGGGACGGCGGGGCACGGAGGGGGGCGGTCACTCGCGCGCGCCATGTCGACGCGGTCGACAAGGCCATCATCGAGGCGCTGCAGAAGAACGGCCGCGAGGCGTTCCGCCGGATCGCCGCTGAAGTCGGCGTCTCGGAAGCGACCATCCGTGCCCGCTACGCCCGCCTCTGCGAGGACAACATCCTCCAGGTGACCGGGATCACGAACCCGCTCGGCCTCGGCTTCGACGCGCAGGCGATGGTCGGCGTCCGCACCACCGGCTCGCCGGAGCCCGTCGCCGACGTGATCGCGAAGTGGGACGAGGCCGACTACGTCGTCGTCACCGCCGGCCAGTTCGACCTTCTGGTCGAGCTCGTCTGCGAGGACCGCCGCCACCTCCTCGACGTGACCAACCGGATCCGCGGCCTCGAGGGCGTCGTCTCGACCGAGAGCTTCCTCTACCTGGAGCTCTGGAAGCAGCTCTACGACTGGGGCGCGCGCGCCGACGAGACCGTGCTCGCCGAGGCACGCTGATGGCCGTCGAGAGCCGCACCGAGCCCGAGCAGCAGGCCCCTGCGACGCAGTCGAACGCCGACGTTCGGCTCGAGAACGTCACCAAGCAGTTCGACGACGTCACCGCGGTGGACGACATCTCGCTCGAGATCGAGCACGGCAGCTTCTTCGCGATGCTCGGCCCGTCTGGCTGCGGCAAGACGACGACCCTGCGGATGATCGGCGGCTTCGAGGAGCCGACCGCCGGGACGATCTACCTCGGCGAGGAGCCCGTCACCGGCAGGCCGCCGTACAAGCGCGACGTCAACACCGTCTTCCAGTCCTACGCGCTCTTCCCACACCTGACGATCTTCGAGAACGTCGCGTTCGGCCTTCGACGCCGCGGCATCAAAGGCCAGGACGCACGGGGCCGCGTCACCGAGATCATGCGGCTCGTTGGCCTCTCCGGGATGGAGGGCCGCAAGCCGCGCCAGCTCTCCGGCGGCCAGCAGCAGCGGGTGGCCCTCGCGCGCGCGCTCGTCAACAAGCCGCGCGTGCTCCTCCTCGACGAGCCGCTGGGCGCCCTCGACCTCAAGCTCCGCAAGCAGATGCAGCTCGAGTTGAAGGCGATCCAGCACGACGTCGGCATCACTTTCGTGCACGTCACGCACGACCAGGAAGAAGCGATGACGATGGCTGATCAGATCGCGATCATGAACGGCGGCCACATCGAGCAGCTCGGCACCCCGGGCGAGCTCTACGAGCAGCCGCGGACAGCGTTCGTCGCCGGGTTCCTCGGGATCTCGAACCTGCTGCCCGGCACAGTCTCCGCACAGGACGCCGTCAAGCTCGACGACGGCACCGTCGTCAAGGTCCCGCATGAGGCGCTCAACGGCCGCACCGGCAGGGTCGCGGTCGGCGTCCGCCCCGAGAAGATCCGGCTTGGCCACCAGGAGGAGAACCGCCTCAGCGGCCGGCTGCTCGAGACCGCGTACGTGGGCGTCGCGACCCAGTACGTGCTCGAGACGAGAGCAGGCAACGTCAGCGTCTACGTCCAGAACAGCGAGCCCGGCGCGGGACAGGCGGCGCCGAGCGACATCTCGTGGAGCCCCGCCTCCACGTTCGTCGTCGATTCCATGGAGGGAGCCGAAGAATGACCGACCAGCTCACCCGCCGCCAGCTGCTGGAACGCGCAGCCGTTGGAGGCGCCGCCATCACCGTCCCGGGCCTTCTAGCTGCCTGCGGCGGCACTTCAAGCAAGACGGGAGGGGGCGGCTCAACCGTCGCCCACAAGCTCGCCAAGACCCTCCACTTCTCGAACTGGACGCTCTACATCGACAACAAGCCGGGCGGCCGACATCCGTCGCTCGACCAGTTCCAGAAGAAGTACGGGGTTCACGTGGCCTACGCCGAGGACATCAACGACAACGCCTCGTTCTTCTCGAAGATCCAGCCGGCGCTTCAGAGCGGGCAGTCGACCGGACGCGACCTGATCGTGATGACGGACAACTCGCGCTACCCGAGCCTCCTGATCAAGAAGGGCTGGGTCGAGAAGATCGACAAGAGCGCGATCCCGAACTTCAAGAACCTGATCCCGCAGCAGCGGCACCCGAACTGGGACCCGAACCGCGACTACAGCCTGCCATGGCAGTCGGGCATGACCGGGATCGGCTGGAACGCGAAGCTGACCGACCCCGTCATGACCATGGGCGACCTACTGGGGAACAAGAAGCTCAAGGGCAAGGTTGGCCTGATCAACGAGTTCGCCGACACCCTCGCGCTCATCATGGCCTTCAACGGCGACGACCCGAGCAAGGTCACCGACAAGACCTTCAACAAGGCGATCAGCACGATCGAGAAGTCCGTCCACTCCGGCCAGGTCCGGGCCTTCTACGGCAACGACTACAGCGGCCCGTTCGCGAAGGGAGACCTTCTGGCGACGATGGCCTGGTCCGGCGACGTCGTCCAGCTCCAGGCCGACAACTCGCACCTGCAATGGAACCTCCCGGACACGGGCGGCGACATCTGGACCGACAACATGCTGATTCCGAAGGGCGGCGACGTCTACACGGCGTCGGTGTACATGAACTGGGTCTACACGCCGAAGATCGCGGCCGAGATCGAGGATTACGTCAACTACATCTGCCCGGTCCTCGGAGCCAAGCAGGTGCTCCTCAAAGAGGACCCGGCAGTCGCGAAGAACACGCTCATCTTCCCGACCCAGAAGATGCTCGACAACGTCCACACGATCGACCCGACCGCGCTCAACAACGAGAAGTACCAGACGACCTGGCAGAACCTGATCTCGGCCTAGGAGAGGCTTGGGCTTCTTCCATCGCCACCGCGGGCTGACCCCGTACCTCCTGCTCGCGCCGGGGATGCTCTTCCTGACCGTCTTCTTCCTGGTCCCGCTCGGGTTCCTCGCTTACCAGTCGCTCGAGAGCGGATCGATCGACTTCGGCTACCACTTCACGTGGGCCTGGTCGAACTACTGGGACGCGATCCGCAACTACCACGCCCACTTCGTGCGCTCGTTCGAATACGCGGGCATCGCCACCGTGCTGGCCCTCGTCTTCAGCTACCCGGTCGCATACTGGATCGCCTTCCGCGGCGGGCGCTGGAAGAACCTGCTGCTGCTGTTCATCGTGGCGCCCTTCTTCGTCACGTACCTGATCCGGACGCTCGCCTGGCAGACGATCCTCTCCGACAACGGGCTCGTCGTCCGGATCCTCCGCGACATCCACGTGCTCGGCTCGGGCGGTCGGCTGCTGGCGACCGCCACGGCCGTGGTCGCGGGCATCACCTACAACTTCCTGCCCTTCATGGCGCTCCCGCTCTACGTCTCGCTGGAGCAGATTGACCACAGCCTGATCGAGGCGGCTGAGGACCTCTACGCGAGCAAGTGGAAGGCGTTCCTCCGGGTCACGTTGCCGCTGTCCATGCCCGGTGTCGTAGCGGGGACGCTGCTCACGTTCATCCCCGCCGCCGGCGACTTCATCAATGCGCAACTGCTCGGCTCGCCGACGAACCACATGATCGGGAACGTGATCGAGTCGAAGTACAAGGAGCTGCTCGACTACCCGGCTGCGGCCTCGATGTCGTTCGTGCTGATGGCGATCATCCTCGTGCTGGTGCTCGCCTACGCCCGCGCGGTCGGGACGGAGAAGCTGACCGGATGAGCACCGTCGCGATTCCAGCGCCGCGCGCCCGCCCGAGCGTTCTCGCGCGCGCGTGGTCATTCGTGCGCCGGCACACGCTGACGGTCTACTCGCTGCTGTTCTTCGCGTACCTGCTGCTGCCGATCGGCGTCGTCGTCGCGTTCTCTTTCAACAACCCGAAGGGCCGCTTCAACTACACCTGGCAAGGGTTCACCTGGAAGAACTGGTCGCATTGGGACGCGATCCCGGACCTCCGCAGCGCCCTCGTGCTCTCGCTGGAGATCGCGCTGATCGCGAGCATCGTCGCAACCGCCCTCGGCACGCTCGTCGCGCTCGCGCTCGTGCGCTACGGCTTCCGCGGCCGCGGCTCGACGAACCTGCTCGTCTTCCTGCCGCTCTCGACGCCCGAGATCGTGCTCGGCGCCTCGCTGCTGACGCTCTTCCTCAACCTGACCCAGGTTTTCACGATCGGGTTCTGGACGATCCTCATCGCGCACATCATGTTCTGCATCAGCTTCGCGGTGGTCACGGTGAAAGCGAGGTTGATCGGGTTCGACCGCCACCTCGAGGAAGCGGCGATGGATCTCGGCGCCAACGAGTGGGTCACCTTCCAGAAGGTGACGCTCCCGCTGATCGCGCCGGCGATCCTTGCCGCGCTGCTGCTCTGCTTCGCCATCTCGATCGACGACTTCGTCGTGACCTACTTCAACGCTGGCAACCGGGTGACGTTCCCGATCTTCGTCTGGGGCTCGGCACGCGTGGCGACGCCGCCGCAGATCAACGTGATCGGAACGGCGATCTTCGTCGTCGCCGTGACCCTGATGCTCGCCAACGTCGTCCTGCAGCGCGCCCGCGAGTCGAAAGGAGCCGTGTGACCGCCGTTTCCTCGGGGCTTTCGCCCGCCGAGCTGCAGAAGGCTGCCCGCGACCACCTCTGGATGCACTTCACGCGCATGTCGGGGTACCACGACCAGGACGTGCCGATCATCGTGCGCGGCGAGGGCTGCTACCTCGAGGACTCGAACGGGAAGCGCTACCTCGACGCGCTGGCCGGGCTCTTCGCGGTGCAGATCGGCTACTCGTACGGCGAGGAGATCGGCGAGGCGGCGCTGGCGCAGTTTCGCGAGCTGCCGTACTACACGAACTGGTCGTACGCGCACCCGCGGGCGATCGAGCTCGCCGCGGAGGTGGCGTCGCTCGCGCCCGGTGACCTGAACCGCGTCTTCTTCGTCTCCGGCGGCTCCGAGGCGGTCGAGTCGGCCTGGAAGCTCGCGCGCCAGTACCACACCGCGAATGGCGAACGCCGGTGGAAGGCGGTCTCCCGCCGAACGGCCTACCACGGCACGACGATGGGCGCGCTCTCGATCAACGGAGTCGCCGCGCTGCG
>DATDFL010000009.1:0-11516 GCA_036522595.1 Gaiellaceae bacterium
AGAGCGCGTTCCGTCGCCCAGAGCTCCAGCACCTCCCGCGGCCCGCGCAGCAGCTCGCGCACCGGCCGGCGGCCGTAGACCAGCTCAGAGGTCACCGCTTCGGGACGAGCTGAAAGCCGGGCTCGGCGTCGACGTCGCGGACGACCCAGCCTGCGGCCTCGATCTCGTCGCGGAGCCGATCGCCCTCGACGAAGTCCTTGCGGTCGCGGGCTTCGGCCCGTTGGCGGGCGAGATCCTCGAGCTCCGCGGGCGCAGCCTCCGCTTCCGCGAGCGACTCGAGCCCGAACACCTCGAGACCGCGCCGCAGCAACTCGTGGTCGCGCCAGCCGTGCATTACGGCTAGAGCCTCCGGCGTATTGAAGTCGTCATCGAGCGCCGCCGCGAACGCCTGCCACTCTCCGACCGGCTCCGACGGCGAGCGGAAGACATTGCGGAAGCTCTCCGCCTGCGCGGCAGCCTGTTCGAGCACGTCGTCCGAGTAGTCGACCGGCTTCCGCCAGTGTCCGCCGAGGAAGTAGACGAGCACCGTCTCGCGCCCCCACGTGTCGAGCGCCTCCCGCAGCGACACGATGTTGCCGAGCGACTTCGACATCTTCTCGCCGGCGAGCCGAAGCATCCCGTTGTGCATCCACACCCGCGCGAACTCGCGTCCGGCCGAGCGCGACTGCGCGACCTCGTTCTCGTGGTGCGGGAAGACAAGGTCGATCCCGCCGCCGTGGATCTCGAATGCGGCTCCGAGAAACCGTTCCGCCATCGCCGAGCACTCGATGTGCCAGCCCGGCCGGCCGCGTCCCCACGGCGAGTCCCACCACGTGTCCTCACCTTCCTTGTGCGACTTCCAGAGCGCGAAGTCGCGCGGGTCCTCCTTCAGCTCGGTCGCCTCTTCCTCCTCGGAGGGGTTCCGCACCGCGTCCTCGTCGTGGTGCCGACCGGAGAGCCGGCCGTAGTCGGAGAAGCTCGAGACGCGGAAGTAGACGTCGCCGCCGGCCGGGTAGGCATGGCCGCTCTCGATCAGCTCCTCGATCAGCGCGACGATCTGCGGCACGTTCTCGGTCGCCTTCGGCTCGTGGTCGGGCCGCCCGAGGCCGAGATCCTCCGTGTCGTCGATGTACCAACCGCTCGCGTCCTCGGCCAGCCTCGCACTGTCCCCGGGCGCGGCCCGGTAGATCTTGTCGTTGATGTCCGTGATGTTCTCGGCGAGCACGACGTCGTAGCCGGTGCGCTCGAGCCAGCGCCTGAGCCACATCGACACGACGAACGGACGCGCGTTGCCGATGTGGATCCGCTGGTAGACGGTCGGACCGCAGAAGTACATCCGGATCGGTCCAGGCGGAGACGGCAGCTCCTGAAGCGACCGCGTTGCGGTGTCATGCAGCCGCATCTAGGCGGCTCCTACCTCCGCGGTGCAGAACGCACAGCGGCGCGCGAGCACCGGAATCTCGCTCAGGCACTCCGGGCACGGTCTCGTCTGCTCGTCCACCGGCGGCTCGGTCTTGCGGCGCGCCATCAGCGCGTTCACCGGCTTGACGACCAGGAAGAAGATCACCGCTGCGATGACCAGGAACGTGATCAGCGCGTTGATGAAGTGGCCATAGAGGAAGTGGCTCTTGTGGATCGTGAAGCTGAGCCCAGAGAAGTCGGGGTTCCCGCCGATCGCGGCGATCAGCGGCGTGATCAGATCCGAGACGAGTGCCGTGACGAGCGCCGCGAACGCGACGCCGATCACGATCCCGACCGCCATGTCGACGAGGTTGCCCCGGAGCAGAAACTCCTTGAAGTCCTTCATCCGTCCCGCCCTTTCGCTCGATGACCGAAGCCAATCGTCTCACCCCCGCGCCGCGTCGATCCGGCGGAGCAGCTCCTCGCGGGGCAGCGCGGCGATCACCGTCCAGAGCTCCGGGCCGCGCTCGCGTCCGGTCAGCGCAAGCCGAAGCGAACGCAGGTCGCCGCCGACCGCCTTCAGCTCGCGGACGAGCTCCCGCGCGTCGCCGTTGCGCTCGACGAGCTCCCGCGCGCGCTCGAGCGTTTCCGGGGCATCGACGCGGGCCTCGCCGGGCTCGAGGATCGCCTGTGCGTAGTCGCGCGCCTCGTTGAGGTCGCGGGCACCGCGCAGGGCCGGGACCAGCTCGACGGGCGCACCGGCGCGCTCCGCCAGCTCGTCGTCCGGCAGCGCGCCGATCGCCTCGATCGCGAGGCGCCGGATTCGCGGCAGGTCGTAGTGGACGTCGTGCTTCGGGAGGCCGAGCTCTTCGAGGTAGCGGCGCACCGCCTCGGCCGGGATCCCCGCCTCTCGCAGCGACGCGACCGTCGCGCCTTCGGCGCGCTTCGAGAGCTTCTTGCCGTCCTCCCCGAGGATCAGCCCGTGGTGGACGAACTCGGGCGGCTCTGCGCCGAGCGCCTCGAAGAGCTTGCGGTGAAGGCCCTCGTTGGGCCGGTGGTCGTTGCCGCGGACGATGTGCGTGATCCCGAAGTCGACATCGTCCACGACGCTCGCCAGGTGGTAGGTCGGAGTGCCGTCCTCGCGCAGAAGCGTGATTCCGTCGAAGCGCTCGCCGAGCCCGGCCGCGGCCTCGAGATGGCGCTCGCGCCGCGCGCTCTGCCGAACCGGGCCCTCGTCCCACTCGATGCCGAGCCACCCGAGGTCGCGCAGGAGCTCCTCCTCGCCGCCGGGAACGTTGCGAGCCGGGTCGGTGTCGTCGATCCGGAGCAGGAACCAGTCCCCGAAGGCACGGTTGGCCACCGCGCTGAGCGCGTTCCCCACGTGCAGCGACCCGGTCGGGCTCGGTGCGAAGCGGGCTCTCTTCACGCCTGGGAGCGTAGCCAGGCGCCGAGCTCGCTCATCGCCTCGTCGAGGCGCGAGGTGTCGCCCCACGCGCCGAGCAGCTCGAGCTCGCCGGTCTTGCGGTCGAACCTCGGCTCGGCGCGGCCGACCACCTCGTCACCCACCAGCAGCGGCAGGACGTAGTAGCCGAACTCGCGCTTCGCTTTCGGCACGTACATCTCGAGGCGGTAGCGGAAGCCCCAGAGCGCTTCGAGGCGGTCGCGGTCCTTGACCAGGCCGTCGAAGGGCGAGAGCAGCGTGGCGCGGTCGGGAACCGGATCGTCAGGGATCTCGGGGCGCGCGTGCCACTCGCCGTTCTTCAGCCAGACGCCCTGGACGCGGCGGCGATTCTCCTCCAGGAGGTTCTTCGCCTCGCGCAGTGGCACCGTCTCGGTCTCGGGCCACCAGCGCTCAGCCAGATCCCACAGGCGCTGGCCGTCCTGGCGGCCGGCGACCGCGATCCGGCCGCGCTGGTGCAGAAGCTCCAGCATCCAGGTCAGCTGGGCGCGGGTTCCCCACCAGACGGTGCGCTCGTCTGCCCGGGCGGCGTCGTGCTCGAGCTCCCGCGAAGGCATCGGTCCATTGCGCTCGAGCTCGCGAAGGACGTAGCGCCGCAACCCCGCCTGCTCCTGCAGGAACTCCTTCGCCCACTGGTGGCGCTTCAGCGGCCCCCAGGGTCTCCGCATGAGCGCGCGAAGCAGTGGGAGATCCTCGACGGGGTAGATGAAGGCCTTCCACTCGAAGAGCTTCCGCTCCTTCCAGAGCAGCCGGTCGAGCTTGCCCGGGTCATAGGAGCCGAGCCGGCTCCAGAGCACGAGCCGTTGAGGCGTCGCGACCGTCGCGATCGGGTCTATCTGCAGCGAGCCGAGATGGCGCACCGTGTGGAGGACGCTGCGCGCCGAGCCGTCCAGCAGCTGGGCGCGCACGGCGATCCGCCTCGCCTGCTCCGGGCTGACCTTCCGCACCGCGAGACCGTAGCCTGTCGCCGTGGGCGTGCGCGACCTGATGCACAGCGTCGATGAGGCTCTCGGCGACAGGCTCGAGCGGGTTGTCGTCGCGCATCACCGGCGACGGCTCGGGAGGCTCGGGCAGCTCGGCGCGCTCGACGCGCCGCCCGGCGGCTGGGCAAGCGGCAACCCGCCCCCGCGGATGGGGAACGATCTCGACGTCTTCGTGGACGGCTCGGAGGCGCTGCCGAGGATTGCGGAGGCGATCTCGGAGGCCCGGGAGCGCGTCTGGCTCGCGGGGTGGCACTTCACGCCGGAGTTCCACGTCGGCGAGACGCCGCTTCGGGAGCTGCTCGCCGAGGCCGCCGAACGGGTCGATGTGAAGGTGCTCGCATGGGCGGGCGCGCCGCTGCCGCTCTTCCATCCGGACCGCAAGGAGGTGCGCGAGATGCGGGACGGGCTCGTCGCGGGGACGCGCATCGAGTGCGCCCTCGACTCGCGCGAGCGGCCGATGCACTGCCACCACGAAAAGCTCGTGATCGTCGACGGGCGGATCGCGTTCGTCGGAGGAATCGACCTGACGACGCTCGGCGGCGACCGCCTCGACACGCCTGCGCACCCGGCTCGCGGCAGCGTCGGCTGGCACGACGCAGCGGCGCGCCTGGAGGGGCCGGCCGTCGCGGACGTCGCCGACCACTTCGCGCTCCGGTGGGGTGAGGTGACGCGCGAGAAGCTCGAGGGGGCGCCGGCGGACGAGGCAGGCGGGGTCGAGGTTCAGGTCGTGCGAACCGTCCCGAACAGCGTCTACGACCGGCTACCGCGCGGCGACTTCCGGATCATCGAGAGCTACCTGCGCGCCGTGCGCTCGGCGGAGCGGCTCGTCTACCTCGAAAGCCAGTTCCTCTGGTCGTACGAGTTCGTCTCGGTGCTCGAAGAGAAGCTTCGGAACCCCCCCAGCCAGGACTTTCGCCTCGTGGTCGTGCTCCCCGCTCACCCGAACAACGGCCAAGAGGACACGCGCGGCCAGCTCGGCGTCCTCGCGGAAGCGGACGGCGGCGACGATCGCTTCCTCGCCTGCACCCTCTGGCAGCCGGGGGCCGACGCTCGTCCCGTCTACGTCCACGCGAAGATCGGGATCGTCGACGACCGCTGGCTGACCCTCGGCTCGGCCAACCTGAACGAGCACTCGTTCTTCAACGACACGGAGGTGAACGTCGTCACCCACGATCCGGAGATCGCGCGCGCGGTGCGGCTACGGCTCTGGGCGGAGCATCTCGGCTGCGATCCGGCCGAGCTCGAAGGCGACCCGGCGCGGATCGTCGACGAGCGCTGGCGGCCGCTCGCGCAGGAGCAGCTCGAGCGGCGGCGACGCGGAGAGTCGACGACGCACCGGCTGCTGCTCCTCCCGCACGTCTCGCGCCGTTCGAGGGGCATGCTGGGGCCGGTGAACGGGTTCTTCGTCGATGGTTGAACGGCTGCTCGCCTGGTTCGCCGAGCACGGGCGGGACCTGCCGTGGCGGCGGACACGCGACCCGTACGCGATCCTCGTCTCGGAGGTGATGCTGCAGCAGACGCAGGCGGCGCGCGTCGTGCCGCACTTCGTCGCGTGGCTCGAGCGCTGGCCGACCGTCGAGTCGCTGGCGGCCGCTTCGACCGCGGACGTGCTGCGCGCCTGGCAGGGGCTTGGCTACAACCGGCGGGCGCTCAGCCTGCAGCGCGCCGCGCGCGAGGTTGCGACCAACGGCTGGCCCGAGGATCTGACAGAGCTACCGGGGGTCGGGCCTTACACCGCCGACGCGCTCGCCTGCTTTGCCTTCGGGCGGGCTGTGCTGCCGGTCGACGTGAACATCCGGAGAGTGCTCGAGCGAACGGGCGCCGCGTTCGACCACACGTGCGGGCAGGCGCTGATGGACCTCGGCGCCACAGTCTGTATCGCGCGGGTTCCGCGCTGCGGCGAATGTCCTCTGGCGGACGGGTGTCCCTCGCGCGGCCGACGCTTCCCGCCTATCCGGAGGCAGGGCCCCTTCGAAGGCTCATTTCGCCAGCGCCGCGCGGCGACACTGCGGCTGGTTGCCGCGGGCACGCGCCGCCTCGCAGAGCTCGACGCGGAGGCCGTACGGGCTTTGGAGCGAGACGAGCTCGTCCAGGTCACGGACGAGCTCGTCTCGTTGCCGACCTAGAACCCGGTCGCCGCGATGTAGGCGCCCGAAATGCCGTTCGGGTGCGCGAGCAAAACCGGGCCGAGGCACCGCTGCGGTACCGAGACGTGCTCCCGCAGCCGTGCGTTCCCCGCCCGCGAGAGCGGTGTCGAGGACGTCGTGAAGACAGGCCCGCTCGAATCAGGGGCGCAGTACAAGGAGAACGTCAGGCTCGTGACGGGGCCGGGATCGCCCATGCCCGGGATCACGAGGCCCCGGATCCTGACCTCGAAGCGGCCGTGGCGGCTCAGCGTCGCGGTGCCGTGCCCCACCCACGGCAGCCCGCCCCGGGTGACGCCGTGGATCTGCGCATCGCTCAGGACGCTTCCAACCAGCCGCTGCTGCAGGAACGCTCCTTGCCGGTGGTCGCCGTGGTGCCCGTCGCCGCCGTGGTCGGCCGCCGCAACGGAGACGAACACCGCCGCGACGACGAGGACGGCGCCGAGGACGAGCTTCCTCTTCGTGCTCATTTTGCTCCTCTCGTTGAGCTTCCGGACCGGGGTACGGAGCGTGGACTGATCCGGTTCTTAAAGCAGCGCGTTTTTTTGCCGCGGCCGCCTCTTCGGGGGCGTCGTCAGTTCTCTCCCAAGGAATGGCGCATCCAGACGTTCGGCTCGCGGTACACGCCGCGATCTCGCTCGAGGTCGATCTCGACCGGCACCAGGGCGCCCTCGACGACGTAGCTGCCGCTCTCCGGAAACCGCAGGCCGCACCACTCCTCGAGCTCGGCGACCGTGCCTTCCGAGAGCAGCGAGTCCTGCGCGATCCCGACGATCTCGGCGCCAAGACGTTCGTGCGCGCGCAGCCACGGGTCGAAGAGCAGGCCGTCGTCGCGCCGCCACTCGACGTAGCGCTCGATCGGCGTCAGCGGGTAGCGGTCCTTGAGGCTCGGCCTCACCGGGGCGACGAGCTCCCAGCCGCGCTCGTGCGCGAGACCGCGCATGTGCTCGAGCATCACGCGCGAGAGCCCGCGCCGCTGATGGTCGAGGTCGATGAGGATCGCGAGCGCGCAAAGCCGGTCCGGCTCGGATGCGTCGAAGCCGGTACGGAGTGCCTCGCGCCAGGTGTCCGGCATCCCCGCTACCGGGATCGAGTTGCCCTCGCCGCGCACTTCCCCGTCCTCGACGAGCGCGAACTGGAACTCCGGCCGCTCGTCATAGAGCCGCCCCCAGTTGGCGTTCGAGATCTTGTCGTGGAAGACGATCTCCGGCCACGCGCGCCTGAGCTGCTGGAACGACGGCTTGGCACGGGTCTCCGCGTCGGCCGGGACGATCATTCTTCGAGCAGCGCGACGGCGATCGCGGCGAGGCCTTCGCCGCGGCCGGTGAACCCGAGTCGGTCCGTGGTCGTGGCGCGCACGGTCACAAGGCCGGGGGCGACGCCCATTGCCTCCGCGAGCCGCTCGTGCATCGCGGCGCGGAACGGCGTGATGCGCGGCTCCTCGCCGACCAGCACGCAATCGGCGTTCGCGAGGCTCCAGCCCATCGCGCGAACCATCTCGTAGGCCTGCGCCAGCAGGTCGAGCGAGCGGGCGCCCTCCCATTCGCTCGAATCGGAGGGGAAGAGGGAGCCGATGTCGCCGAGGCCGGCCGCGCCGAGAACCGCGTCGATCAGCGCGTGCGAGATGACGTCGCCGTCCGAGTGGCCCGCGAGGCCGCGCGCGAAGTCGACCTCGACGCCGCCGAGCACGAGCGGCACGCCCTCGACGAGCGCGTGCGCGTCGACTCCGACGCCGACTCTCACCCGATTGGTTCCTGCCGGCGCTCGCGCCGGTCGAAGACGGTCACCGTCTCGTAGCCGACCTCGCGCGCGAAAGCTGCGGCCTTGTCGAGGTCGCGGCCGACGTGCTCGGGCCGGTGGGCATCCGAGGCGAGCGTGATCGGCACGCCGCGCTCGAGGCAGGCGGCGAGGAGCTCGCGATCGGGGTAGAGCTCGCCGACCGGCTTGTGGAGCCCGGCCGCGGAGACCTCGACGCAGACGCCGGCCGCCTCGATCGCGTCGGCGGTCTCGATGTGCATGTAGTGCGTCTCCTCGTCCGGCGCGCGCATCCCGAAGATCTTGACGAGATCCGGGTGCGAGAGAACGTCGAACAGTCCGGAGCGGGCCGCGTTGCGGAGCCAGACGAAGTAGCGGCGCCAGGCCTCGCCGGCCGGCAGCTTGTGGACGAGCCCCGGTTCCTGGTCGACCGGGAAGCCGTCGACGAAGTGCACCGAGCCGAGCACGTAGTCCCAGGGGTACGGCTCGAGCAGCTCCGCGACGCCCACTTCGGTTCCCGGGAAGTAATCGACCTCGAGCCCGAGCTTCACGGGCAGCCCGCGCCGCTTCGCCTCGAGCACCGCGTCCACGTAGTCGTCGAGGTCGTCGGAGCAGCGCTCGAGCATCCACGGGATCTCCCAGAGATCCTTGCCCTGCAGGAAGTAGTAGACGTGGTCGGTGAACCCGATCTCGTCCACCCCGGCCCGGCGGGCCTGCTCGACGTACTCCTCAGCGCGGTCGGCCGAGTAAGGCCCAAGCGGCGAGTCGTCGGGGCCACGAAGGTGCATGTGGTAGTCGACGATCACAAAGGGGCGAGCCAGGCCTCGACCTGCGCCAAGTCTTCGGCGGTCGTGACCTTCAGCAAACGCTGGTCTCCGTCGACGACCCTCACCCGTCCACCTCGCGCCTCAACGAGCGAGGCGCAGTCGCTCGCCTGCGAGATGTCGCCGGCGAGCGCGTCGCGCAGCACCGAGGCGATGAACGCCTGCGGGGTCTGCACTGCGACCAGGTCGCCGCGCTGGAGCGTCTCGACCACGCGCTCACCCTCTACGCGCTTCACGGTGTCGCTCACCGGCAGGCCCGGCACGACGCCGTCCCACCCCTCGCTCAGCGGCGCGAGGACGCGCTCGATCACCTCATCCGCCAGCAGCGGCCGCGCCGCGTCGTGCACCAGCACCACCGCGGCGTCATCCGCGACCTCGGCCAGCGCCTCCCGCACCGATTCGGAGCGCGACGGGCCGCCGGTCACGACCGACGAGACCTTCCCCGCACCGAGCTCCTCAGCCAGCAGGATCGCCGGCTCCTCCCACTCGGCGGGAGCGGCGATCACGATGAACTCGATCCAGTCCGAGCCCTCGAGGCGCTCGAGGCTCTCCGCGAGCAGCGGACGACCGGCTAGGCGCGCAAACGCCTTGGGACGATCAGAACCGAGCCGCTCGCCGCGGCCAGCCGCAGCGAGGACGGCCCACGTGGACAACTACGCGGTGGCGGCGACCTTCGCCGTGCTCTTCTTCGTCTTCTTGCCGCCGCGGGAGAGAACGTCGTCCAGCCACTCGGCCGCCTCGTCCTCGTCCATGTCCTTGGCGTACATGAGCTCGCTCGAGAGGATCTTCTTGGCCTTGACGAACATCTGCTTCTCGCCCGTCGAGAGGCCCTTCTCGTGGTCGCGGAGCGCGAGATTGCGCACGACCTCGGCCAGCTCGAAGATGTCACCCGTCTTCATCTTGTCGCGGTTGTGCTTGAAGCGGCGGTTCCAGTTCTTCGGCATGTTCGTGCCGTTGCCCGTCAGCGCTTTCAGCACCTTCGCAACCATCTGCTCGTCGATCACCTTCCGGAGACCGACGCGCTCGGCGTTGTCACTCGGAACGTTCACAGTCATGTCGTTGTGCAGGATCTTGATCGTCAGATACTCCCGCTTTTCCCCCAGAACCTCGCGAGATTCCTTCTTGACGACCGTGCCTGCCCCGTGGTGGGGATACACCACCTTGTCGCCGACCTTGTACAACGCCGACCCTCCCCTTTCGTGGATTGCTTTCTCCGCAACGACGCCGGCGGGGTGCTTCTACCGCCGGCGAACTACCGCAGTATAGCGAAAATCGCTGGAAAACGCCACTTTTTCGGCAAAATCCCTGCTCAGAGCTGCAAGTAGCGGTCCATCAGGTTGTGCTCCTGCAGCCGGCGGAGGCCTTCGCGGATCTCGCGGGCACGGACGGTTCCGACCCCGTCGACCGCCTCGAGCTCGCGCTGTGAGGCGCGCACGATCCCCTCGAGCCCCGGCAGCGTCGAGACGACCCGCTTGACCACCGAGTCGGGCAGCCGCGGGATGTGCGAAAGCACCCGGTACCCGCGCGGCGAGATCGAATGGTCCAGCGGATTGACGGACGCCGGATAGCCGAGCACGGCGAGCAGTTCGAACTCCAACAGCTGGTCGTACGGGATCGCGGCAAGCGCCTCGAGCCCTTCGCGCGTTCGCTCGGCCCCGCCGTCCGCGTGGTAGTCGTAGACGAGCGCGGCCTTCTCGTCCGGAACGTCGGCGACGAGCTCCTCGAGCTGCATCCGGATCAGGCGGCCCTCCTCACCGAGCTCGACGCACGCGCGCTCGATCTCCTCGGCCATCCGCGTCGTCAGCTCGGCGCGCTGTACCGTCACGAGGACGTCGTCGAGCATGACCGCGTTCTGGAACTCCAGCGCGGTCAGCCTCGTCAGCACCTGCTCCAGCCGCGTGCGATATGTCTCGAGCGTCCCGAGCGCCTGGTTCGTCTTCGCGAGCACGTCCGCGATCGGCTCGAGCTGGTAGCGGCTCTGGCCGACGAAGATCGTCACCGTCTCGCGCTGCTGCGAGATCGAGATCACCAGCCCCTCCGTCTGCTTCGCCACGCGCTCGGCGGTGCGGTGGCGCGTGCCGGTCTCGCTCGACGGAATCGTCGGGTCGGGCATCAGCTGGACGTTCGCGTACGCGATCTTCGTCACCGGCGCGTTGACGATGATCGCCCCGTCCATCTTCGCCAGCTCGTAGAGGAACTGCGGCGTGAAGCCCTGGTCGAGCCGTATCCCGCCGGAGAGCATGAACGCAAGATCGTTGGGCTCGCCGATCACGATCAGCGCGCCCTCCCTCGAGCGGATGATGTCGTCGATCGCCTGCCGCAACTCGGTGCCCGGAGCGATCCGCGCGACCGCCGAGAGCACCTTCGGGTCGAGGCGGGGGTCTACGCGGGCGGGCTGGCGGACGAGGCCGAGCGGCGGAGGTATCCGCGCGCCGGCCTTATCCTCGCTCGGCTGGTTTTGCATCGATCGCTGCCCTCGCGGCTTCCCTCAACGACTCGGCTTCCAGAATGCGTAGTTTGCCACGAACTTTGGTATCGGCCGGAGCCACGGCGGCCTCGATCCCGAGCTTGGCGCATTCCTCGAGCCTCCGCTCCGCCTGGGTCGCCGGCCGCAGCCGGCCCGTGAGGCCGATCTCGCCGAACGCCGCGAGCTTCGGCTTCATCGGTTTTCCCTTTGCCGCGGAGACGACTGCGAGCGCGATCGCGAGGTCGGCACCAGGCTCATCGATCCGAACGCCGCCCGCGACGTTCACGAAGACGTCGGCCTGACCGAGCGCGACTCCCGCGTGGCGCGACAGGACGGCGACGATCATCGCGAGCCGCTTCGGGTCGACGCCGGTGCCGACACGCCGCGGCATCGCCAGGTCGGTGGGCGCGACGAGCGCCTGGATCTCGAGCAGCAGCGGGCGAGTTCCCTCGAGCGCGCATGCGACCGCGGCGCCAACCTCGCCGTCCTGCGTCTTGCCGAACA
>DATDFL010000010.1:0-11631 GCA_036522595.1 Gaiellaceae bacterium
GCCGCCGCCGGTGCTCCGGACGGGCGGCGGGGCCGGCGTCCGGCGCTGCTTCCTCGCCTTCTTCCCGCTCGTCACTCCGTCACCGTAGCCGCTCGCGGGGGCGGGAGCGCACCGAGCAGCAAGAACGCGAAGCAGAGCGCGAACCCGGTCAGCGCCAGCGTCGGGATCGTCATGTAGCCGAACTCGTTGATCCACTTGACCGCGCAGCCGGCACCCCCGATCTGGCAGGCGGACGGCTCCTTGATCGCGCCGTTCTCGATCAGGAGGTGGTAGACGGAGACGCCCGCGCCGACCAGCGGGAGCGGCAGCAGGTAACGCGACGCGCGCCGGTCGTTGGCGGCGGCCGCGAGCAGGCTCGCGATCGAGAGCGGGTACATGCAGATGCGCTGGAACCAGCAGAGCTCGCAGGGAACGAAGCCGGCGATCTCCGAGAAGAACAGGCTCCCTCCGGTGGCGATCGCCGAGACGGCGAAGACGAGCCAGAGCTCGTAGCCCTCGACCAGTTCTCGCAAGCGGCCGAGCCGCGCGAGCGCCACCAGCAGCAAGAGGGCCGCGAGCGCCTGGCCCGCGACCCCCAAAACCGCCAGCGTGACGGTGACGTCGTGCGTCAAGCGCTAGCGGTCGCGCCTGTCGCCGCGGCCCCGGCCACCTCGACCGCGGCCACGATCGCCGTCGCGGCGCGGAGGACGCTCTTCGCGCTCGCGGGGCGGGGCGTTCTTGGCCCGCTCGATCAGCTCCTCCGGCTGAACGAGGTTGCCGTTCTCGTGCTTGGCGACCAGCTTGAGGCCGATCCGGCCGCGCTCCTTGTCGACCTCCTGGACGATCACGTCGAGCACGTCGCCGCGGCCGATCACGTCCTCGATGTGGCCGACCCGGCCGGGGCCGACGTTCGAGACGTGGAGCAGCCCGTCGGTGCCCTTCTTCAGCTCGACGAACGCACCGAACTGCGTGGTCTTGACGACCCTGCCGGTGTACGTGTCCCCGACCTCGGGCTCCTTCGTCAGGCCCTCGATCGCGGCGATCGCCCCCTCTGCCTTCGGGCCGTCGGTCGCGTAGATCAGGATCGTGCCGTCCTCCTCGATGTCGATCTGGACCTCGTGGTCGGACTCGAGCGAGCGGATGGTCTCGCCGCCCTTGCCGATCACCATCCCGATCTTCTCCGGGTCGATCTTGACCGTCGAGATCCGCGGCGCGTTCGCCGACAGCTGCTGCCGGCTCTCGGAAAGCGTCTCGGCCATCCTGTCGAGGATGAACTCACGCGCCTGCTTGGCCTGCGCGAGCGCGTTGCTCATGATCTCCTGCGTGACGCCGGTGATCTTGATGTCCATCTGCAGGGCGGTGATGCCCGCGCGCGTCCCGGCGACCTTGAAGTCCATGTCACCGAGATGGTCCTCGGCGCCCTGGATGTCGGTCAGGATCACGTAGTCGTCGCCCTCCTTGACGAGGCCCATCGCGATCCCGCCCACGGGCGCCTTGATCGGCACGCCCGCGTCCTGCAGGGCGAGGGTCGACCCGCAGACCGAGCCCATGGACGACGAACCGTTGGACTCGAGCGTCTCCGAGACGATGCGGATCGTGTACGGGAACTCCTCGAGTGCCGGGATGACCGGCTCGAGCGCCCGCTGCGCGAGAGCGCCGTGACCGATGTCACGCCGCTTCGGGCCTCGCATGAAGCCCGTCTCGCCGACCGAATAGGGCGGGAAGTTGTAGTGGTGCATGTAGCGGCGCTCTGACTCGAGCGAGAGGTCGTCGATGCGCTGCCCTTCCTTCGCGGTGCCGAGCGTCAGCAGCGACAGGATCTGCGTCTGGCCGCGTGTGAAGAGCGCCGAGCCGTGCGTGCGGGGGCTGACGCCCACCTCGCACGTGACCGGGCGGATCTCCTCGGCGCCGCGCCCGTCGGGACGGCGCTTGTCGACTGCGATCTTGCGGCGGACGAGCTCCTTGTAGATCGCCTCGGCGGAGCGCTTGACGAACTGGCGCGTGGTCGAGTCCTTGACAGCCGGAACGTCGTCGTCGGCCGGCGTCGGGCCGACCGGGAACGGCAGGTCGATCTCGTCCTCGATCCGCTGGAAGAGCAGGCCCCGCTTCGCCGACTTGAGCTCCTTTGAGTCCTGCTCCGCGTCGGTCAGCGCCCGGAGGTCGTCCTCGAACTGGTCGCGGACCGGACCGATGGTGGCCTCGAGGCGCTGTCGCTCGAGGATCACCGCGAGGCTCGCTCGCACCTGGATCTGCCGACGAATGTCCTCCTCGGTCGAATCCATGGTGATCGGCGGGCAGAGCTCGGAGACGAGCTCTTCCACCAGCGTGCCGGCCTCGCGGAGCCCTTCGCTGCCGATGCGCTCCTGGAAGCTGGAGCCGTGCTCGCTCTCCAGCTGCTCGGTCAGCTCGGCGTCGAGCCAGCGCTCCTTGCCGGCCTGGCGCCGCAGGTCTTCCTGCGCGTCGCAGATCTTCACGATCTCGGCGTGCGCGAGCTCGAAGGCCTCGAGGATCGTCTCCTCGGGGATCTCCATCGCGCCGGCCTCGACCATCGTCAATGCGTCCCTCGTGCCGACGACGATCAGGTCGAGGGCGCTCTCGCCGGTCTCGATCTGGTCGAGGGTCGGGTTGACCATGAGCTCACCCTCGATCTGGCCGATGCGAACGGCGCCGATCGGGCCCAGGAAGGGCAGGGGCGACATCATCAGCGCGGCCGAGGCGCCGTTGATGCAAAGGATGTCGTGCGCGGTGACGAGGTCTGCCGAGAGCGTCGTGCAGACAACGTGTACCTCGTTCTTGTAGCCCTTCGGCCAGAGGGGCCGGATCGGGCGGTCGATCATCCGCGCGGTCAGGATCGCGCGCTCGGTCGGACGTCCTTCGCGCTTGAAGAAACCGCCGGGGATCTTCCCGGCGGCGTACATCCGCTCCTCGACGTCCACGGTGAGCGGGAAGAAGTCCGCGCCCTCGCGGGCCTCCATCTTGCCCTGCGCGGTCGCGAGCACCATCGTCTCGCCCGCGCGGACGACGACGGCGCCGTCGGCCTGCTTGGCGAGCTTCCCGGTCTCGAAAGTCAGCTCCTTGTCGCCGACGGTGACAGACACCGTCGCGGTCCGGGGCTCAGTCGTAACTGCCATGTGATTCCTCCACTTCTTGTGGAGAGTGGAGGTTTGAGTCAGCCTCCTGGGCCCGAGGCTCGCTCAAACTTCCACCCTCCGCGGGTTGGTTTCTGGTTCGGCCTACCTCCTCAGGCCGAGCTCCTGGATCAGGTTGCGGTAGCCCTCGAGGTCGCGCTTCTGCAGGTACTGCAGAAAGCGGCGGCGGCGCCCGACGAGCTTGAGCAATCCCCGGCGCGAATGGTGGTCTTTCGGGTGCTGGCGGAGATGCCCGGTGAGCTCGTTGATGCGAGCCGTGAGGAGCGCGATCTGCACGTGGGCCGAGCCGGTGTCGCTCTCGCTGCGGCCGTGCTTACCGACGATGTCCTGCTTCGCTTCCTTGGTGAGGGTCAAACTACCTCCTTCAAACGCGCGACTCCGCAGTCCAAGCGCGCCGCGGGGAAGCTCCTGCGTACGGCCGAGACTGCGGTCTCGCGGAAGGGTAGCAACTCAGCGGTTTTCGGCTCAGTTCCCGCGCTTGGGGGCCCGGTGGCCACCAACCTCCTCCCCACTGCGAGCGTAACGAGAACGAGCGCATGTGTGGGTGACGGAAGTGCGCCGGAAGCGTCACGATCTCTTCACAGTGGACGCGGCAGTTGCAGCCGGGCACCCGGCCACGGTCGAGGCGGGGATCGAGATCCTCGCCGACGGGGGCTCTGCCGCGGACGCGGCCGTCGCAGCCGCGCTGGCATCCTGCGTCGCGGAAACCGTGATGACGGGTCTGCTCGGCGGCGGGCACGGGATCTACCTCGATGCGGCCTCCGGAGAGGCGCGAAACCTCGATTGCTTCGTCGCCGTTCCGGGCCTCGCCGGGGAACGCCGAGACGTGCAGCTCCTCGAGCTGGAGATTCCCTTCGGAACCGAGCTCGTCCACTACGCGGTCGGGATCGCCTCGTGCGGCGTCCCGGGACTGCCGGCAGGACTTGCCGCGCTGCACGACGAGTTCGGGCGGCTGCCCTGGCCGCGACTCGTCGAGCCGGCCCTGCGACTTGCGCGTGATGGGGTCGACTTTCCCACGGCACACGCGTCCTGCCTCGCGATGCTCGCGCCCGTGATGACGATGAACGAGGGCGCCCGCATCTACGCGCCCGGCGGCGACCTGCTCGAAGCCGGCAGCCGACTCGAACAGCCGGGGCTCGTCCGTGCTCTCGCGATCGTGGCGGAGGAGGGCCCGCGGAGCTTCTACGAGGGAACGCTAGCCGACTCGCTGCTCGGGCTCATGGACGAGCGCGGCGGCGTGGTCACCCGCGAGGACCTCAATGCGTACGACGCTGCCTGGACGGAGCCGGTGGAGGTTGCCTACGCAGGTACCCGGTTGGTCACGCGCGCGGGGCTGTCCGGAGTTCGCGGCGCGATCTCCAGGCTTCCGCGCCTGCTCGGGCTTTCAGCCGCCGAGCGGGCAATCGCGCTCGTCGGCACGCTCGACACGCAGACGGTCGACGGACACACCACGAATCTCACCGTGACCGACGAGGACGGAAACGCCTGCGTGCTGACGACAAGCCTGGGTCTCGGGTCCGGTGATTTCCTCCCGGGGCTCGACCTCCACCTCAACAGCATGCTCGGCGAGACCGATCTCGTCCGGGGCCGCCTCGAGCCGGGCGATCGCATGGGGAGCATGATGGCTCCCAGCCTGGCGCTCGACGGGGACGGGCTCGTGCTCGCGGCAGGCGCTGCCGGCGGGACGCGGCTGCGGAGCGCGCTCCTCCAGGTGGTTGCAGGCATCCTCGACGAAGGGCTCGAGCCCGCGGCCGCCGTAGGACGGCCCAGGCTCCATCCGGCAGCGGGGCTCGTGCACCTGGAGCCGGGCTTCGAGCCCGAGGTGCCGGCACGGTTGGAGGAAGCAGGCTACGAGGTGCGCGCCTGGCCCTCGCTGCACCACTTCTTCGGCGGCGTCAGCGTGGTGGGGCGAGCTGGGTGCGCCGGGGATCCGCGTAGAAGTGGTGGGGCGCAGGCTCTGACACGGGGCTGAGCGAAGACCAGCCGAGGTACCCGCACTTCGGGCAGCCCGGATTCGTCGCTGCCGTCCCGCCGAGCCGCGGCTTGGCGTAGACGGCCCCGCACGCCAGACAGCCCACCGTTTCGATGACGTGGAGCCTCGGGGCGGCGTTCGACATCTCTCCCATGCCCAGCAGATTCCGCAAGTTGGTGAAACTTGCGCTCCCCTAATCTCGTGGAAACTAGGCAGGCGGCTGCGCTGCGCGAGTCTCCTCGACGTCACGCGCAATCTGGGCGACGAGCTCTTCCTCGCTGTCGAACGACTGCTCGTCGCGAAGGCGGCGCCAGAGCTGCACGACAAGCCTGCGGCCGTAGAGATCCCCCTCGAAATCGAGCAGGTACGCCTCCACTCGCCGCTCTGCCCCGCCGTAGTGCGGGTTCGTGCCGATGGAGATCGCTGCGCGTTGGCCGTCGGCCGCGCCCGCGTAGATCCCGTACGCGGGCACGAGGAGCTCCGGCTCCAGGCGCAGGTTCGCCGTCGGAAAGCCGAGCGTCCCGCCGCGCGCGTCTCCCGTAACGACCGTGCCCTCGACTTCGGGTGGACGGCCGAGCAGCTTCGCCGCCCGCTCGATCTCGCCGCGCCGGAGAAACTCACGGATCCGGCTCGAGGAGACGTCTTCGACGAGCGGCACCGTCCGCGCGTCGTACCCCAGCCGCCGAAGCAGCTCGAGATCGCCCCTCCGGCCGCGACCGAAGCGGAAGTCGGCGCCGGCGACGACTACCTCCGCGCCGATCGGCTGCAGCACCCGCTGGGCAAACTCCTCTGGCTCGAAGCGCGCGAGGTCGAGATCGAACTCGACCACGAGCGTGTCCTCGATCCCGGCCTCGCCGAGCAGCTCGAGGCGCCGTTGCAGCGGCGACAGGAGCTCGACCTCGTAGCCGAAGGCGATCCGCGGATGCGGGTCGAACGTGACCACGGTCGGCGTGAGCCCGGCGGCGACTGCCGCCTCGAGCACGCGCCGATGCCCGAGATGGACGCCGTCGAAAGTCCCGATCGCGACCGCACGCGGCCGCCGCTCCAGCTCGTCGACCTCGCGCGCGACCTTCACCGCGGTTCCAGCGAGCCGGCGGTCAGCCCGATCCGGGCGAGCGCCTCCTCGGGCGGGATGATCCGCTCCCGATCGGCCTCCTCGACCCGGAACGGCCCCACCTCGGTGCGTCGCAGGGTCGCACAGTGACCGCCGAGCGCCGCGGCGATCGACCGCACGTAGGTCCCCGAACTGACCCGCAGGTCGAGCCGGACGACACCGTCGCTATAGGAAATGACGTCGAGCGCATCGACCCGAGAGCGTCGCACGGGCATGTCGACCTCCACCCCACGCCGATGCAAGCGGTAGGCGCGCTCACCGCCGACCTTCACCGCCGAGGCGGCGGGAATCGGCAGCTCGATCTCGCCCCGGAGGCCCGCGAGCCGGGGCTCGAGCTCGTCCGTTGTCAGAGCCTCGTGCTGTTCGACCACCGCACCTTCGCGGTCGCCGGTATCGGTCACCGCGCGCAAGTCGACGTCGGTCACGTAGCGCTTGTCGAGCCCAACGAAGCATGAGGCCAGCTTAGTTGCCGCGCCGGACAACACTAGCAAGAGCCCGGTCGCGAACGGATCCAGGGTTCCCGCGTGGCCGGTGCGAGCCCCGGTCTGCCGGCGCACCTCGGCGACGACCGCAAACGAAGACGGCCCCTCGGGCTTGTCCACCAGGAAGAGCCCGCTTGGGCTAAGCGCGCGTGGCGGCACGCGTCGCCTGGACGAACTCGCTCCGGACGAACTCGACGATCTTCTCGATCGACTCTTCGCTCGAGAAGCCCGCGGCCTGGCGGTGTCCTCCGCCTCCTCGCTTCCTCGCGATCGCAGAGACGTCGATCTCGTCATGCGAGGCGCGCAGCGACACGCGCCGCGGCGAGTTGGGCGGCTCGGGAGGCTCGCGGATCATCGCCGCCATCTCCGTCCCGTCAACGGAGCGCAGCCGGTCGATGATCCCCTCCGCGTACTCCTCCCCCACGCCGAAGTCCGCGAAGTCGCTTCGCACGAGGTACGAGACGATCAGCCGGCCGCCCTCGTACACCGCGGCCCGTTCCTCGGCCCGGCCGACGAGCTTCAGGTGCGCCAGCGCGACCCGCTCGTACACCTCCTGGAAGACGCGGCGCGGATCGACGCCCGCCCGCAGCAGCCGGGCCGCGAGATCGTGCGCCTCCGGTGTCGTGTTCGTGTACCCGAAGCGCCCCGTGTCGGTCATCAGCGCGACGTAGATCGGCTCGGCGATCTCGCGCGTCAGCTCGACACCGAGCTCGTCGAGGATCCCGGCAACGATCTCGCCCGTCGACGAAGCGCGATCCAAGACGAGGTTGATCGTCCCGAAGCGCGTGTTGTCGTGGTGGTGGTCGACGTCGATCGAGAGCGGCACTCGCTCGAGCAGCTCGGAGGCCGCTCCCATCCGCGCCGCGTTCGCACAGTCCAGGGCGAGCAACACGCGCTCCGCAGAATCCGCAGGCAGCGACCGCTGCAAGCCTTCGAGGTGGAGCAGCGAGAGGTCGCTCGGGATCCCGCTCTCCCCGGGCAGGAAGGTGACGAGGTCCTTGCCGAGCGCCTCGAGCCCGAGCTTCATCGCGAGCAGCGAGCCGAGCGCGTCCCCGTCCGGGTTCTCGTGCGTGACGATGAGAAAGCGGTCGTGAGATCGGAGGGCTTCGGCAACCGCCCTCAGATCGTCACTCGTCTCTTGGCGCGAGCTCATCGATCAATTGGGTCATGCGGACGCCGCGCTCGACCGTCGGATCGTATTCGAAGGTCAGCTGGGGAGTCCGCTTCAGCCTGAGCTCCCGGGCGACGCGAGCCTGCAGGACACCGTGCGCAGCGGTCAGGCCGGCAAGCGTCTTCTCGCGTTTGCCTCGGGTTCCCAGGACGCTGACGAAGACAGTTGCGTGACGCAGGTCAGCCGACGTCTCGACCCCGGTGATCGTGACGAAACCCACGCGCGGGTCCTTCAGCTCGCCAACGCCCTCGGAGATCACTTCGCGGACGGCCTCATTGACGCGTCGCATCCGGTCGCTCATATCCGGTATTCAAGCTTGCCTCAGTCGTCCAGGGTGACGATCTCGCGCTCGACGAGGCCGAGCTCGAACGCCTGGCCCGCGAGGTAGCGCTCCGCTCCGTCGAGCAGCTCCTCGAGCTCGCGATGTCCGCGCGCAACGCACGAGAGCGTCAGGCGCGCACGCTGCCAGAGCTCGTGGTGGTCGACCTCGGCGACCGAGGCGCCGAAGCGGCGCTGCAGCTGCGCCTTCACCGACAGCAGTTCCTTGCGCTTGCCCTTCAGCGAGCCGTTCTCGGGGAAATGCAGCTCAGCGGAGAGGATGCCGACGTAGCCGGCGGAGCCCAAGAGCGATAGCCGTTAACCGCCGGGTGGCGTCTCGAGGTCGGTGCGCTCGACCTCGCGGGTCTCGTAGACCTCGAGCACGTCGCCTTCCTTCACATCGTTGAAGCCCTCGAGCAGGATGCCGCACTCGAAGCCCTCCTCGACCTCGCGGGCGTCGTCCTTGAAGCGCTTCAGCTGCGAGATCCGGGTCTCGTGGATGACCGTGCCGTCGCGCACGACCCGCACGCTCGCGCCGCGCTTGACCGTTCCGTTCGTCACGTACGAGCCCGCGATCGTGCCGAGCCGCGAGACACGGAACAGCGCGCGCACCTCGACCTCGCCGATCGTCTCCTCGGTGCGCACCGGCTTGAGCATCCCGACCAGAGCCTGCTCGATGTCCTGGGTGAGCTGGTAGATGACGCGGTAAGTACGGATCTCGACGCCCTCGCGGTCTGCCAGAGACCGCGCCTCCGCGTTGGGGCGGACGTTGAAGCCGACGACCATCGCGTTCGAGGCTGAGGCCAGCATGATGTCGTTCTCGGTGATCCCCCCGACGCCCTGGTGGATCACGCTCACCCGCACCTCGGGGTGCTGAATCTTCTGCAGCTCCGAGAGGGCGGCCTCGACGGAGCCGTCGACGTCCGCCTTCAGAACCAGGTTGAGGTCCTGGACGGCGCCTTCCTGGATCTGCTCGAAGAGCGACTCCAGCGAGACGCCGACGCGGCGCTGCGCGAGCTGCTCCCGGCGCAGGCGCTCCCCGCGCACCTGCGCGTAGCCGCGCGCCTGGCGCTCGTTCTCGACGACGCGGGCCTGCTCGCCGGCGGGCGGCGGATGGTCGAAGCCGAGGATCTCGACGGGGTCGCCGGGCCGGGCCTCCTTGATCTTCTCGCCGCGGAAGTTGTAGAGGGCGCGGACCTTGCCCCAGGCGTCGCCGGCCACGATCGCGTCGCCGACCTCGAGCGTGCCGCGGTGGACGAGCATCGTCGCGACCGGTCCGCGGCCGACGTCCAGCCGCGACTCGATGATCGGCCCGGAGGCTTCCGCCTTCGGGTTCGCGGTCAGCTCGAGCTCGGCATCTGCGACGAGCAGCACCTTCTCGAGCAGGTCGTCGAGGCCCTGGCCCTGCTTGGCGGAGACCTCGGAGAACTGCGTCGTGCCTCCCCACTCCTCCGGCTGGAGGCCCTCGGCGGCAAGCTCGTTGCGAGCCCGGTCGGGATTGGCGTCCGGCAGGTCGATCTTGTTGACCGCAACGGCGATCGGCACCTCGGCTGCCCGGGCGTGCGAGATCGACTCGCGCGTCTGCGGCATCACGCCGTCGTCGGCGGCAACGACCAGCACCGCAATATCGGTGACCTTGGCGCCGCGGGCGCGCATGGCGGTGAACGCCTCGTGGCCCGGGGTGTCGAGGAAGGTCAGCTTGCGGCCGTTGTGCTGCACCTGGTAGGCACCGATGTGCTGGGTGATCCCGCCGGCTTCGGTCTCGACGACGGCCGACTTGCGGATCGCGTCGAGCAGGGTCGTCTTGCCGTGGTCGACGTGGCCCATGATCGTCACGACCGGCGGCCGCGCCTCGAGATCCGCCTCGTCGTCCTCGTAGTCCTCCGGCTCGAGCTCTTCGTCGGCCGCGTGCTTGATCGTGATCTCGCGGTCGATCTCCGAGGCGATCAGCTCGACCTCCTCGTCGGAGAGCGACTGCGTCGCGGTCTTCGGCGCGCCGAGGACCATCAGCATCTTGATGATCTCCGGCATCGGCTTGCCGAGCGCCTGCGAGAGGTCCTTGACGGTGACGCCCGACTCGACGGTCACAGGACCGGTCGGCTGGACGACCTCTCGCGGCTGCTTCGGCCGTGTCTCCTGGCGGTCGCGGGAGTGGCGGCTGTCCTGGCGCGGACGCGCGGCGCCGGTGTCGATCACAACACGGCGCTTGCGGCGCCCGGCCGGAGCTCCCTGTCGGGGCCGGATCGGACGGTTGGGCCTGTTCGGACCGTCAGCCATTCGCGTCAGTGTAGAGCCGTGCCAGCCCGGGATCGATCCGGACTGACGTTTTCAGGGTTCGATTGAAGGCTCGCCGCGCGGCGGCGCGCTCGAAGCAGGCCAGGCGCCTGCAGGTGTAGACGCCGCGGCCGGGTCCAGTCGGCGATGGCGTCAGCGCCCCGTCGGTCGTGACGAAGCGCAGCAACTCGTCCTGCGGAGCCTTCCGGCCGCAGCCTGCGCACGTCCTGACAGGAGCGCTCACGCAGCGGGCTGGTCCTCCTGCGCCTGCTCAGGCTCGGGCTGCGCCTCGGCCACGGGCTCTTCAGGAGCCGGTTCTTCGGCTGCGACAGCGACAGGCTCGGCCGCCACGACCTCTTCCTGCGTCGCCACAGGCGTTGCTGCTGGAACCTCCTCGGCAGGAACCTCTCCGGCTGCCTCCTTGTGCGCGAGCTCCTGGTGTGCAGGAACGCCGCAGTAGCGGGAGCCGGGCAGGGCGGCGTTCGGGCAGCGCTTGCCGGTCGAGAGAATCGCGCCGCAGCGGCCGGTGAACTCCTCCTCAGCGCCCTCGCCCGCGAAGGCCGCCTCGGCCTCCTCGGTCGCGAACTCGGTGTCGGACTTGATGTCGACCTTCCAGCCGGTCAGGCGCGCGGCGAGACGGGCGTTCATGCCCTCCTTGCCGATCGCGAGCGCGAGCTGGTCGTCGGGCACAACGACGGTGGCGTCGCGAGCGTCGTCGTCGAGGTAGACCTCACGCACGCGCGCGGGCGAGAGCGCCTTCGCGACGAACCGCGCCGGCTCCGGGTTCCACGGGATGATGTCGATCTTCTCGCCGCGGAGCTCGGAAACGACCATGCGCACACGCGAGCCGCGCGGGCCCACGCAGGCGCCGACCGGGTCCACGCCCTGGGCGTGCGACTCGACCGCGATCTTCGAGCGGTAGCCGGTCTCACGCGCGACGGCGCGGATTTCGACGAGGCCGTCGGCGATCTCGGGCACCTCGAGCTCGAACAGCGTCTTGATCAGCTCCGGGTCGCGGCGCGACAGGATTACCTGCGGACCCTTGGTCCCCGAACGGACCTCCGTGATCACCGCCTTGATGCGCGAGCCCTGCTCGTAGCGCTCGCCGTCGACCTGCTCGGACCGAGGCAGCAGCGCCTCGACCTTCCCGAGGTCGACGAGGACGTTGTTGC
>DATDFL010000011.1:0-12564 GCA_036522595.1 Gaiellaceae bacterium
GCTGCTCGAGCGGCTGCTGGCAATCGAGTCCCGGCTCGGCCGGACACGCGGCTCGGGCCCCCGCTTCGGGCCGCGCACGATCGACCTCGACCTCCTCGTCTACGGAGACGAAACCGTCGAAGAGCCGGGCCTCACCGTGCCGCATCCGCGCCTGGCGGAGCGGCGATTCGCCCTCGAGCCGCTCGCCGAGCTGGATCCAGGCCTGGAGATTCCTGGTCTCGGGCCGGTCCAGGCCTTGTTGTCAGAGCTAGTATGACGGCCTGATGTCTCACCTCGACGAGCTTGACGAGTTCGAGGCCCAGCTGGAGCTCGCGCTGAAGAGGGAGTACTCGGCGGTCTTCAGCCTCTTCCGCTACTGCGTGCTGACGCAGGACGCGACGTACCTCTGCAACAAGCTCGACCTCCAGTACGTGCCGCAGCAGAGCTACCCGTTCTTCCAGCTGAAGATGGAGGACGTCTGGGTCTGGGACAAGAACCGCCCGACCCGGATCATCCCGCGCGCCGAGGTCTACACCTCGAGTGACGTCACCGTCGAGGAGCTGCGCGGCGACGGCGACGAGCCGACGCTGACGCCAGAGGCGCTGGCCGAGCGGATCGGCGAGTCGCTCGGCTCGGACGACGAGCTCTAGCTAGCTAGCTAACTAGGCGCCGCTGTCGGCCTGGCCGTCCGCGCCGACGTACGGCTCGGCTTCGGGACGCTTGTCGACGATCACGTAGGTCCCGTTCTTCTCGACCACCCGTTCGATCGCTCCATCCTCGTGACCAGGTACGACCGCGAACCGGTCATTGTCCGCTCGCACGTGCTGGTACTGCGCGGGCGTCATCTGGACGACGCTGTCGCACTCCGGGCGCCCGCACTCGCAGCGAAAGTCGAGCTTTTCGTCATCCGGCAGGACCTGAAGCCGCTCGCCCACCTCGGCGATCCGCTCGTTCACCTCGCGGAGGAGCGCCTCGTTTTTCGCCAGTCGTTCGTCGCGACTGTTCATGGATCGATTGTAGGCGGCTAACTCCACCGTGAAACGGTCGTCTCAATCGACACATGCCCCGACGGCTATGGCTCTCGTTGGCACTGCTGGCGATCGGGGCGGGTTTCTTGGCCACCGCCCGGCTCGCCGCCGCCGGCCCACCGAGCCCGGGCATCTTCCGGGTCGGCATGGCGGGCGCGTCGGTGCAGATCGACCCGCAGCTGAGCTACATCTCCACCGGGTGGTGGCTCGAGTACGCGACGGCCGCCAAGCTCTACAACTGGTCAGACCGCGGCAGCCGGCTCGTTCCGGAAGTTGCGTCGCGGTTCACGGTCTCGAACCACGGCAAGACTTACACCTTCTTCCTGCGGAAGAACTTTCGCTTCAGCGACGGCTCGCCGGTGACGGCGAAGAACTTCGCGTACGCGTTCGCGCGGGCAAGGAATCCGGAACTTCAGTCCCCGGCGGGAGCACTCATCGCGGATGTCCGGGCCGTCCGGGCCAGGGGGCCGTACAAGCTCGTCGTCCAACTCGGCAGGCGCAATGCGACGTTCATCTCCACGCTGACCATGCCGTTCTTCCAGGCGACCTCGACGACGCTGCCGCTCACCCGCGAGGTGACCGGCGCGTACCCGTCGGCGGGTCCCTACTACTTCTCGGCCAACCAGGTAAACGTGCTGACGTCGATCCGCCGCAACACGAATTACCGCGGCGCGCGGCCGCACCATCTCGCCGGCGTCGACGTCCGGTGGGGCCTGAAGGAGGAAGACGCCTTCCATCAGGTCGAGGCGAACCAGCTCGAGGAAGGCCCGGTGCCCGAGGCCGAAGCTCAGGGCCTCGTGGATCGGTACGGCGTCAACAAGACGCAGTTCTGGGCGAAGGCGAACAACTGCATCGGCGAGCTCGCGCTCAACGGCCACAACACGCTCTTCCGGCGCCTGGCCATGCGCAAGGCGATCAACTGGGCGGTCGACCGCACCGGGTACGCGCGCCTGGCCGGAGTTGCCGCCGCGACCCCCTGGACGCACATCCTGCCGCCGTCGTTCCCGGGCTCGATCACGAAGAAGCGTTTGCAGCCCTATTCGGTGCACGCGAACCTCGCCAAGGCGCGGAAGCTCGCCGGTGACCTCAGCAACCGAAGGATCGTGGTCGGCTATCGCACGCAGTTCCCGGAGCAGGCCGAGTTCGTCCGGCAGAGCCTGATTCGTCTCGGGTTCCGGCCCGGCAACATCACGATGAAGGGGTTCACCGGCGGAAACCTCTACACCGCGATGGGCACGCGGGGGACCGATCTCGACCTGGGCGTCTCGATGGCCTGGTGCTCGGATTCTCCTGACCCCGCCTCGCTGCTCTCGACGTTCTTCACGTTCTGGAACATCACAGGCGTGGATAGCTCCAGGTACCGGGCCCAGCTCGCCGCTGCGGAGCGACTGAGCGGAAACGCTCGCCTGAGGGCCTTCGGCAAGCTCGACCTCGAGATCACGAAGAACGTCGCACCGGGAGCCTTCATGCGGACGTACAACAACCGCTACTTCTTCTCGAGCAGCGTGAACCCGCGCAGCCTCATCTTCAGTCGCGTCTACCAGGATTGGAGCATCCCGGCGCTCTCGCTGAGATGAAGCGCGCGGCCGTGCTGCTGGTCGCCGGCGCGGCGATGTTCGCTGCGGCCCGATTCGCGAGCGCGTCGCCGCCGGTTCATGGGGTCTTCCGCGCCGGCTTCGCGGGCTCGTCGGTGGGAATCGACCCGCAGGCCGCGTACATCTCCACGGCGTGGTGGCTCGAGTACGCGACCGCGGCGAAGCTCTACAACTACCCGGACAAGCGCGGACCGGCCGGCTCGCTGCTGCGGCCCGAGGTCGCATCCTCGTTCTCCGTCTCGCACGATGGTAGGACCTACACGTTCCGCATCAGGAAGGGCTTTCGCTTCAGCGACGGCTCGCCGGTGACGGCGAAGAACTTCAAGTACGCGATCGACCGCTTCGCGAACCACGACCTCGCTGTGTCCGCGGAATGGTTGCTGGCCGACGAGATCGTCGGGATGAAGGACGTCCACAACGGCAACGCGCTGCACGTGCGCGGCGTGGTCGCGAAGGGCGACAGGCTGGTCATCCACCTGACGAAGCGGGACGGCGCCTTTCTCTCGAAGATCACGATGCCGGTCTTCCAGGCGACCTCGACGAAGCTGCCGCTCTCGCGGGAGGTCACGCGCCCGTATCCGTCGGCGGGGCCGTATGCCTTCACGCGGAACGACGTCGACTCGCGGATCTCGATCCGGCGGAACCGGTACTGGACGCGCGGCCCAGGACGCCAGCGGCCGCAGAACCTCGCCGGTGTCGACGTGCTCTGGGGCCTGGACGAGCAAACTGCCTTCCAACAGCTCAGGGCAGGAGAGCTGGATGAGGTCCCGGGCTACTACCCGGCAGGGATTCCCGACCTGAAGCCGCCGTCGAACTTCAGGTCCGAGCCCCAGAACTGCACCGGCTTTCTGGCGCTGAACATGGCGAATCACGTGTTCACGGACAACCTTCCGCTGCGCCAGGCGCTGAACTACGCCATCAACCGTCGCGCCTACGTCGCTCAGGCCGGGCCTTACGCCGGGCAGCCGTGGACGCACATCTTCAACCCCGGCGTCCCGGGCTGGCGAAAGGTCACGCTCTACAGGCGCAACCTCGCGAAAGCGAGGCGCCTGGCCGCGGGCCATTTACGCGACGGCAAGATCACGATGTACTACCGGGGGAACTCAACCGCGAATCACAACCAGGCGCAGATCGTGCGTCAGGACCTGATCAACCTCGGGTTCGAGCCCGAGAACATCACGATGAAGGGCTTCTCGGGCGGAGGCCCCTACGATCCGTACCAGACCAGGGGCAACGACGCCGACATCGCCGTGTCGCGTGGCTGGTGCTCCGACTACCCCGACCCGTACGACTGGATCAACGTCCTCTTCGACGGCAACACCATCCAGGCCGAGAACAACACCAACGCCTCGTACATGAACCTCCCGAAGTGGAACCGCAGAATGGAAGCCGCGGCGCGGCTCGTCGGCCCGAAGCGGTTCAAGGTCTACGGGCAGCTCGACCTCGACCTGATGCGCGAAGTAGCGCCTGTCGCGGTGGAGCGGACCTACAACAACCGCTACTGGTTCTCCAACCGGGTGAACCAGCGGAGCCTCGTCTACCAGGGGATCTACTTCGATTGGAGCATCCCCGCGCTCGCGCTCAAATAGCCGTCTGAATCCCCTGCCTGGGGCATCGCCTCAAGTTAGGCTCGCGTCTATGGCTGGGCTTCTGGCCATCGACGTGGGCAACACGCAGACAGGCTTCGGGCTCTACGAGGGGGCCGAGCTGCGCGAGCACTGGCGCGTGGCCACGGAGCGCAATCGCAGCGGGGACGAGCTTGGCGCGCTCTTCGGGAGCTTCGTCGATCTCTCGGTGGTGAAAGGCGTCGCCATGGCGTCGACCGTGCCGCAGCTCCATCGTGCCTACGAGGACTTCTGCAAGGAGTACGCAAAGGCGGAGCTGCTCGAGGTGGGCCCGGGTATCAAGACCGGCGTTCCGGTTCGCTACGACGACCCCCGCGACGTGGGGCCGGACCGGATCGCGAACGCCGTCGCCGCCGTGGAGCGCTACGGAGCGCCGTGCATCGTGGTCGACTTCGGCACCTCCACGAATTTCGATGTCGTCTCGCCCGAGGGCGAGTACGTCGGGGGAGTGCTGGCGCCGGGGATAGAGATCTCGATGGAGGCGTTGGCGGCGCGCGCGGCTCGGCTTTTCCGCATCGACTTCGCGGCGCCCGAGACCGTGATCGCGAAGAACACGGCCGCGAGCCTGCAGTCGGGGCTGGTTTACGGGTTCGCCGGCCAGGTTGACGGGATCGTCGATCGGATCCGGGGCGAGCTCGGTGCCGAGGCGCAGACCGTCGCGACAGGCGGGCTCGCGGACCTGATCACTCCGCACGCCCGAACGCTCGACCAGATCGACCCGTTCCTGACGCTCGAGGGGGTCCGCCTGATCTGGGAACTCAACCGGGGATAAAAAGTCACACTTTCGTGACACTTCGGACCGGCCGTTCGAGCCACGTCCGGGGACAGTCCCCAGCCGTGTCCGGAACGGACACGGCGGGTCTCGCCGGGATCGAGCACACGGCTCCGCCCGGCCCGTCGTAGGTTTCCTTCGCGTTCGGAGATGGAGCTCAGCGACTGGCACATGTGGTGGAAGCGGCGAGGCGGCGCCGGCATCCGGCGCGTCCTCATGGAGGAGTGGGATCCGATAGGCGTCAAGGGCATTCCGGAGGCGGCGGACGAGTACGACTCGTACGCCGGCGGCGTGGCTCGGATGCTTCGACAAGCAGCCACGCGCGACGAACTCGCGGCATATCTCACCGAGATCCGCGAGAAGCACATGGGTTTCGGCACGTCGGAGTCGGGCCGGGAGCGCGATGCGGCCGTCGCAGACCGTCTGCTCGAATGGTTTTGCGAAGAGATGCGAACGGCCGGCGACTGATACGACGAGGCGCCGTCGGGGCCGTGCGCTTTAGCCGCCGCCGTAGATCGAGATCGGGAGGTCGAGGACGACGTCGTCCGCGTCCTCGGGGTGCTGCGCCTCCAGCTGCGCGAGCACCTCGGCTGCGCCGGGGGCCGCTGCGAAGAGCCGTTCCTCCACCTCCGCGAGCGTCTCCAGCTCGACGAGCTCCTGCTTGAACGGCCTCGGGAAGCGCCCGCGGCCGAGGTACCAGCCGTAGAACTTCTTCAGGAACCCCGTGCCCCGCTTCTCGCCGAGCTCGGCGACCGTCGCGCGCATGAAGAGGATCAGCTCCGCGACGACCTCCTCTCGCGCGGGCGGCTCAGCGTCGCCCTCGAGGATCTCCCGCAGCGCCCACGGGTTTCCCTGCGCCGCCCGGCCGACCATCACCGCGGCCGCGCCGGTCGTCGCCAGGATCGCCTGCGCCCGCGCGCGCGAGGTCACGTCGCCCGACGCCACCACCGGCACGTCGACGAGCGAGACGAGCTCCGCCGTCAGCGAATGGTCGGCCTCGCCCGTGTACATCTGCCGAGCCGAGCGCGGATGCAGCGTCAACGAAGCCGCTCCCGCCTCGACGAGCCGCGGGCCAAGCTCCAGGCACGAGCGCGAGCCGTCCACGAGCCCGCGGCGCATCTTCACAGTCACCGGGACCGAGACGGCCTCCGCCACCGCCGAGACGACCGAGCACGCGCGCTCGGGATCCTCCAGCAGCGTCGCGCCGGCCCCGGTCTTCGTGACCTTCTTGACGGGACAGCCGAAGTTGATGTCCACGAGGTCCGCGCCCGCGTCCTCGACCATCCGCGCGGCCTCGGCCATCACCTCAGGCTCGGAGCCGAAGATCTGCACTGCGAGCGGCCGCTCGTCCGAAGAAATCCGCAAATAGCCGAGAGTTCGCTCGTTTCCGTGGTGCAGGCCGGCGCAGCTCACCATCTCCGAGCACACCAGGCCCGCACCGAAGCGGCGACCCTGGCGCCGGAACGCTTGCACGCTCACGCCGGCCATCGGCGCAAGCACAAGCCGGGTCGGGATCTCGACGTCCCGGATCCACCAGCTGCTGCGAAGATCTACCTGCACAGAGCGGGAAATAGTACCCGTGGGAGGGGTTGACGTCCGTCAGTCCGTGCAGGTAATATCCCCGCCCGCGATGGCGCCTTTGCGCCGCGCGTTTTTCTTTCAGGAGGCCCTGTGAAGGACGTCATTCTCACCAAGGAAGGCTACGAGAAGCTCAAGGGGGAGATCGAGCACCTCTCGACGGTGAAGCGCCGCGAGGTGGCCGATCGGATCCGCATCGCACGCGAGTTCGGCGACATCGCCGAGAACGCGGAGTACGACGATGCGAAGAACGAGCAGGCGCTGCTCGAACACCGCATCGCGACGCTCGAGGAGCGGCTGCGAAGCGCCCGTGTGCTGAACAAGAAGGACGTCGCCAAGGACGTGGTCTCGATCGGTTCCAAGGTGAAGCTGCGCGACATCGGCGCGAAGCAGACCTTCGAGTACCGCATCGTCGGCTCGGCCGAGGCGGATCCCACGCAGAACAAGCTCTCGAACGAGTCGCCCGTCGGCAAGGCGATCATCGGCAAGAAGAAGGGCGAGACCGTCGAGGTCGCAGCGCCGCGCGGCGCGATGAAGTTCAAGATCCTCGAGATCAAAGCTGCGTGAAGTCCGGCCCGCTGCGCGGGCCATGATGACTTCACGCAGAGAGCGCTAAAGCACAGCCTTCGTGAGCGGAGGCGAGCAAAGCCCGCCTCCGCGGCGATTTGTCGACGGCTTGGGCGGGACTAAGGTGACGAATCATGTTCGAGCGCTTTACGGAGCCGGCTCGGCAGGTCGTCGTCCTCGCGCAGGACGAGGCGCGTGCGCTCAAGCACAACCACATCGGCACAGAGCACCTTCTGCTGGGCCTGCTTCGATCCGATGAGAACGCGGCACGGGACGCGCTTTCGTCTCTGGGAGTTCGCCTCGAGGAAGTGCGCGGTCAGGTCGCTCGGATCGTGGGATTCGGCGACGAACACCCTCTCGGACAGATTCCCTTCACGCCGCGAAGAAAGAAGGTTCTCGAGCTGTCTCTCCGCGAAGCGAAGGCTCTGGACCACAATTACATAGGCCCCGAGCACATCCTCCTGGGCCTCGCGAGGGAGGACGACGGCGTTGCAGCGCGGATGCTGCTCGACGCGGGAATCGACTCGGACTCGATCCGGCAGTCAGTCGCGGCAAGCCTCAGAGGTCGAGGACAAGAGGAACCGCCACCGCCATGGGTGGAGCCGCCACGGAGGGTCCCATACGTCATCGCCACGATCTCCTCCGACGGGGGCCGCGCCCGCCTGCTCGGACTATGGCTCGCAGCGCATTCTGCGTTTCTGGCCGGGGCAATCCTCTTCGGGTCCGGGCTGCTGGTCGGCTGGCTTATCTGGGGGTGACGCCCACTAGACTCGCGCGATGCTGCCCAAGCGGTTTGCGGAGCGGGAAGAGATCGCTGCGGTTCGAGTCGAGGCGGAGAACGCCGAACCCGGGGAGAGCCTTGACCGGGAACACCGCGTCGCCGGCCGGGTCATGGCTCGGCGCGAGATGGGGAAGCTCTCCTTCCTCGATCTCGTCGACCGCTCTGGGCGGATCCAGCTGATCGTTCGCGACAAGGTCGACGTCGACCTCGGCGATGTCGTAGGCGTGGCCGGGAAGCCGGGGCGCTCGAAGCGCGGCGAGCCCTCGCTCGAGGTGACCAAGCTCGAGCTGCTCGCCAAGATCCGCCGGCCGCTGCCGGACACCTTCCACGGCGTCACGGACACCGAGACGCGCTACCGCCAGCGCTACCTCGACCTGCTGATGAGCGAGGACTCGAGGCGCCTCTTCCAGACGCGCACGCGGATCGTCCAGGAGGTGCGCGCGTACCTCGACGGCGAGGGCTTCCTGGAGGTCGAGACGCCGATCCTGCAGCCCCGGTACGGCGGAGGCTTCGCGGAGCCGTTCGTCACGCACTCGAACGAGCTCGACACCGACCTCTACCTGCGGATCGCCGACGAGCTCTACCTCAAGCGCCTGATCGTCGGCGGGCTCGAGAAGGTCTACGAGCTGTCGAAGGACTTCCGCAACGAGAGCATCTCGTACAAGCACTCGCCGGAGTTCACGCAGGTCGAGTGGTACGAGGCGTACGCCGACTACCGCGACACGATGGCGCGCACCGAGGCGCTGGTCGAGCGCGCAGCGCAGGCGGCGATGGGCGCGACGAAGGTGACGTTCCGTGGGCACGAGGTCGAACTCGCGCCGCCGTGGCAGCGCGTGAAGTTCGTGGAAGCGCTCGACGACAAGGGAGTCTGGTCGCGGGACGAGGCCGAGCTGCGGGCGAAGCTCCAGGAGGCGGGCGTCGACACCGAGCGCGACCGTTCCTGGTCACAGCTCGCCGACCATGCGTACTCGCACTTCGTCGAGCCCGAGCTGATCCAGCCGACGATCGTCTACGACTGGCCGATCGAGCTCTCGCCGTTTGCGCGCACGACGGACGAGGACGAGACAATCGTCGAGCGCTTCGAGTGCGTCGTCGCCGGGATGGAGTTCGCGAATGCGTTCAGCGAGCTCAACGACTCGGAGGAGCAGGCGCAGCGCTTCGCGATGCAGGAGGCCGAGCGCAAGGCCGGGGCGGAGGAATCCGAGCCCGGCGACCCGGACTTCGTCGAGGCGCTCTCGTACGGGATGCCTCCGACCGGCGGCTGCGGGGTCGGAATCGACCGGCTGACCATGGCGATCACCGGCAGCGACGCGATTCGGGACGTGATCCTCTTCCCGGCGCTTCGCACGAGGTGACCCCGGAGCAGCGGTACGCGCTCGACACGCTCCTCGACGCGCTCGGGCAGCCGTTCGACGAGGGCGTCCCCGTCCAGCCCGAGCTTCTCGACGAGGTCTTCGGGCTGCTGACGCTCGCCCACGAGCGGGATACGGGGCTCGACCAGCACGGCCGCCCGCTCCCACCAGCCGAGCCTCCCGGCCCGCGCGTCGCGGAGATCGCGGGCGGCCTGGGATTCGAGCGCCGGGGCTTTTCTGGCGGCAAACGGTTCCTCGTCGCCTTGACTCACGACATTGATCTGCTCGGGGTAGGCGGCTTCCCGGCGGCGGTACGCCGGCTGGCACGTGGCCGCTGGCGAGAGGGCGTGGCGTTTGTCCTCGACGCATTCGCGCGCCGCGACCCCGCCTTCCGGCTCGACCGGATGGGGCCTGCCTCGACCTGCTTCTTCCTGGCGCGGCAAGACGACCCGCACGACGGCTACCCGAAGCGGTACCAGCCGGCGCTGAAGCGTTCGCTCGAACGAGCCGCCGAGGACGGCCGCGAAATCGGCATCCATGCCTCCTACGGCGCCCGCGACGAAGCAGGCCGAATCGGAGTGGAGGCGCGCGAGCTCCCTAGTAACAGTCTGTTACTAGGTCTCAGGCACCACTACCTCAGGAGCGCGCCGGAGCGGCTTGCGGGCGAGCTGCGGGAGGCGGGGCTGCGCTATGACTCGAGCATCGGCTGGCCCTCGCGGCCGGGCCTGCGCGCGGGGACGCCGTACCCGTATCGCCTCTGGGATCCGGAGCGGCGTGAGCCCGGCGCCTGGGAGCTGCCGCTCGTGCTGATGGACGCGACGCTCGCCGAGGAGCGGTACCTCGGGCTCGACCCCGACGCCGCGTTCGAACTCGCCGTGGAGACGCTGGAGCCGGTGGCCGAGTACGGCGGTGCAGTCGCGATCCTCTGGCACCCGCCCTCGCACCATCCGATTCTCTCGAAGGGCTACGACCGTCTCTACCACCGGCTCCTGCGCTGGATCGAGGAGCACGGCGGGCGCACCGGTACCGCGGCCGAGACGCTCGACCGCTGGATCAGTCGAAGAGGCTGACGGCCAGCTCGGAGACGAGCTCCGACAGTTCGGCGCCCGTCTGGCGCTGGGCCTGCAGCGTCTTCCCGAGCGGGTCTCCGAGCTCGGGCATCGGGCCGTTCCGAAAGCCCGGGGGCCGCACCGCTTGAGCCTGACGAATGCGGACAAGCGCACGCTCGACCGGGTCGGTCGGCAACGGCGGCCCGGGGAGGCGGCGCAGGAGCCCGACGAGCTCCGGCAGCGTGAAAGTGCGCTCGAGCCGCGCCCGGGCTTCGACCACCGACGCCATGACGTGCTTGCGCTCGAAGCCGAGCACGAGATCGAATGGCGCGAGCTCGACGGCCGTCAGGTTCCGCGAAGCATGTCCCGAGAGGTCGAGCCCGAGATCCTCGGCAATCGCGATCGCCTCGGGCAGGGCGGGCTTGCTGCCGAGATCGAGCGTCCCGAGGGACACGATCTGCACAGGCAGCCCGTCCGCCTCCCTGGCAAGCAGCGCGGCCGCGAGCGGGCTGCGGAAGCGGTTCCCCGTGCACACGAAAGCGACCCGCAGCTCTCTCACTGGCCGGTCCGATCCTCGATTCGCACTTGCCGCGCCCTGACGAGCGGGCCGGCCAGCCGGGGCGCGACCCGCATCACCAGCGCCTTCCAGACGAGCGCGGGCTCGCTCGGAGCGAGCGTCGCGGCCTCGCGGTAGCTGCGCGCGGCCGCGCGGTAGTCGCGTGCGCGCAGCGCCTCGTCGCCCTTGCGCCCCAGCTCGGCCGGGCCGGGCCCCGCGAGCCGGCGCTTCACGTACGCGCGCTCCTCGCTCGTCAGGTCGTCGCGCGCCAGCGCCTTGCGCAGGACGGCGTCGCCGTGCTCGTCCATGCGCCGCTCGTCCACGCTGAGGCCGGTCCCGCGGCGGTAGAGCGCCAGCGGCTTCGGCTGCAGCGTGACCCGCCGCCCGGAGTAGATCGCGCGGAGCCAGAAGTCCCAGTCCTCGGCGACCTCGAGCTCGGTGTCGAAGGGGCCGATCTCGTCGACGAGCGCCTTCGGGAAGAGCGACATCGTCGAGACGAAGTTCTGCTCCAGGATCGCGAGCCGCTGCCGCTCCGGCCCGGGGAACTGCCCCTTGTAGCGCGTTCGCGCGCCGTGGATGCCGCCGGGATAGAGCCAGTAGCAGTTCGACGTCGCAATGCCCCCGTTGTAGACGCCGACCAGCGCCTCGAGGTGCTGCGGCAGGAGCACGTCGTCGGCGTCGCAGAAGGCGATCAGCTCGCCCTGAGCCTCGTCGATCCCGCGGTTGCGCGCAGCGGCGACGCCTGCGTTCTCCTGGGCGACCACCCGCACCGGCTCGGGAAAGGACGCGGCGATCGCGCCGGTCGCGTCGCGCGAGCCGTCGTCCACGACGACGACCTCGAAGTCGCGGTAGGTCTGCCAGAGCGCCGAGGAGATCGCCGCGCCGACCGTCGCCTCGGCGTCGAAGGCCGGGATGACGACCGAGACCCTCACGCGACGAGCCGTTCGTAGACCGACAGGAACCCGGCGACCAGCGCGTCGTCAGACCCCGCGCCCTCCACCCGGCGGCCTGCTTCCGAGAGCCGAGCCGCAAGCTCGGGCTCTTCGAGCACACGTCGGAGCGCCACGGCCAGGGCCCCCGGCTCTTCCGGAACGAGCAGCGCGTTCTCGCCGTCGGTCAGGAGCTCCCGCAGGCCGCGCACATTGGTCGCGACGAGCGGCGTGCCGGACGCGAGCGCCTCGAGCGCGCTCAGCGGCAGGCCTTCCCAGCGCGACGGCATCACCACGACGTCTGCGGCGCCCATCAGCGCGCGGGCGTCGCTCCGTACGCCCGTGAAGATGACCGGCGCCTCGAGCTCAGCGGCCAGCCGCTCCAGCTCGGGCCGCAAGGGCCCGTCGCCGACGATCGCAAGCGTTGCGTCCGGCACCTGGGCGATCGCGCGGATCGCCAGCTCGTGATTCTTTTGCTCGACCAGGCGACCGACCGCGACGACGTCCGCAACTCGCTCTCCGGGCGGCGGCGCCGGCCCGACCGCATTCGGAACGGTCGCGAACGGTTGAAGCCCGTGGTCCTCGAGAGCCGCGGCAACCCCGGGGCCGCACGCGACCGGCGCGAGCCGGGACAGGCGGACGAGCCGGACCGTCCCTGGCCAGTCGTCCTCCGCACTGCCCTGCAGGTTGACGAGCCCCGGGCGCCTCGTCGCCAGCCCCACCGCGAGAGCCATCGTCGGGTTGTAGGCGTGG
>DATDFL010000012.1:0-8351 GCA_036522595.1 Gaiellaceae bacterium
CCGAACGCGACCCCCCACACCGCAACGCGCAGGACCAGATCCCAGTCGCCGCCACGGCGCACCCAGCGCACGCCGGTCAGCCAGATGCACGCTGCAATCGCGAGCAGCAGCATCAGGCCGTACATGTGGATCGTCACCGGCCCGAGGTCGATCGTGCCGGTATGCGGGGACGGGATCGAGGCTAGGACCACGGGCTCGACATTCTGCCCAGCGACCCGAACGCCTGCCGCAGTGGTGACTAGATCAGGATCTCGATGGCCAGCTCGTACGGGCAGCCCAGCGTCATGAGCTCGACCGCCTGGTGCAGGTCGATGTCGTGACGCGCAGCCAGCGCGACTGCATCGGTGGGCGTGTAACCGGCCCGGACGAGCTCCTCGGCGCGCCAGCCTTCGACGCGCTCCAGCTCGGTCTCCGAGGTGACGTAAATCTCCGCAGTGGTCATCGTTAGATATTCGGGCCAAGTCACCCCGCGGATCTCCCCCCGCCGGGGGATATCAGTGAACGGTTAGGGCGAGTGCGATCGCCTCCGCGCGGGTGAGGTCTCCCTCGAGGCGGAGTGTCAGGCGCCCGCGCGTCCAGACGAGGACGTTGCTGCGGATGCGAATCGTCTGCTCGCGGAAGCCGAGCTGGCGATCGAAGTAGGTCAGCGTGTGTGTGCCGCGGATCCAGAGGGCGGCGCGGCCGTCCACCTGCACCCACTGCACTCGAGTCTGGTTGATGGTGAGCTTCTTCAGCCCCATCTCGCCCGGAGAGCTGAACTCCGACAGCAGCACCGGGCGGCCGTGCGAGCGGAGGATGACTGTGCCGACCGAGTCGCCGAGCAGGTAGACGCGCTCAGGACCCTTGCCGTGAACCGGCGGCAGGAGTAGACGGAAGCCCAGAGTGCGCTCGGCCTTCGCGCGCGACAGCGGCGAACCGAGGCCGGCCGCCTGCGAGCGCTCGACTGCCGGCGGCAGCGTGTCGACGCGCATGATCGTCTCGCCGCCGAGGTGGAAGAAGCGCAGAATCGCCGACCGCGCCTGCGGAACCGCGAACGCCGCGCCGACCGCGATCGCCACCAGCGCGAGTGCCAGCACGACCGCGCGCCGCCACGCGAACGGGCGCGTACCTGAAAGCGATAGCTGAGCGATGACCGCGGGCGCGAGATCGCGCTCGGCCGGCAAGTCCAGATCGTGGGCGAGCGCGCGCAGGCGGATCTCGAGCGAGGTCACAGCTCCGCCTCCAGCTCTTCGCGGAGCCGCTCGAGTGCACGGGACAGACGCGACTTGACCGTGCCGCGGCGCACGCCGAGCGCGGCCGCGGTCTCGTCCTCGGACAGGTCGAGGAAGTACCGACACGCGATCGCGTCGCGGTGATCGTCGGAGAGCCGCCCGACCGCGGCGAAGAGCTGATCTCGAGACTCGCGAGAGAGCAGAGCCGCCTCGGGGGACGGGACCGCGTCCCCCGGGCGGACCTCAGCGGCCGCGCGCAGCGTGAGGCGATCGCGCCGCGCGGCCGAACGGCGGCGGTTGCGCGCCTCGTTCGCAACGATCCGCAGCAGCCATGGCCGGAGCGGAGCGCCGCGCCGGAAGCGTCCGAGCGCGCGATAGGCCTTGACGAAGCCGTCCTGCGCGGCCTCCTCGGCGTCCGCGGCGCTTCCCGACAGGACGTATGCGGTTCGAAAGGCGATTCCCTGGTGTGTGCGCACGATCGTCTCCCAGGCGCGGAGGTCGCCGCGCCGCGCTCGTTCGACGAGCTCCGTTTCGTCCAGTGGCCGGTCCACCACCACCGCTACTACACCGAGGGCTCGGTTAGGGTTCCGATCCATGCTGGCACGTGTTGCACGTTACGAGGTCGACTCCAACCGGATCGACGACGCGGTTTCCGCGTTCGGCGACGCCGCGAAGGAGATCGAGGCTCTGGACGGCTTCGCGGGGGGATTCGTCCTCGTCGACCACGAGGACGGACGCACGATGACGGTGACGCTCTGGGACAACTTCGCCGCGCTCGAGAACAGCGAACGCGCCGCCGGGAAGGCCCGCCGCGAGGCAGCCAACTCGGTCGGCGGGTCCGTGCTGAGCGTGGAGAAGTTCGAAGTCGCCCAGGAGCTCGCCGGGCGCGCGAGCGGCGTCTAAGCCTCGCCTCTCCCTGGCAGGAGGCCTACCTCTGGCACGGCCGCGCTTGACTTTCCGAAGCTAGCGGCGTAGGAACGGCTGAATGCGAGCCCTCGCGTTGCTCGGCGCGGTCGCGGCGGCTGTGCTTCTCAGCCCGGTCTCAGCTCGGACTCAGGGGAGGAGCAGCACAAACGCCGCCGCCACGGCAATCGAGGTCGGAGGCGGTCACTCGTGCGCCGTGACGACCGCGCAGACTGTCCTCTGCTGGGGAGGCAACGCATACGGGCAGCTCGGGGACGACACGACCGGGCCTCGATCCGCCCCTGTCGCCGTCAGCAACCTGAGCGGCGTGACAGCGGTCTCCGGCGGGGACAGTCACACGTGCGCCCTCACTCGAGCCGGGCAGGTGCTCTGCTGGGGCCAGAACACATACGGCCAGCTCGGCGACGGGACATCGATTGACAGCCACACGCCGCTCGCGGTCTCCGGCCTCCCGAGCGGCGTTCAGGCCATCGCGGCCGGCGGCTCGCACACGTGTGCGCTCACGAGCAGCCATGGCGTGATGTGTTGGGGCTGGAACGGCGAAGGCGAGCTCGGCGACAACCTGGCCTGCGGCATCGCGGCGTGCCTGCACCCGGTTCAGGTCGTCGGCCTCACAACCGGCGTCCGGGCGTTCAGCACGTTCTGGGCGCATACCTGCGCCCTGACCGACGGTGGGGGTGTGAAGTGCTGGGGCTGGAACCAGAACGGGCAGCTCGGGGTCGGTACGACGACCTACGACGAGCCGGTGCCGGTCGACGTCCTTGGGCTGACGAGCGGAGTCGACGAGATCGCCGTCGGCGGCTACCACACCTGTGCCCATCTGAGCGCCGGCGGCGTCAAGTGCTGGGGGAAAAACGCGCGCGGCCAGCTCGGCGACGGAACCGAAGTCGAGCGGCACGCTCCTGTCGCCGTGCAACGGCTTTCGGGCGAGCCCGTCGAGCTCACCGCCGGCTTCAACCAGACCTGCGCCAACATGGACACCGGCGGCGTCAAGTGCTGGGGGCGAAACATCAATGGCGAACTGGGTGATGGACAGAAATGCGGCGCTTTCTGTCCATTTCCGGTGGACGTCGACGGGCTCTCGACAGGGGTCACGGAGGTCTCGGCGGGCGGTGGGCACGAGTGTGCTCTGAGGAGGAACGGCGGAGTCAAGTGCTGGGGCTGGAACCCAAACGGCCAGCTTGGCGATTCGACGATGATCGATCGTTCGAGCCCGGTCGACGTGGTTGGGCTGCTGGGGGACAGTTGCGTTGTCCCGAATGTCGTCCGGAAGTCGCTTAGGACCGCCAGGAGGAAGATCGTTCAGGGCCACTGCACGATCGGGAGAATCGTCAAGAAGTACTCGTCCAAAAAGAACCGCGGGCTCGTCATCTCGCAGCGCCCAAGGCGCGGGAAGAGGCTGGCATTCGAGTCGAAGGTGAACCTCGTTGTCGGCAAAGGGCCCAGGAGGTAGCGCAGCCGCCTCGGAACCATGACGAGCCCCCCGGTGTATCAGCCGCGACACCGAAAGGAGCTACGAAATGAACCGCTCGATGCTCGTGCTCGCGGCGCTCGGCCTGGGCCTTCTGCTTCCGGCGGCAGCCGCGGCGAAAGGACCGTCCGAGGCTTCGATCTCCGGAGACGGCCTCGCGAAGGCGATCAAGATCTCCGGGAACGGCGAGACCGAACAGACCCCGCTCGGCCGCCTGACGATGGAGGCCGGCTTCTTCCCAGCCGCATTCGGCCAGAGCCCCAACCCGATGTTGCCGAAGCGCCCGTCCGGCAAGCTCGGCCCGAGGTTTTTGATCCGCTACGTCGTGCCGGGCGGCGACATGCAGACCTTCCACATCATCCAGAGCGTCTACCCGTACGCGCAGGGCGGTGCGGTCACGTACATGAAGCCCGGCCAGCCGATCTTCGGGATGGCGACGATCGGCGGCTGGTACCGCGCCGAAGGCCTGAAGCGAACGCTTGTGGCGCAGGGCGTGCCGGCCCGCGCGCCGAGCAGCCCTTCATCCGGCTCGAGCTTTGCCTTGCTCGCCGGGATCGGGATCCCGGGAGCGCTCGTGCTCGCCGGGACGGCGGTGTTCTTCCGCAGGCGCAAGATCTAGCGCAGCGACGCCGGCTCTGGCACGCCCTGAGCGCGGGCTACGCTCAGGGCGTGCCGAGGCTGGTCGGGATCAACCACGTCGCGCTCGAGGTCGGCGACCTCGAGGAGGCGCTCGAGTGGTACGGCCGGATCTTCGATTTCGACGAGCCGGAGCGCGAGCCGGGGATGGCGTTCATCGACATGGGCGACCAGTTCATCGCGCTCTCGGAGGGGCGCCGACAGGAGGGCGACGACCAGCGCCACTTCGGCCTCGTCGTGGACGACAAGGCTGCGACGCGATCTGCGCTCGAGGCCGCGGGCGCAGAGATCCTGCCCGGGAGGCGGCTCAACTTCCGCGACCCGTGGGGCAACCTCGTCCAGGTCGTCGCCTACGAGGACATCCAGTTCACCAAGGCACCAGAAGTCCTCCGCGGCATGGGCCTCGAACTGGCGAAGTCCGAGCACGCGCTCGCGGAGCTTCGCGCCAAGCGTCTCGCGTGATCCCGACACTGGCCGACGTCGAAGCCGCGCGCCGCCGCATCGCGCCGCACCTGCAGCCGACGCCGCTTTACCCGAACGGAGCCCTGGCCGAGCTCGTCGGCACCGAGATCTTCGTCAAGCACGAGAACCACCTGCCGATCGGGGCGTTCAAGGTGCGCGGCGGAGTCAACCTCGTGTCGCAGCTGAGCGAGGACGAGCGGCGCAGCGGCGTTGCCACCGCCTCGACAGGGAATCACGGCCAGTCCATCGCGTTCGCGGCCGGCCGCTTCGGCGTGCGCGCGGTCGTCTGCGTCCCGGAGGGCGCGAACCCGGTCAAGCTCGCCGCGATGAAGCGGCTCGGCGCCGAGCTCGTCGTCCACGGGCGCGACTTCGATGAAGCTCGCGAGCACTGCGAGGCACTGGCGCAGGAGCACGGATACCGCTACATCCACTCCGGCAACGAGCCGCATCTGATCGCCGGCGTCGGGACGGCGACGCTGGAGCTGCTCGAGACCGAGCCCGGCATCGACGTGGTGATCGTCCCGATCGGCGGCGGCAGCGGCGCCGCGGGAGCTTGCATCGCTGGGAAGGCCGTCCGGCCTGAGCTCGAGGTAATCGGCGTCCAGTCGTCGGCGGCGCCCGCGGCCTATCGCTCGTGGCAGGCCCGGGAGCTGCTCGAGGACCGGATGGAGACACGCGCGGAAGGCCTCGCAACCCGCGTGGCCTTCGAGCTGCCGCAGCGAATCATGTGGGAGCACCTGGACGACTTCGTCCTGATCGACGAGGACGAGCTCGACCGGGCCGTGCTGCTGATGATCGAAGGAACGCGGAACCTCGTCGAGCCCGCTGGCGCTTCGCCGCTCGCGGCAGCGCTGCGGCTGAAGGAGCGGCTCGCCGGCAAGAAGGTCGCGCTGATCCTGAGCGGCGGGAACATCAGCCCCGACCAGCTGCGCCGGCTGCTCGCCTAGACGACGGCGGCTTCGCCGAGCAGCGCCTTCGCCTCGGCGAAGAAGTCGGGCACCGGCTGCACGCGGTACTCCGACCCGAGCTGGAAGACCCGCGCCCCGTCGGACGTGACGATGTCGACCACGACCGGGGCCTCGCCGGGGAAGTCCTTGACGAGGGTCGCGAGCTCGCGGATCAGGCCTGCATGCGCCTTGCGCGCATCTACGCGCAGCCGAACCTCGCGCCGCTCCGGCACGGCCTCGAACGACGAGACCTCGAGCGCGATCAGCTTCGACTCGCCCTCCTTGTGGTCGATGCGCGCCTTGACGACCAGCACCGAGTCGATCGCGAGAAGCTCCCGCGCGGCTGCGTAGACCGAGTTGAAGACGACGACCTCGGCGCTGCCGATCACATCGTCGAGGCGCATGAAGACCATCGGGTCGCCCTTCTTGGTCGTCAGCTGGCGCATGGCCGAGACGATTCCGCCCACGGTCACGATCTCGCCGTCGCGGCGCCGCTCGATCTCGGCGAGCGAAGCGTCGGTCTTGCGGCGCAGCTGGTCGCGCACGGCCTCGAGCGGGTGCTCCGAGACGTAGAGCCCGAGCGTCTCCTTCTCCAGCCGCAGGAGCTCGTTCTTCTCGAACTCCTCCGTGCCGATCGGCGGGTGCTCGAGCTTCTCCTCGACCTCGGCGAAGAGCGAGCTCTGGCCGCTCAGCCGCTCATCGGAGGCGCGCTGCCCGTGTGAGAGCGCTCGCTCAAGCGCTTCCGACATCCCGCGCCGCGACGCTCCGGTCGAGTCGAGGGCCCCGCACGCGACGAGCGATTCGAGCGCCCGCTTGTTGACGACTTGCGGGTCGACGCGCTCCGTGAAGTCCCACAGCGACGCGAACGGCTCGCCCGCCTCGCGCGCGGCGACGATCGCCCGCGCGGCCGAGTCGCCGACGTTCTTGACCGCGTTCAGCCCGAAGCGGATCTGCCCCTCGACAACCGCGAAGTCGCACGCGGAGGAGTTCACGTCCGGCGGCAGCACCTCGATCCCCATCTCGCGGCACGCGTTGACGTAGAACGGCACGCGGTCCTTGGTGTTCATCACCGAGGAGATCAGCGCCGCCATGTACTCGTGCGGGTGGTGCGCCTTCAGCCAGGCCGTGCGGTAGGCGATCAGCGCGTAGCAGGCGGCGTGCGACTTGTTGAAGGAGTAGTCCTGCGACTGCTCCATGTCCTTCCAGAGCTGGTTCGCGACGGCCGGCGTCGTCCCGCTCGCGGCGCAGCCTTCGAGGAACTTCTCCTTCAGCGACGCCATCAGCGAGTGGATCTTCTTGCCGATGGCTTTGCGTAGATCGTCCGCTTCGGCGGGCGTGAACCCCGCGATCTGCTTGGCGATCTCGAGGTACTGCTCCTGGTAGATGCAGATCCCGTAGGTCACGCTGGTGATGGGCTCGAGCCGCGGGTCGCTGAACGCGACCTGCTCCTGGCCGTTCTTGCGGCGCGCGTAGCCCGGGATGTACCCCATCGGTCCCGGGCGGTAGAGGGCGACAAGGGCGATCAGGTCCTCGAACTCGGTCGGCTTCACCTGACGGAGCGCGTCGCGCATCCCCGACGACTCGAACTGAAAGACCCCGGCCGCGTCGCCGCGGGCGAGCATCTCGTAGGTCGGCCGGTCGTCGAGCGGAATCTTTTGGATGTCGAACCCGTCGCCCACGAGTTGGACCGCCGTATCGATCACGTCGAGGTTGCGCAGGCCGAGGAAGTCCATCTTCAGCAGCCCGAGCGCCTCGACGTCCCACATCCCGAACTGGGTCACGACTTCCTGGTCGGCGCCCTTCTGCTGCAGCGGGACGATGTCGGTGAGCGGCCGGTCGGAGATGACCACTCCTGCCGCATGGATCGAGTCCTGGCGGATGAGCCCCTCGAGCGGCTTCGCCAGGTCGACGATCTCGCGGACGAGCGGGTCGCTGTCGTACGCCTGCTTCAGCTCGGAGCCGGGCTTCATGCAGTCGTCCAGATAGACCTTCGGGCCTTCCGGGATCAGCTTCGCGATCTTGTCGACCGACCCGTACGGGATCTCGAGGACGCGGCCCGCGTCGCGCACGGCGGCGCGGGCCATCATCGTCCCGAACGTGATGATCTGGGCGACGCGATCACGTCCGTACTTCTCGGCGACGTAGTTGATCACGCGATCCCGGCCGGCGACCGCGAAGTCGATGTCCATGTCCGGCATCGACTTGCGTCCCGGATTCAGGAAGCGCTCGAAGAGCAGCCCGTAGCGCATCGGATCGACGTCCGTGATCTCGAGGCAGTAGGCCGCGAGCGAGCCGGCCGCCGAGCCGCGGCCCGGGCCGACCGAGATGCCGTTCCGCTTCGCGAACGCGATGAAGTCCCAGACGATCAGGAAGTAGTCCGCGAAGCCCATCTCCTTGATCGTCTTGAGCTCGAAGCGGAGCCGTTCCTGGAGCTCGGACGTCACCCGTTCGTAGCGCTTTTGCAGGCCTTTTTCGCAGAGCTCGACGAGGTAGTCGAAGGCATCCTTGCCGTCCGGAACCGGGAACTTCGGCAGGAGGATGTTGCCGAGCGAGAGCTCGACGTGGCAGCGCTCGGCGATCTCGAGCGTCCGCGCCATCGCCGCCTCGTAGCCGGCGAAGTCCGCCGCCATCTCGGCCGGTGACTTGAAGAAGAACTGGTCGGTGTCGAACTTCCAGTGGTTCGGGTTCTTCAGCGAGTCG
>DATDFL010000013.1:0-6057 GCA_036522595.1 Gaiellaceae bacterium
GTACTCGTCGTCGGTCGGCTTGCGCCGCAACAACTCACGAACCTGGTCGCTCGCCACGGAGCGACGATAGCGGGGCTAGACCGCGCGGAGGGCGAGCTGGCTCGGGCCGAGCCCGAACTCGGCGGGGCGGGCTGCCGCCGCTGCGAGAAACGCGTCGACCACGACCGGCGAGAACTGCGTCGACCGGCCACCGCGGATCTCGGCCAGCGCCTCCTGCGGGGTCAGCGCGCGGTGGTAGGGCCGGTCGGTCGTCATGGCGTCCCAGGAATCTGCGAGGCCGACGATCGCAGCCTCGAGCGGAATCTCGTCGGCGGCGAGGCCGTCGGGATAGCCCTGGCCGTCCCAGCGCTCGTGGTGGTGGCGGATGATCGGAACCGTGTCGCGCAGCCGTCCGAGCTTGCCGACGATGCGCGCGCCCTCGGCGGAGTGCATCTTCATGCGCGTGTACTCCCAGTAGTCGAGCTTGGCCGGCTTGACGAGGATCGCGTCCGGCACCGCGATCTTGCCGATGTCGTGGAAGAGCGCACCGAAACGGAGCGCGTCGAGCCGCTGTCCCTCGAGCCCCAGCTGCTCACCGATCGCGAGCGCGACGCGCTGGACGCGCACCGAGTGGCCGGCGGTGTCCGGATCCTTCGCCTCGACCGTCGCGTTGAGGCTCTCGATCGCCTCGAGCGAGCTCTCCTCGAGCCGCCGGTAGGAGTCCATGAGGTCACGAGAGCGAGCGCGCAGCTGGCGTGTCTGCCGGCGCAGCGTGCTCGAGGCGCCGCGAACGAGCAACGCGAGCGCCGCCCACAGAGCGAAGAAGACGAGTGCCACCGCTCCCCAGAGCACATGCTTCCGCGATGCGAGCGTGCTCTCGAGGTGCTTCGGGTTCGCGTAGATCTCGTAGGCGCCGAGGATGTTCCGCGCGCCGCCGCGCCTGATCGGGGCGTAGACCTGCAGCAGGTGGTCGTAGCCCAGGGCGCGTTCGACCTTGTTCTCGTCCTCGTCGAGCCCGCCGATCGAGCCGGCAGACGTGCCGTGGAGGGCCTGCTCGAGGTTGCCCTCCTCTTCGAACCGCTTGCCGATCCGGTTGCGGCCGCGGTTCGTCCACGCGAGAACTCCGTCCGGCCGCCAGACCTTGACCGTGACGAGATCCGGATCGGCGCGCAGCTCGTTCAGCAGCACCGAGGAGACGTTGGGGCTGAGCTGCAGGGCGTTGCCCTGGACGAGGGCCGGGCCGAGCACCGCGTCGACGTACTGCGTGAGACTGTCGCGGTTGTCCGAGACCGCCTGGCTCTTGAGGGCATTGGTGAGCACCGTGCTGAGCACGAGCGCTCCCACGGCCAGGATCAGCGCGCTGGCCGCCAGGAAGATGTGCAGGAGCGTGAGCGAGCGCTCGGACGCGTCTCGCGAGCTCCGACCGTTTGCCGCAGTCAGTCTCATGAGGCTCGCGTCACTATCGGCAGCGGCGGCGTGGAGCTTGATCGCCCAAAATGTCGGGCGTGGATCTCGATCTGATCTTTCTCGGAACCTCGGGCTCGGTGCCGACCGCGCAGCGTGCGCCGTCCGCGCTGCTGATCCGCCGCGGCGGCGAGCGGATGCTCTTCGACTGCGGCGAGGGCACCCAGCGCCAGCTGCTGTGCTCGACGATCGGGCTTCCGGAGCTGCCCGAGGTGTTCGTCTCGCACTTCCACGCGGACCACTACCTTGGCCTGCCCGGGATGCTGAAGACCTTCGCGCTGCGGGGACGCGAGCTGCCGCTGACGGTCTACGGGCCGCGCGGCCTCAAGGATCTCTTCGCGACGCTGCGGCGGGTCTTCGGGCGCTTGCCGTACGGGCTCGAGCTCGTCGAGCTGGCGCCTGGGGACGTGCTGGAACGGGGCGAGTACAACCTGGTGACGTTCCCGGTCGCGCACGCGGCCGAGTCGATCGGCTTCGCGCTCGTGGAGCACCCGCGGCCCGGCCGCTTCGACGTGGAGACCGCGGACGCGCTGGGCGTGCCCTCCGGTCCGGAGCGGGGCCTGCTGCAGGCCGGCGAGTCCGTGCAGCTGCCGGACGGCCGCGTCGTCACGCCTGACGAGGTGCTCGGCCCGGCGCGGTCCGGGCGCCGCATAGTGCTGAGCGGCGACACGGCGTTCTCGCCGCTCGTCCTCGAGGCCGCGCGTGGGGCTGAGGTGCTCGTCCACGAGGCGACGTTCCTGGACGAGGAGCGCGAGCGCGCGGCGGACACCGCGCACGCCACCGCGCTCGAGGCCGCCGAGCTGGCCCGCGACGCGGAGGTCGGCCTGCTGGCGCTGACCCACCTGTCGAACCGCTACTTCGGCCCCGAGGTTGCCCGCGAGGCGCGTACGATCTTCCCCGACACCGTGGTGCCCAAGGACTTCGACGTGATCGACGTGCCGTTCCCCGAGCGCGGGGCGCCCAGCCTCGTCAAGGGCGGTGCGAAGCAGAGCCGCGAAGAACGGGCTCCCGAAGCGGAGGTGGTTCCGTGACCCAGATGGTGCAAGTCGCGCTGGCGGAGGACGTTACGGAGGCCGAGGAGATCCAGGGGATCCTGCAGGCCGCCGGGATCGCATCTGAGCTCGAGACCGCGGTCGAGCACCATCCGCGCGCCGTCGAGGACGCGCCGCAGAAGGTGCTCGTCCCGGAGTCGCAGCTCGAGGAGGCCCAGCACGCGATCGAGTCCATGACCGACCCGGATGACCTCATCGCCGACGCCTGATCCGTCGGACTTCGCTTCGAGAGCCGCAACCTACGAGGAGCTACGCCCGCTCGATCACGGCGCGCACGAGCTGATCGAGGAGGTGGTTCGCGAGGCCGGGCTGGCTGGGCGCCGTGTGCTCGACATCGGCTGCGGCACCGGGCGGCTCGCCGCGATCCTCTCGGAGCAGCACGGGGCCCGCGTCGCGGGCGTGGACCCTTCACTGGAGATGCTCGAGGTTGCGGAGCGCCGTGGGATACCGGGGCTAGAGCTCGTGCGGGGTCGAGCCGAGGAGCTCCCGTTCGCGGACGGGCAGTTCGAGCGTGCGGTGATGACCCTCGTGGTGCAGCACCTGGACCGGAAACGCGCCTTTGCCGAGGCCGTCCGCGTGCTCGCGCCCGGCGGCCGGTTCGCCGTCGTCACGCCGCATCCCGACTTCTTCGCGGGCTACTGGATGGCGGACTTTTTTCCGTCCTACGTCGAGGTGGAGCTCGCCCGCTTCCCCGGTGAGGCCGTTCTGGCAGCGGAGTTCGAGGACGCGGGGTTCGGCTCGTCGCGGTTTGTGGAGCACTGGCACCAGCGGAGCTACGGGCGTGACCTCGCGCTTCGGCGTACCCGCGGGCGCTTCGCTTCGACGTTCGAGCTGATCTCCGACGAGGAGTACCGGGCCGGGCTCGCGCGCGCCGAGGCAGAACTGCCGGACCGCGTCGAGTACCACTCTGGCTGGCTGATCGCGATGGCCGATGTTCCGCAAGGCTGACTTCTCGAGGAGAGCCGCGACGTACGACGAGCTTCGCCCGGTCGACGAGAACTGGTGGGAGATCTACGACGCCCTCGTGCGCGAGGGCGACCTGACCGGTCGGCGCGTCCTCGACGTCGGTTCCGGCACGGGGAACTTCGCCGCCGCCCTTTCCGACCACGCAAGGGTGTGGGGCGTCGACGAGTCGCCCGAGATGCTCGAGGTCGCCCGGTCGCGCGCGCCAAGGGTTCGCTTCAAGCAGGCGGTGGCGTACGAGCTCCCGTTCAAGGAGGGCTGGTTCGAACGCGCGACGATGTGGCTCGTCGTCCAGCATCTCGAGCGCCCGCGCGCCTACGCCGAGATTCGGCGCGTCCTCGGGCCGAACGGGCGGATCGCGGTTGCGACGTTCGACCCGTCGTACTTCGGCGTCTTCTGGTTCCGTGACTACTTCCCCTCGATGGAGCAGATCGACCGCGCGCGCTTTCCGACGCGCGACGACTTCCACGCCGAGCTGACCGCCGCGGGTTTTGCAGAGCCGAGCTTCACGCGGATCAGCCAGCAGGCCACCGTGACCCGGGAAGTGGGCCTCGGGCGGATCCGAGGCCGGCACATCGCGACGTTCGACCTGATCTCGGACGACGAATGGCAGGCAGGCGTCCAGCGTGCCGAGCGCGATCTCCCCGAGCTGGTGGACTACCGGCAGGAGTGGCTCATCGCCGTGGCGGAGGCACGGTGAACGAAGTCGAGCGCGAGCCGGTCGAGGTGATGTTCATCGAGACCGCCGACGACCCGGCGGAGTTCGGACCTGCGTTCCAGCGGCTGGAACACCTCGTCGGGACGCGCGGCCGGAAGTTCTTCGGCGCCTTCTATCCCGGAGAGAAGCGATACCGCGTCTGCGTCCAGCTGCAGGAAGGCGACGACCCGAGCGCATTCGGGCTCGAAAACGGAACGCTCCCAGGCGGCCGGTATCTCCGCGAGCGGCTGAGAGGCGAGCCGCCCGCCCTTTACGAGCGGATCGGCCCGACGTTCGACGAGCTGCTGAAGCAAGCGCCGGCGGACGAGAGCCGCCCGAGCATCGAGTTCTACCGCCGCCACGACGAGATCGACTTGCTGCTCCCGGTGGCTTCCGAGTAACGTCCGCCTAGCCCTCTAGAGTCCTGCACCGACACACGCCCCTTTAACTCGGTCCCGAGAGGCCGGAAAGGAGTAGAAGGTGAGCAACGCCCTGAGCGTGCCCTGAGCGGCGCGCAGACCTCCGAAGCGAAAACTGTCCTCGATGCGGAGGACATCGAGCGCACGCTGACGCGGATCGCGCACGAGATTGTCGAAGGGAACCCCGAGCTCGAGCGCGTCGCACTGGTCGGCATCCACACGCGCGGCGTGCCGATCGCCCAGCGGCTGCGCCGCCGCATCGCCGAGCTGGCCGGAACCGAGATCGCGTTCGGCCAGTTGGACATCACCTTCCACCGCGACGACGTCCACGTCCGGGCCGGCGAGCCGCCGCGGCACCCCCAGCCGCTAGTCCGCTCGACGACGCTCGACTTCCCGCTCGAGGGAATGACGTGCGTCCTCGTCGACGACGTCCTCTACACGGGCCGCACGATCCGCGCCGCGATCGAGGCGCTGTTCGAGTACGGCCGCCCCGAGCGCGTGCAGCTCGCCGTCCTCGCCGATCGCGGCCACCGCGAGCTTCCGATCCGCCCCGACTACGTCGGCAAGAACCTGCCCACCGCCCGCGACGAGCGCGTCCAGGTCGAGCTCATGGAGGTGGACGAAATCGATCGCGTCCTCATCACCAAGGAGAGCAATGGGTGACATCCACGTCATGCGGGAGCAATTTCTCCCGCCGAAGCAGCCGCCGCGGCGGCACCTGATCTCGATCGGCGACCTGACGCGCGCGGACGTCGAGCGGCTGCTGGCCACCGCGCGCAGCTTCTCCCGGTCGCTCGAGCGCGAGGTGAAGAAGTTGCCGACGCTCCGCGGCTACACCGTCGTCAACGTCTTCTACGAGTCGTCGACGCGCACCTCGTCCAGCTTCGAGCTCGCGGCCAAGCGGCTCAGCGCCGACACGATGTCGATCAAGGCGGCCGGCTCCGCGGTCGACAAGGGCGAGTCGCTCAAGGACACGGCGCTCACTCTCGGGGCCTACGACCCGGACGTGATCGTCATCCGGCACCCGCAGATCGGCGCGCCGCAGCTGGTCGCACGCAACACGGAGGCGCACATCGTCAACGCGGGCGACGGCAAGCACCAGCACCCGACCCAGGCGCTGCTCGACCTCTACACGATCCGCGAGCACGTCGGCCCGCTCGACGGGCTCCACGTCGCGATCGTCGGCGACGTCCTCCACTCGCGGGTCGCGCGCTCCAACATTCAGGCGCTGACGCTGATGGGTGCGAGCGTCACGCTGGTCGGGCCGCCGCCGTTGATCCCGCGCGGGATCGAGGCGATGGGCTGCGCGGTCTCGAACGACATCGACGCGATCAAGGCGGCAGACGTGGTCTACGTCCTCCGCATGCAGCGCGAGCGGATGCAGGAGGGCGCGAACTACGTGCCGTCGCTGCGCGAGTACACCGCGCGCTGGGGCGTCACGCCGGAGCGGCTGCGGCCGGGCCAGAAAGTCATGCACCCCGGG
>DATDFL010000014.1:0-4365 GCA_036522595.1 Gaiellaceae bacterium
ATCGCGACCAGCGCGAGCCCAGCCGCAACTGCGACCGCGACCGCGCCGCCCGCCCGCACGAGCCCGGGGCGCTCGCCCCGTGTGCGCAACGCAAGCACGAGGAAGCCCGCGAGGTAGACGACGAGGCCGTCCGCCTGGGCACCGATGAAGCTCGCGGCCATTCCGGTCACGACGAGCAGCGCGACTGCCGGCATTGCCGTCCCGGCGAGCGCGCCGAGAACGAGCGCGGGGGAGAGGAGCAGCGTCGAGACCTGGTTGTTCACGCCGTAGAAGCGGCCGCCGCCGTCGGGCCGTGGGCCGAGCGCGGCCAGGCTGTTCCACTCAGGCTTCGCCCACATCACGGCGTAGAGGAACGCGAAGACCGCGGCGACCGCGGCGGCCAGCGGGAGGCCCGGCCGCAGCACCGCGCCGCCTGCGAGGGCCAGCGCTGACGAGACGATCGCGAGCACGAGAATCACCTGCCACGGCCGGGTCAGACCGAGCGCGCTCAGCGCGACGGCGACGCTCAGGCACGCGGGCGCTGAGAGGAAAGCCGCTCGTCCGAGGAGCGGCTGGCGCACGGTGAGCGCCAGCAGGCCGAGCACGGTCAACAGCCCGACGACCACGAGGGTCGCCCAGGTGCGCGAGTCGTGCGCGCGGGTCATCCGCTCGTCGAAGTGCTGGAGATAGGCCAGGGGGTCTGCCGAAGCGCGCGAGCGAATGCGCGGGCGCTCGCCGGCCTCGAGCGAGAGCACCGACGGCGCGACATCCGCGATCGAGATCAACCCGTCGAGGTGTGTCGCGGTGGAGGTGAGCAGCCCGTGGTACCCGGGCCCGACGACGGCGATCGGGTAGCGGACGACGTTGTGGAGCTTCCGGCCTCGCGGCGGCAGCGCGACGTAGAAGGTGGTCCGCCCGGTGCCGTGGGAGAGCGAGATCCGCGGCCTCCCGCCGGGGAGCCCTCCGTGCACGAGGGCGTTGCCGAGCTCGCCGCGGAGCAGCGACGCGAGCGCGCTCCGGTAGCTGACGGTCGCGCCTTCCCCGACGACCAGCAGGCCGTGAGCCCCTTCCGGCGAGGTGAAGACCGACGCCGTGTCGGGGACGACCAGCACGGCGACCTTCTCCGACGGCGCAGCTCGCGCTACGCCTGTGACTGCCGCGGCCACCACGAGAGCCAGGGCTACAATCCAGCTAAACCCTCTCGCCTCCAAGGAGGCCGATTCTCGATGAAACGCAAGGCTTACGGACGCGACGCCGGACTGTCGCTGAGAATGCTCCTCACGAGCTCGCTGCTCGGGCTGCTCTACGTCGCCTTCGCGCTCGTCCTCTTCTACGTCTTCAACGCCGGTCTCGTTCTGATGCTCGTGATCGTGCTCGGCCTGGCGGTCTTCCAGTACTTCACGTCGGACAAGATCGCGCTCGCGGCCTCCGGGGCGAAGGTGGTCAGCCCCGAGGAGGCGCCGCAGCTGCACGCGATGATCGAGCGCCTGGCAGCCATGGCTGAGCTCCGCAAGCCGCGCGTCGCCATCGTCGACACCGATGTCCCGAACGCCTTCGCGACCGGACGGAACCAGAAGCACGCCGTGGTCGCGGTCACGCGAGGGCTCTGGGAGCGTCTCGACGAGAAGGAGATCGAGGGCGTGCTCGCGCACGAGCTGACGCATATCGCGAACCGCGACGTGTTGGTCATGACCGTCGCGTCGTTCTTCGCGATGCTTGCCGCAATGCTGACCCGCTTCGGCCTCTACGCCGGCATGTTCGGCGGCTTCGGCGGCAGCCGGGACAACAACAACAACTCGGTCCCGGTGTGGCTGATCGTGATCGTCGTCTCCGCGGTGACCTACTTCCTGAGCTGGATCCTGATCCGGACGATCTCCCGCTACCGCGAGTACGCGGCCGATCGGGGATCGGCAGTGATCACCGGGGCGCCCGAGTACCTGATGAGCGCGCTGCAGAAGATCTCGAGCCAGATGACGCTGATCCCCCAGCGCGACCTGCGTGAGGTCGAGGGCATGAACGCGTTCTTCATCATCCCGGCGCGCGTGAAGGAAGGCATGAACGAGCTGTTCATGGATCATCCGCCGCTCGAGAAGCGGCTCGCGGCGCTCGAGAAGATCGCGCGCGAGATGGGCCGGCCGGTCTCGTAGCGGTCTAGCTCTTGGGCCTGCGGGACGTCCTCTTCGGGCGGAAGAAGCTCAAGGATCCGGCGCGCGAGCGGCTGTTCGCGATCTCGACGGCGCGGATCACGCTCGAGACGGAGCTCGACATGAAGCCCGCCGGCGCCGCGGGCGTCTGCTTCAAGCCGCTGTCCGCGGGGGAGTTCGTCCGCGCCGAGAACGACCTGCAGCAGCTGCTCGACGCGGTTGCCGCGGAGTCGGGCTCGAAGGTAGAGCGGCACACCGACGAGATGGGGTTCGAGTGGCTCGTCGTGCGCGACGGCGACTTCGAAGATCTGGTCACGACCGTCCACCTGGTCGCGCAGGAGCTGCAGGACCGGGGGTTCGGGCCGCAGCTGCTTGCCGCCTTGTTTCCGTTCGACGGGAGGTTCAAGGAGGGGCGCGCGTACTGGATCTACGGCTTCAAGCTCGGCGCCTTCTGGCCGTTCGTGCCCACGGGGAAGGAGCAGGAGCGGGACAACGCCGAGGAGCTCGAGCTGAAGGCGAAGCTGGAGCAGGAACTGCCGATCGAGCAGGACCTGACGCGCTGGTTCGGGTTGTTCAACGCGCCGCTCTAAGGGCGGTAGAAAGAGTCACGCTCTTGGCGCGCTTGCGTGACAGACGTGTGCGCGTTTCGGCGGTACGCTCGCAGCGGGCGGCGGGTGGAACCTCATCCCCACCCAATGAGGGCGGGGTCGCACGCGCGGACGCGCGCGTGAACAGTACGAGGGGCTCGGCTAGCTAGCGGCCGGCAGGTCGGGGATCAGGCCCTCGTCCTCGAACAGCTGCCGCGCCTCGTCCAGCGACAGGTCGTCCGGCGGGATGATCGCGTCCGACTCGTCGAGCGCCTCGTCGGGCACACGCGCGCCGTTCGTCCGCACCGCCTCGGCCATCCGCCGCAGCAGCGCCGCGAATTGCTCCTCGTCGCCCGACTCCAGCGCCTGGCCGGCCTGCTCGTCGAGGTCGTTCAGGCCCTTCGCAACCTCGTCGTCGACCTCGAACTGCCCCTCGCCCATCAACCGCACGATCACTGCTGCAGCTCCTTCTGCTTCTCGCCGGGGCCGAGCTCGGACTTCATCTTCTCCAGCTCGTCATCGACCTGCGACTTGGAAGCGATCTGGCCGAGCTCGCGGTCGAGCTGCGTCTGGTCGGACGTGAAGTCCTCGAGCGCGCCCGAGGTCGTGAGCTCGTCGATCGCGGAAGCCCGCGCCTGCATCTGCTCCGTCTTGTCCTTCGCCCGCTGAATCGCAAGCCCCGTGTCGGCCATCTGCTCCCCGATCCCGGTCGCGGCCTCCCCGATCTTCACCTGCGCCTCGGCCGCGGAGTACTGCGCCTTGATCGTCTCCTTCTGCGTCCGGAACGCCTCGACCTTGGCCGACAGCGCCTTCTCGGAAGCGACCAGCTTCTCCTGCTGCTGCTCGAGCTGCTGCGCCTGCTGGTCGAGCCCCTGCAGCTGCTGCTGGAGCCCGGACTTCCGCTCGAGCGCCTGCCGCGCGAGGTCCTCACGCCCCGCCGCCAGAGCCTCCCGAGCCTGCGTCTCGAGCTTGACGACGCTCTGCTGCAGCTGGGTCTCCTGCAGTTCGAGTCGCTTCTTCGCAGTGACCACGTCGGCGATCCCCCGCTTGACGTTCTGGAGCAGCTCGAGCTGCCGCTCGTACGAGTAGTCCAGCGTCTCCGCCGGGTCCTCGGCCTTGTCGAGCAATTTCGAGAACTTCGCCTTCACGACCACCGACGCCCGTGACATCAGGCCGGCCATTCGCTCCTCCTCTCGGTGCGGAGCGACTAGCGTACCGAGGGTGATCGTCGAGCGGAGCATGGACCCCGGCTGGCTCTCCAACGCCTACCTGATCGCCGATGAGCCCGGCGGGACAGCGGTCTTCGTCGACTCCGGCGCGCCGCTGGAGCCGCTGTTCGAGGCGGTCGAGCGGGACAACGTCACCGTGACGCACCTGCTCACGACGCACGCCGACCATGACCACATCGCCGGCGACTCGGAGATCACCGGCCGCTACGGCGTCCCGGTCGTCAAGGGCGATCTCCAGACCGGCGGCCTGACCATACGGGCCCTGGAGACCCCGGGCCACAAGGACGACCACCTGGCCTTCGTGGTCAACGAGATCCTCTGCGTGACGGGCGATGTCCTCTTCAAGGACGCAGTCGGCGGCGGCGACTTCGAGCAGATCCGAAGCTCGGTGATGGACGTCCTGATGACGCTCCCCGACGAGCTGCG
>DATDFL010000015.1:0-14236 GCA_036522595.1 Gaiellaceae bacterium
CTCCTCCTCCGCCACCCCCACCTCCGCCGCCTCCGCCTCCGCCTCCGCCGCCGCCCCCGCCTCCGACGCTGCCCGCGCCCGCTGACGTGCAGGCGACCGACGCGGGCGGCATCACCGGCCTCGCTCAGACCGGCGACGTGGTCACGTTCACCTACGCAGGCACCGTCAACCCCGACCTGATCCTCTCGGGCTGGAACGGCTCAGCGGTCGGAGTCACCGTTCGAATCGCGGGCAACGGCCCGAACGACGTCCTCACGGTTCATGACGCCTCCGACGACTCGACCCTCGTCGGCCTCGGGGCGGTCGACCTCAACGGAAATCACGCGAACAGCACCTCGATGGACTTCACGGGCTCCCAGATGACTCTCAGCGGGAGCACCGTCACGATCGTCCTCGGCACCCCTGTGGGCAACGCTCACCGCGACACGACCGCGAAGGCCATGACCTGGACGACGTCGCAGGGAACCGCGACCGAGTCGGGCCCTCTGGACGCGGATTTCTAAGCGTTCAAGGCAGCCAGGCCGTAAGCCGATAAGCCTCCCATGAGCTCTGCGGCTCCCGTAGCGAGCGCCGGTGAGCAGTCAGCGGCGACGCCTCGCCGAAGAGCGCGGCCAAGCCTGACGCGCCGTTCGGGCCTGCAGCTGCTCGCGGGCCTGCTCGTCGCGGCCGGGATCCCGGTCATCGCCACCGTCCGGATCCTCGACGCCAACGCGGTTCGGAACGAACGTGCCCACGCCGATTTCGTGCTCTCGACCAAGCTGCAGGGCGCCGGCGACGAGCTACGCGCCATCTCGGACAACGCGGCCTCGCGCATCGACGATCTCGCGCAGTCCTACGCCGTCCAGCGCGCCTACCTGACGAACAACCGCGCAGCGATCAAGCGGATCGCGCGCAAGACGCCGAACGCCGTCTTCTACTTCAAAGGCGAGCGCATCGCGGGAAGCGTCCCCCTCGTCCCACTGAAGCGGGCGACCTCGCTGACCCTCAACGGCAAGGTCCTCGGCCGCGTAGTGGCGACGATCGGATTTGACCACCGTCTCCTTCTCCGGCTACGCAAGGCGGCCGGATTCGCGCCGAGCGATCGCCTGGTGGCGGTTCGCGCCGGGCAGGTGGTCGGCTCGACGCAACGGCTGCACGTCTCCGGGAGGACGATCAACCTTGCCGGCGAGCGATACCGCGGCTGGCTGATCCCCGTGCCCAACGCGCCGCGCACGAACCTCGTGGCGTTGCGGCCCGAAGCGACGATCTCGGCGGCGGTGCGCCCCTACCAGCACCGCGTCCTCTACGCCGCGCTCGGCTCGTTCGGCTTTCTCGTGCTGATCGGGCTCTCCTTCGGCGGCCCGATTCTGCGCACCCTGGGCGACTTCCGGCGAGTGGCCTCGCAGGCGACGACCGACCAGCTGACCGGGCTCGCGAACCGCTGGACCTTCGACGAGGAGCTCGCGCTGGAGTGGCGGCGAGCGGAGCGCGTCGGCGACCCGCTCGCGCTGGTCCTGGTCGACATCGACAACTTCAAGACGATCAACGACACGCAGGGCCACCAGGGCGGCGACGAGGTGCTGCGGAAGGTCGGTGAGGTGCTCACGGCCAGCGTGCGCCAGGTCGATCTCGTGGCGCGCTACGGCGGCGAGGAGTTCGCGGTGATCGTTCCCGAAACGGATCTCGACGGCGCGCTCGAACTCGCCGAGCGACTCCGCGAGGCCCTCGAAAACCACGAGATGGAGCTCGAGAACGGAGCCAGCTTGTCCGTCACGGCGAGCTTCGGCGCGGCGGTCAAGGGCGACCTCGCCGGCGGCGAGAAGCTGGTCGCCGCCGCTGACCGGGAGCTCTACGAGGCCAAGCACTCCGGCAAAAACCGCGTCGCGCCGGCCCCCGCGAAGAAGAAGCGCGGGAGCTCCAGGACAGCCGAACGGCGACGCCGCCCCCCTTCTGACAAGCGCTAGCGTTCGGCCCGCATGCGGGTCTCGGCGAAAGTCGACTACGCGGTGCGAGCGGGCGCCGAGCTTGCTGCGTCTGCCGACGGGCCGGTCAAGGGCGACCGGATCGCCCAGGCGCAGCAGATCCCGCTCAAGTTCCTCGAGAACATCCTGCTCGACCTCAAGCACGCCGGCCTCGTGCAGAGCCAGCGCGGAGCCGAGGGCGGCTACTGGCTTGCGCGCCCAGCGGACGAGATCTCGCTCGCCGATGTGATCCGCGCGGTCGAGGGGCCGATCGCGAATGTGCGCGGGCTGCGGCCGGAGCAGGTCGAGTACGTCGGCGCCGCGGCGCAGCTGCGCAATGTCTGGGTCGCGGTTCGCGCCAACCTCCGCGCGGTCCTCGAGACGGTCACCCTCGCGGACGTTGCGGCGGGGCGGCTCCCGGACGAGGTCGCCCGGATCGCCGCCGACCCGGAGGCCTGGCTACCCCACTAGGTCGCGGCTCGTCCGGCCGACCCTCACTCCGGGCAAACGGATGATGTCCTCCTGCTCGGCGTGCGGAGGCAGCCAAGGCGGGAGGTTGAGCGCAAGCAGCCGTGCGAGCGCCTCGGCCTTGGGCTCGTAGGCCCGCCGCAGCTCCCGGAGCCGCTCTCTCGCGTCGTCGCACGCGACCGGGTTGCTGAGCGCGCTCCGGACGAGGCCGTAGAGCTTCTCGAACTGCGCTTCCGTCAAGCGGTCGACGTGCATGGGCTTGACGCGGTACTGCGCGGCCAGGTCGGCCAGCGCGTGCTGCCCGATCGCGTATGTGAGCTCCGCGGCCTCGACCTCGCCGTCCGACTCGACCGCGGTGACGAACGCGGCGACGTCCGTCATCGCCGTGAGCGCCGCGAGCCAGTTCTGGCTCACGTGCTGCGAGCGGTACCAGCCCAGGATCGGGTACGAGAGGTGCGTCTCCATCAGCTCGGCCGCCCACGCCTCCCAGTCGCGGAGATCCCGTTCGAGCTCGAGCCACCGCTCACGCCCCGCGACCCGGTGCAGGATCACCCCGGCGGCCGGCGGCGACCCCGCGCGCGTGGCCAGCTGCGAGACGGCGATCTCCCGTCGCGAGAAGGAGCCGTACACGGCGGGCAGGTAGCCGATCACGATGAAGAGGACGCCGATCGCGATCGCGGCCTCGAAGAGGGCGATCACGTGGACGGCTGTCGAGCCCGACGCCCCCTCGGCGCTCAGGAACAGGCCGGAGCTGAAAAGCAGGCCGTGGCCGAAGCCTCGCCCGACCGCCGCCCACTCCAGAAGGGCGAACCCGATGATCAGCCCGATCGTCCAGACGAGAAGCTGGGTCATGAGCGCGAGCGGCCCGAAGAATCCGAGGACGGTGTCGGCACTCGAGGGCGAAAGCCGCCGCGCGAACGCGCGCCACGGGAGCCAGAGCGCGCGGAGAAAGCCACGGGCAATCCGCGGGTCGCGCCGGACACGTCTCGGGAGCATGAACGTCACGAAGAACTCGGAGAGCATCAGCGCGATCAAAATCACGCCCACGATCGCGGCGACGACTCTCATGCGGAGAGGTTACGGGGTAAAGACGGTCTCGCGGCTCGGGCGCACGTAGACGATGTGACCGCGCTCGAGCTCGAGCTGCTCGGCTTCTTCCTTCGTCAGCTGGACGAGCAGGTGCTGTCCGTCGTCCCGGACGAGCTCCACGCGCACCTCGAACCCGAGGTGGACGACCCGCTCGACCATCGCCTCCGCCGAGCCCACGTCGGGCTCGAGCGACACGCCGAGATCGTGGGGGCGGACGAACGTCTCGCCGAGGCGGTTGACCGGACCGACGAAGCTCATCACGAACTCGTTCGCCGGAGACTCGTACAGCTCGCGCGGCGAGCCGACCTGCTCGACGCGGCCCTCGTTCAGCAGGACGATCTGGCCGGCGACCTCCATCGCCTCCTCCTGGTCGTGCGTGACGATGATCGTGGTCACGTGCACCTCGTCGTGCAGGCGCCGCAGCCAGGCGCGAAGCTCTTTGCGGACTCGCGCGTCGAGGGCGCCGAAGGGCTCGTCGAGCAGCAACACCTGCGGCTCCACCGCGAGCGCCCGGGCCAGGGCCATGCGCTGCCGCTGACCGCCCGAGAGCTGTGCGGGGTAGCGCTTGGCGAGGCCCTCGAGCTGGACGAGCTCGAGCAGCTCGTGCACGCGCTGCTTGACCTCCGTGCGCGGCCGCTTGCGGATCGTGAGGCCGAAGGCGACGTTGTCCCAAACGGTCATGTGCTTGAAGGCGGCGTAGTGCTGGAAGACCATCCCGACGCCTCGGGCTCGGGCCGGCTTGCTCGTCACGTCCTCGCCGCCGAGCAGCACCTGGCCCGTCTCGGGCCGCTCGAGCCCGGCGATCACGCGAAGCAGCGTCGACTTGCCGCTGCCGCTGGGGCCGAGCAGCGCGGTGAGCGAGCCCTCGGGGATTGCGACAGAGACGTCGTTGAGGGCTCGGAAGCCGTTGAAGTGCTTGGTCACGTCGACGACGACGATGCCGCTCACGTGGTCTCCTCTCTCGGGTGGAAGGCGCGCAGGCCGACGACGGTCGCGATCGCGATCAGCGCGAGCACGACCGAGGCGGCGTACGCGCCGGGTGTGTCGAAGCCCTCGAACCGGGCCTGCACGTAGAGCGGCAGCGTTTCGCTCTTGCCCTCGATCCGGCCGGAGACCACGCTGACAGCACCGAACTCGCCGATCGCGCGGGCGGTCGTCAAGACGACGCCGTACGCCACCGCCCAGCGGATCGCCGGAAACGTGATCCGGCGAAACGCCTGGAGCGGTGAGGCACCCAGCGTTTCCGCGGCCTGCTCCTGGTCGGTGCCGATCTCTCGCAGCACCGGGACGACCTCGCGGACGACGAAGGGCAGCGATACGAACATCGTCGCGAGCACCATCCCCGGGACCGCGAAGAGGATCTTGATGCCGTGCTCCGCGAGCCCGCCGAGCCATCCGCCTCGGCCGTAGAGCAGGAACAGCGCGAGGCCGACGACGACCGGCGACAACGCGAGCGGTAGATCGACGATCGCGTTCACGAGCCCGCGCCCGGGGAAGCGCGTGCGCACGAGCGCGAGAGCCAGGACGATCCCGAAGATCGTGTTCGCGGGCACGGCGATCGCGGCGATCAGCAGCGTCAGCTCCAGGGCGTGGACGGCCTGGTGCGACGAGACCGCGTCCCAGGCGTGGCCGAAGCCAGGCTCGAAGGCGCGGTAGAAGACGAGCCCCACGGGGACGAGCAGCAGCAGCACGAGATACGCCAGCGTGCCGAGGCGGAGGGCGTACCTAGCCATCGTGGCGCGTCCTCCAGCGGCGGAAAGCCCCGATGGCGAGAAGCACTGCGAGCGAGATCGTGAGCAGCAGCACGGAGACCGCCGCCGCGCCGCTCTCGTTGCCCGACTGCAGCTGGCCGAAGATGTAGACGGACGCGACCTCCGACTTGAACGGGATGTTCCCGGAGATCAGGACGACCGCGCCGAACTCGCCGACCGCTCGCGCGAAGGCCAGCGCGACTCCGGAGAGGATCGCGGGCAGCAGGTTCGGGAAGACGATCCGCCGGAAGATCGCCAAAGGGCGCGCGCCGAGCGATGCAGCCGCCTCCTCCATGTCGGTGTCGAGCTCGAACAGCACCGGCTGCACCGCGCGCACGACGAACGGCAGCGTCACGAACAGCAGCGCGAGCAGCAACGCCGTGCGGGTGAACGCGATGTTGACGCCGAACGGGCCGTTGGGCCCGTAGAGCGCGAGCAGCGTCAGGCCGGCGACGATGGTCGGCAGCGCGAACGGCAAGTCGATCAGCGCGTCCACGACACCCTTGCCGGGGAACCGGTCGCGGACGAGCGTCCACGCGATGGCAGTCCCTGCGACGGCGTTCACCAGCGCGCAGACGGCCGCGACTCCGAGCGTGAGCTTCAGCGCCGCGGTCGCTTCGGGCCGGGTTGCCTGGTCCCAGAAGGCGCCGAGCCCTCCCGCTCGCGAGCTCCAGACGAGGGCCGCGAGCGGTAGGAGGACGACGAGGCTCAGATAGCCGGTGGCGACGCCCCGCACGAGCGGCGCCGCCGATGGCCGTGTACCCCGATGTAGATGGCTGGGTACGGCTACATCAATGGCCAAGGGACCTCTCGATCTTGGCCACGACGCCGGTGTTGGGATTGAAGAAGCGGCGGTTCACCTTCGTCCAGCCGCTCAGCCCCCACTTCTTCGAGCTGATGGTGAAAAGGCCCGGCGGCTGCACGAAGTGGTAGTTCCTGGCCACGCCCTTGCTCACGGGCCGGTAGCCCTGATCGGCGAATGCCTTCTGGGCCGCGGCCGACCAGAGGTACTTGTAGAACGCCCTCGCCGCCGGCTTCCGGAGACCGGTCTTCGTCAGCGCCGCCGGCGTCTCGATGAGGAGGGTCGCCTTGGGGATCTGGTACTGCGTGTGAATGCCCTTCTTCTCGGCGAAGATCGCGTCGTTCTCGTACGTGAGCAGCGCGTCGCCCTGCCCCTGCGAGAAGACCTGAAGCGCCTCACGCGCGCTCGCTGGCTGGACGGGCACGTGGCGGAAGAGCTTGTAGAGGTACTGGATCGCCTGCTCGTCGCTCTTGCCCTGGCGCCGAAGGGCGCCGTATGCGGCCATCACGTTCCAGCGAGCCCCGCCGGAGGTGAAGGGGTTCGGCGTGATCACCTTGACGCCCGGCTTGATCAGATCGCCCCAGCCCTTGATGTGCTTCGGGTTCCCGTCGCGGACGACGAAGACGACGATCGAGTCGCTGACGATCCCTTTGTGCGCGTTCGCCTTCCAGTTCTTCGGGATCAGGCCTTTGCGCACCAGGTAGTCGACGTCCGGGTCCAGCGAGAGGTTGACGACGTCCGCGGCGAGCCCCGCTGCGACCGCGCGCGCCTGGTCGCCTGAGGCGCCGTACGACTGGTTGAAGCCGACGCCGTTCCCCGCTGAGGTGCCCTGAAAGGCCGAGACGATCTTGCCGTAGGCGTCCTTCGGAGTCGAGTACGCGACGAGGTTGATGGTCGTGCCCTTCGACGCGCCGGCGGCCGAGCCGGCCAGCAGTGCGACCCCAAGCAAAGCGATCCAAATAACCCTCATTCGCACTCCTTATTTTTCAAGTTTCTCCACTGAATTGCTGGACATTACGCACGGGCGCGGACGGCCGTCAAGTCGGAACTAGAGTCCACGCCGTGGAGCCGCTCGACCGCTCGACTATCTGGCCGTTCGTAGGCGGCGAGCCAGGCGCCTTCTACTACCAGCGCTACGCGCATCCCACGGGGGTCGCAGCGGAAAGCGCGCTCGGCGAGCTCGAAGGCGGCGAGGCGCTGCTCTTCCCCTCCGGCTCGGGGGCGATCACGGCACTGGTGCTCGGGCTCTTGGAGCCGGGCCAGACGATCGCGCTCGCCGAGGGTGGCTACTACGGGACCTCGCTTCTCTTCCAGGCGCTCGAGCGCTGGGGCGTGCGCAGCGTCGAGTTCGATCAGACGGGCCCATCACCGGACGGCGTCGACCTCGTGTGGCTCGAGGCACCGTCGAACCCGTTCTTGACGATGCCCGACTTCGAGGCCGCCGCGGCCTCGCCCGCGCGCGTCGTGGTCGACTCGACCGCGGCGACGCCCGTCTATCTGCGCCCCCTCGAGCACGGCGCGGACTTCGTCGTGCACAGCGCGACCAAGTACCTCGGGGGACATTCGGACGTTCTCCTCGGCGCGGTGGTCTGCCGCTCGCCCGACGACGCGGAGCGCCTGCGCGCCTTCCGCAGCCGGACGGGGATCGTCGCGGCGCCGGACCCGTGCTGGCTTCTGCTCCGGAGCCTGCAGACGCTGCCTGTTCGGATGGAGCGGATCACCGCGAGCGCGCAGGCGATCGCCGAGAAGCTCCGCGCTCATCCCGCGGTCGAGACCGTCCGCTACCCCGGCTTCGGCGGCCTGCTCTCCTTCGACGTGCCCGACCCGCGCAAGGTCGAGACGTCACTGCGCGTGATTACGAACGCGACGAGCCTCGGCGGCACCGAGTCGCTGCTCGAGAGCCGCCGCCGCTGGGAGGGCGCGCGCGTCCCGGAAGGCTTGCTCCGCCTCAGCGTCGGCCTCGAAGACCCGGACGAGCTCTGGGCCGACCTCGAGCAAGCGCTCGGCGCGTGAGCACCGTCGTTTTCTTCCCCGAGGGCGCGTTCGGCCCGACGAACAACTGCGTGGGCATCGGACGGGTCCTGCTGGAGCGAGGCGACCGGGTCGTCTTCGTGGTCGAGGAGTCGTTCGCCGGGACGCTCGAGGTACACGGCTTCGAGGAGGCGCTGATGCGCCTCAAGCCGCCGCCGGAAGTCGAGGAGGCGCCCGGCCAGTTCTGGAAGGACTTCGTCCGCGACACGGCGCCCGAGTTCCGCAAGCCGACGATCGACCAGCTGGAGACGTTCATCCTGCCGGTCTGGCAGGAGCTCGTCGACGGCGCGCGCTACGTCGACGACAGGCTGCGCGAGATCTTCGGCGAGCTCGAGCCGGACGTGATCGTCCAGGACAACGTCGTCGGCTTCCCGGCGGTGCTCGCCTCGGGCCGGCCGTGGGTACGGATCGTCTCGTGCAACCCGCTCGAGGTGAAGGACCCCGCGCTGCCGCCGCCCTTCTCGGGCTACCCGACCGGAGACTCGGCCGGCTGGGAGGAGTTCCGCACCCGCTACCGCGATCTGCACGAGCCGCTCCAGCGCGAGTTCTCGGCCTTCTGCGAAGAGCGCGGCGCGCCGCCGCTGCCCGAGCTCGAGTTCATCCACGAGTCGGAGTTTCTCGACCTCTACCTCTATCCCCGGGAAGCCGACTACGCGCGGTCGCAACCGCTCGGAGCGCGGTGGCAGCGGCTCGACTCCTGTGTCCGCGACATCGGCGGCGCGTTCGAGACGCCTCCCGGGGAAGGAGGGCTCGTCTACGTGAGCCTCGGCAGCCTGGGGTCCGCCGACGTCGAGTTGATGAACCGCCTGGTTTCGGTGCTGGCGGACACGCCGCACCGCTACGTCGTCAGCAAAGGCCCGCAGCACGCGCTGATCGAGCTCGCCCCCAACATGACGGGAGCCGAGTTCCTGCCACAGCCCGCGATCCTGCCCGAGGTCGACCTCGTCATCACGCACGGCGGCAACAACACCGTCACCGAGTCGATCCACTTCGGCAAGCCGATGATCGTCCTGCCGCTCTTCTGGGACCAGTACGACAACGCACAGCGCGTCGCCGAGTGCGGTTTCGGCGTGCGGCTACCGACCTACGAGTTCGAGGACGAGCAGCTGCACGAGGCGATCGACCGGCTGCTTTCGGTGGAGACGGCCCCGCAGCTGAGCGACGCCTCGACGCGCCTACGGGCGAGTCCCGGAACGGTCAAAGCCGCAGACCTGATCCGGGAGCTCGCCCGGTGACATAGGCGCTAGCTCTAGTTCGGGTCGATCCTGCCGAAGAGGCCGTGCATCTCGTCGTCGGGGCCGGCGGTGAAGTACAGCGTCCCCGCCGTGCCGTTGTTCCCGCCCTGCGCGACCTCGAGGGCCCACAGGCCGTCGATCGAGAGCGAGTTGCCGCTCGCGTCGCGAAGCTCGCCGCGATGGGCGAAATGGCCGTTGCCAAGCTCTTCGTAGGCGTTGATCTGCCCGTCGCCGAAGTTGCCGACGAGCAGGTCGCCCGCGAAACGCCCGAACGAGGCCGGTGCGATTGCAAGGCCCCACGGAGCGTTCAGCTGGCCGTGCTGGGCGACGCGACCGAGGAGATTCCCGGCGGTGTCGTACGCGTCGACGAAGCCCTTGCCCTGGCCCGCGATCTCGTCTCCTGCCTCAGCGTCTTGCTGCGCATAGGTCACGAATACGCGGTTGCCGATCGTCTGAATGCCGAAGGGCGCGTAGCCGCTCGGCAGAGACGGGTCGACGAACCCGCCGAGCACCGGGTTGAAGCTCCCGTCGAAGACGTCCACTTTCGCGTTGTGGAAGTCCGCCGCGTAGAGGCGCGGGCCCGCGGCCGTGGTCGCGATTGCGAGTCCCTTGTAGCTCGCATCGTCGTTGAGATCCGCAGCCACAACGGCGTTCGTGCCCTGGGCCGGGTTCCAGCCGAGCACCTTGCCTTCCTCGGTATCGAACAGGAACCGCGCCAGTCCGCCGCTCGGCAGGGCGAAGCCGGTGGTCGAGTTGAAGACGGTGCCGGTCGGTGCGTTGGGAACGCTCACCACGAGCGCCTGCGGCACCCCGCCGCCGTTGTACAACGTCGATTTGTCTGTGCCGTTGTCGGCGACCCACCACGGCGTCGTCGGGCCAGAGGTCAGGCCCCACGCGTTGACCAGGTTCGGGTCGGTGTTCGGCGCCACGCCGGGCTGATCCGAGACCAGCGGCACGACGGTGAACGAGCTGCGCTCCGCGGCCCGCAGTGGCGAGACCGCGACGATCGCGATCCCGACGACGAAGGCCAGCATGAGCAGCGCACGGTTGCGCTGTGCTGAAAGAAGCTCTCCCACTCTCCCTCCTTAGAGTTGGTCCTTGGGTCTGTACGCGGAGGGAGGGGAACCGGATTCAAGCCGGAGGTGGGATTCGAACCCACGGCCCCCTGCTTACAAGGCAGGCGCTCTGACCGCTGAGCTACTCCGGCGGCCGGCCCAGCGTAGCGCTGGGCCAAGTTAGCGGTGCTCGATGACTTCGTCGATCAGGCCGTAGTCGACGGCTTCCCGCGCGCTCATGAAGCGGTCGCGGTCGGTGTCTTCCTTGATCCGGTCGACCGGCTGCCCGGTGTGGTCGGCGAGGATCTGCTCGAGGCGGCTCTTGAGGTCGATGATCTCGCGGGCGCGAATCTCGACGTCGGAGGCCTGGCCCCCGAAACCGGGAGACCACGCCTGGTGGATCAGGATCTTCGCGTTGGGGAGTGCGCTGCGCTTGCCCTTCGTGCCGGCTGCGAGGAGCACTGCTCCCATCGACATCGCGGTGCCGACGCAGATCGTGCGGACGTCCGGTTTCACGAACGTGAGCGTGTCGTAGATCGCGAGGCCCGCGTAGACGTCGCCGCCGGGTGAGTTGACGTAGAGCGAGATGTCCTTCTCCGGGTCCTCGGACTCGAGGTGGAGAAGCTGCGCGACCACGACGTTCGCGACCTGGTCGTCGATGGCGCTGCCGACCATCACGATCCGGTCGTTGAGCAGGCGCGAGTAGATGTCGAACGAGCGCTCGCCGCGCGAGGTCTGCTCGATCACCATCGGGATCAGCGGCGTCATGTGACGAGCACCTCCTCCCGGAGCGGCACGAGGACGTGGACCGGCACGCCGTAGGCGAGGAGGCCTTCCGCGACTTCGTGTTGGTCGGGCACTGCGGGCGGGACGAAGATCTCGACCGGCCGCGCCTCGGCCGCGCGCCAGCCGTGGGCGCCCTCGAGGGTCGAGCCCCAGAGAAGGACGCGACCGAAGACGCGCGACTCGGGCTCGACGTGGAGGTAGTGATCCCACGCGCCGAGCTCGCGGCCCGCGTGGATTCCGCATTCGCAGCCGCGCGCAGGCGCCTCGTGGGGCAGGTTCAGCATGCGGCGGCAGATCGCTCGCACGGGCTCGTCGACCGGCCACGGGTCGCGGTAGAGCACGCTTCGCAGGCGGGCCTCGTCGTCCACGTGCCAGACCTTCCAGCCGACCGCGGGCCGCAGCGCTTCGGCGTCCCACGCCGCCTCGATGCGCCCGATCCTCATTCGTCCTCGGCGAGCCACGCGAGGACCGCCTCGCGTGAGAATCGCCACTCCTCTCCGACCTTGCGCGCCGGGATCTCCTTCCGTTCGGCCAGCGCGATGACCGTTTCCTCTTCGACCTGGAGGAGCCCGGCCAGCTGTGCGGGGGTCAGGATCTCGAGCTCCTCGGCGGGCCGGAACCAGGCGCGGCCGACGCTCATCTCGGGCTCGCCGCCTCCGAGCCGGCTCAGCGTTGCCGGGTTCTCGGGGTCGACGTACCGCGCGACGAGCCGCGTGATCAGCTCGCGCTTCGGGGCGCCGAGCGCGTTTGCGGCGCGATGCAGCTTGTCCGCCTCGGTGGACGGGATACGGACGAAGAGCGCCGTCTCGTCGGTCTGTCGCCTGGGTCGCGCCATCGCCGATATCTAGATATCAAAAAGATATCGCCCGGCGCAAGTCGCCTTGTCCAGGTTCACGCGCGCCCGCGCCCGCGCGCGCCCCAGGGAGGGTGGGGGTTTGGGACGGTAACGGCCGAAAGCGCACGCGTGTGTGACGCCTCCGTGCCGATTCTGTGAAATTGACGCCTACGAGAGCACTTGGCGCGACTGCTGGTGCGCGAGCACCTTGCGCTTCACGCGCTGCAAGGCGTTGTCGATCGTCTTCGTGTCGCAGCCGAGCCGCTCCGCCATCGTCTCGTACGACTCGCCCTCGAGGTAGAGCTTCAGCGCGTCGGCCTCGAGCTTCGAGAGCCCCGTCCCGAGCGTGAAGACGAGCGACTGCAGCTCCTCGGTCGAGATCACGCACACCGAGGGGTCGTCGACCGACGGCCCGGGCAACGCGTCGCCCAGAGTGCAATCCGCTTCCGACTCCTGCCCGGCAGGCGTGTGGCTGAACGAGACGTACGTGTTGAGCGGGGCGTGCTTGAAGCGCGTCGCGGTCTTGATCGCCGTGATGATCTGCCGCGTCACGCAGAGCTCCGCGAAGCTGCGGAACGACGACTTCTCGGGACTGAAGTCCCGCACAGCCTTGTAGAGGCCGATCAGGCCCTCCTGAATCAGGTCCTCGGAATCGCCGCCGGCGAGGAAGTACGAGCTCGCCTTGAGACGGACGAAGCCGTGGTAGCGGCGGATCAGCGCGTCGAGGGCGTTCCCGTCCCCGTTGCGGGCGCGCATGACCAGCTGGAGATCCTCGAGCTCCCGCTGCTGCTTCTGCGGGCTTTGGACGGTGGCGACAACGGATCGAGCGGGCATGGCCTCCCCCTCGCTGACGGCAGGCGAGCTCACCAAGCCTCACCCTTAGGTTGAGGATCAAGTTAGCAAGGTCCCAACAAGATTTCAAGACCTTGCGATTAGTTTGTCTTAACCGGACCCTTGGCCTCTGCGCAATCTTTCAAGGCGCTTTCGCGTTTCGTCGTCCACGCGATCGCCGACTCGGTAGCGGCTCACCTCGCCATGTGCCGGGTCGTCGAGGTCGGCGAAGAAGTTCTTCGAGCTGCGCTTCTGCACCTCCTGCCCGGAGGTCCCGCGCACTGCCGAGTCGGACGAGACCAGGCACACGCTCTCGCTCTGGCGGTGCTCGGCGGCGAGCCGTTCGAGCAGCGCGTCCGCGTGCTCCGCGTAACGCACTTCGAGCGGCCCGTGCGTCTGCTCCTCGCCGAACCCGTCGAAGACCACGACGCCGCGCGCCCCGTGTACAGCCACGAAGCTCGCCAGCCGGTCGACGAGCTCACGCGGGTCGTCGAACGGCCCCGCGTGCAGCAGGTTGTAGCCGTCGAACAGGTACAGCGTCGGCTCAGAGGACATGGGGCACTGGGGGCCTCCGAAGGCTCCGCCACCTAGACGGTGTGCTAAACGGCCGCACCGGCAAAGCCGCTACGGCCTCTTTGGTCGGCATCGCAAGCGACGCCTCAGCCACCGCGCTGCCGCCTCGCTTCGTAGAGCAGCAGCGCTGCGGCGACGCTGACGTTCAAGGACTCGACGCGCCCTGCGAGCGGAATCGCGACGGAGTCGTCGCAGGCGCGGCGCACCAAGGGCCGCAAGCCCTTGCCCTCCGCCCCGAAGACGAGCGCCACCCCGCCCGACAGATCCGCCTGCCACATCGACTTTTCCGCCGAGCCGTCAGCCGCCCAGAGCCAGAGGTGCTGGCTCTTCACCTCTCCGAGGTAGCGCGACAGATTCTTGACCACCGCCACCGGCAGGTGCTCGACGGCGCCGGCCGACGCACGGCAGACCGCAGGCGTCACGCGCGCCGCGTTGTGCGCCGGCAGCACAACTCCCGACGCGCCGGCCCCCTCCGCGCTGCGGATCACCGCGCCGAGGTTCCTCGGATCGGTGACGGAGTCCAGGACGGCCAGCAGCGGCGCCGGCCCGCTGGCCAGCTCGTACGCATCTGCGTAGCGGTACGGCTCCGCCCGTGCGAGGACGCCCTGATGGTCGGCCGTGCTCGCCTCCACCGTCAAATCCCGCTCCGGCTTGCGCTGCACGCGTACCGGCGCCTCCCCGAGCCAAGCCTCGGCGCGCAGAGCGCGTTCCGTCGCCCAGAGCTCCAGCACCTCCCGCGGCCCGCGCAGCAGCTCGCGCACCGGCCGGCGGCCGTAGACCAGCTCAGAGGTCACCGCTTCGGGACGAGCTGAAAGCCGGGCTCGGCGTCGACGTCGCGGA
>DATDFL010000016.1:0-13459 GCA_036522595.1 Gaiellaceae bacterium
GCGCCGAGCGGCGACCCGGAAGCTGCTCCGCGCGCGCTGATCTTCGATTCGTCGTACGACCAGTACCGGGGCGTCGTCGCATTCGTGCGGGTCGTCGACGGCACGTTCCGGGGCCACGAGCCGCTGCGCGCGATGGCGCAGGGGACGCGCTTCGAGGCCGAGGAGGTCGGCTTCTTCTCGCCGACGATGCAGGCCGGCGAGTCGCTCGGCGCCGGCGAGGTCGGCTATGTCATCACCGGGCTGAAGGACGTGAGCCGGCTCCGCGTCGGCGACACGCTCACGAACGAACGCCAACCGGCGGAGGAGCCGGTTCCTGGCTACAAGGACGTCAAGCCGATGGTGTTCGCGGGGCTTTTCCCGACGGACTCCGACGACTACCCCGACCTGCGCGACGCGCTCGAGAAGCTGAAGCTCAACGACGGCGCGCTCTTCTACGAGCCCGAAACATCGCAGGCGCTCGGCTTCGGCTTCCGCTGCGGCTTCCTCGGCCTGCTGCACATGGAGATCGTCCGCGAGCGGCTCGAGCGCGAGTTCGACCTCGACCTGCTCGTGACGGCGCCGAACGTCGCCTACCGCGTCCTCACGCAGGTGGGCGAGGAGATCGAGGTGCACAACCCCGCCGAGATGCCGCGCGAGATCGAGCGCGTCGACGAGCCCTACATCAAGGCGTCGATCATCGTCCCGAAGGACTACGTCGGCCCGGTGATGGAGCTCAACACCGAGCGGCGCGGGCGCTTCGACCACATGGAGTACCTGTCCGAGGAGCGCGTGCTGCTCCTCTACGAGCTGCCGCTCGCCGAGATCGTCCTCGACTACTACGACCAGCTGAAGTCGCGGACGCGTGGCTACGCGAGCTTCGACTACGACGTGACCGGCTTCCGCGAGGGCGACCTCGCGCGGGTGGACGTGCTGATTGCGGGCGAGCCGGTCGATGCGCTCTCGCTGATCGTCCACCGGGACGCGGCCTACGCGCGTGGGCGGGCGCTGGTCGACCGGCTCCGGGAGGAGATCCCGCGCCAGTTCTTCGACGTGCCGGTGCAGGCGGCGATCGGCTCGCGCGTGATCGCCCGCGAGACGATCAAGGCCAAGCGCAAGGACGTTCTCGCCAAGTGCTACGGCGGCGACATCACGCGGAAGCGAAAGCTCCTCGAGAGGCAGAAGGCCGGCAAGCGGCGGATGAAGCAAGTGGGGTCGGTCGAAGTGCCCCAGGAGGCATTCCTCGCCGTGCTCAACCTGGACGGGAGCAAGAAATGAGCGGCGCCCGGCACCTGTACGTGCACCTGCCGTTCTGCGCGTCGCGTTGCGGCTACTGCGACTTCGTCACGGTTGTCGGTCGACGCGGCCAGCACCGGGGCTACGTCGACGCGCTGCTCGTGGAGCTCGAGCTTGCGCGCGGGGTCCTGGCGCCGGAGCTCGAAAGCGTCTTCCTCGGCGGCGGTACGCCGACGTTCACCGAGTTGGAAGAGCTCGCGCGCCTGCTGCAGGCCCTGCCGCCCGCGCTCGAGGTGACGGTCGAGGCAAACCCGGAGACCGTGACGCCCGAGCTCGCACGGCTCCTGGCACAGAGCGGTGTAAACCGGGTCTCGTTGGGTGCGCAGAGCTTTCAACCGCGATTGCTCGAGGCGCTCGACCGGCGCGCCGGCCCCGACGACGTCCGACGCGCCGTCTACGCTCTCCGTGATGCCAATCTTGACAACATCTCGCTTGATCTCATCTACGGGATCCCCGGCCAGGGCGCCCCCGATCTCGACGCCGACCTGAGCGAAGCGCTGGCGCTGGAGCCCGTGCACCTCTCCTGCTACGAGCTGGAGGCGAAGCCCGGGACGCGGTTCACCCATGCGCACGGCGCGGAGCTCGCGCGTCAAGCAGAGGCCATGGAGTCGTACTTCGAGCGCGTCGTCGCGCGCCTGACGGCGGCCGGCTATCGCTGGTACGAGACGGCGAACTTCTGCCGGCCTGCCGGGCTCTCGGACGGGCGTGACCTGCGCTCGCGGCACAACCTGGCGTACTGGCGTGGTCGCGACTACCTCGGCCTCGGCATCGGCGCGGTTTCGACAATCGATGGACTGCGTTGGCGGACGACGCCCCGTCTCGGCGCGTACCTCGCTGCCCTCGCGGCTGGTCAGGTCCCGCCGCGGGAGGTGGAGGACCTCTCGCCGGACGTGCGTCGAAGTGAGCGCGTGCTGCTCGGCCTGCGGCTGGACGAGCCGCTCGAGCTGGCGGGGCTCGAGCGCGCGGTCGATTGGGGCGCGGTTGACCGGCTGGAGCGCCTCGGGCTCGTCTCGCGCGGCAGCGGCGGAGCGGACGCACTCGAGCTGACCCCTCGTGGCCGGTTCCTCGGCGGCGGCGTCACGGCGGCTCTCCTCGCCTAAAATCCCTGCAAAGGCGATGAACCAGGCAACCGAAAGCGACCTCACCGACCGCCAGCGGCGGATCCTGCGCGGCGTCGTCGAGGGCTACGTCTCGACCGGCGAGCCGGTGGGCTCACGCACGCTCATCGAGCTGACGGAGCTCCACGTGTCGTCGTCGACGGTGCGGAGCGAGCTCGCGGAACTGGAGGCGCGCGGCCTGCTGACGCATCCGCATACCTCGGCGGGGCGGGTCCCGACCGAGCGCGGCTACCGCTATTACGCCGACCGCCTGCTCGAGCGGCTGGAGCCCCAGCCGGAGGGCTTCCCGCTGGACCTGAGCTCGGCGAGGACGGAAGTCGACACGGCGCTGCAGGCGACCACCGAGGCGCTCTCGGAGCTGACGAGGCTCCTCGCGCTGGTGTCGGCGCCGCCGCTCGGCACCGCGACGGTCCGCCACGTCGAGGTGCTGCTGCTGCAGCCGCAGCTGGCGATGGTGGTCGTGATCACTTCGACCGGCGGCGTCACCAAGCGCGTCTACCGCTTCAGCGAGCCGGTCGATCCTGGCCTCGCCAACTGGGCGGCGGAGTACCTGAACGAGCGAGTCGCGGGCCTCGAGCTCGGCAGCCACCTCCTTCGCCGCCGGATCGACGACCCAAGCCTCGGCGCGGTGGAGCGGTCGTTCCTGCAGCCGATCGAAGCCCTCTTCCGGGAGGCGCTCGCCGCCGAGGGGCAGGGCCTCTACGTCGGGGGCACCGCTGGGCTGTTGGAGGATCTCCGCACCGAGGAGCTCGACGCCTACCAGCGGCTGCTGGAAGTCCTCGAGAAGCGCGCGGCGCTGCTCGAGGTCGTGAGCCAGGCGCTCGACCCGCGGCGCCCGTTCGTGCGGGTTGGCCCGGAGCTCGAGCATCCGGCGATGCGCGAGCTCTCGCTCGTCGGCGCGTCGTACGGCCTCGACAACCGGACGCTCGGAGCGGTGTCGCTCCTGGGCCCGGTGCGGATGGACTACGACAAAGCGCTGCGCTCTGTGCGTTCGGCAGCCCACGAGCTCTCGCGTTTCCTCGAGGAGATTTACGAGGACAACTAGCGTCAAGGCTACGCTTGGAAGCGATGGCGACGACGCAGCGCGACTACTACGAAGTACTCGGAGTCCAGCGCAGCGCGGACGAAGCGGAGATCAAGAAGGCGTTCCGCGGGCTCGCGCGCACGCTTCATCCGGACGTCTCCGACGCCCCCGACGCGGAGGAGCGCTTCCGCGAGGTCGTCGAGGCGTACGAGGTCCTGGCCAAGCGCGAGACCCGCGAGCTGTACGACCGCTTCGGACATGCCGGCCTGCGCGGCGGCGGCTTCTCGCCCACCAGCTTCGACCTCGGCAGCCTCTCGGATCTGTTCGCAGCGTTCTTCGGCGACGACCTGTTCGGCGCGTCGTCGCGGCCGCGACGCTCCCGTGGTGGGGATGTCGCCGCCCGGATCGAGATCGACCTCGTCGATGCAGCGAACGGGGCAACGCGGGACGTGCCGTTTCCGGTCACGGTCCCCTGCACCGTCTGCAGCGGCAGCGGCGCTGAGCCCGGCACCGAGCCGACGACCTGCCCGGCGTGTGGCGGCGCCGGCCGGCTCGACCACGTCTCGCGCACGGTGTTCGGCGAGTTCATCCGCAGCCAGACCTGCTCCCAATGCGGCGGAGCGGGGCAGATCGTCGAGCATCCGTGCCACGAGTGCGAAGGAACGGGGCGGATCGTCGAGGAGCGGACACTGGAGGTCGAGATTCCGCCCGGGATCCACGACGGCCAGCAGATCCGCCTGACCGGCGAGGGCCACGCCGGCACGCTCGGCGCTCGTGCAGGCGATCTCTACGTCCAGGTGCGAATCCGCCCCGACGAGCGCTTCGTGCGGGAGGGCAACGACATCTTCACGACCGTCGACCTGACGATGACGGACGCGGCGCTGGGAACAACGACTCGGGTACCGACGCTCGACGGGGACATCGAGCTCGAGTTCGAGCCCGGCACGCAGGCGGGCGAGATCCGCGTCCTGCGCGGCCGCGGGATGCCGGTCCTGCAGGGATTCGGCCGGGGCGACCAGCGCGTGCTCGTCAACGTTCAGGTCCCGCACCGGTTGAACGATCAGCAGCGCGCGCTGCTAGAGGAATTCGAGCGCAGCGTGGACGCCGACACCTACCGGCGCGGCGAGGGGTTCTTCGAGAAGCTGAAGAGCGCGTTCCGCTGAAGCCGCTCCGACGCGTCGCTGCCGTTGTTCCAGAGGAGCGGGCCGAGGCTGCCCGGGCGCTGATGCTCGAGCTCTTCCCGGAAGGTTTCGAAGAGCGTGACGCGCACGACGGCGTCGAGCTCGCTGCCTACACGGACGCGGGCGGCGAGGAGCGCCTCTGGGCCGCGTTTGGCACGGTCTCGTCGGAGGCGGTTCCGCGGGACTGGGAAAACCGCTGGCGCGCGTTCCACCGGCCGGTCCGTGTCGGCCCGCTCTGGGTCGGTCCACCGTGGGATCAGCCGCCGAGCGATTCGACCGCGGTCGTGATCGATCCCGGCCGCGCTTTCGGCACCGGCGGCCACCCGACGACGCGCCTCACCCTGCAGCTTCTGCTCGACGTGGAAAGGGGCAGTTTGCTCGACGTCGGCTGCGGCTCGGGTGTGCTCGCAATCGCCGCGGCCACGCTGGGCTTTTCGCCGGTTACCGCCATCGACGACGACCCGGTCGCGCTCGCGGCCGCACGCCGCAACGCGAGCGTGAACCGCGTTTCGGTGGAACTGCGCCGCGGCGACGCGCTCGAGGGCGGTTTGCCCGGGGCCGACGCAGTGGTTGCGAACGTCTCCTGGGAATTCGCCGCGAAGCTCGCGCCCCACCTGCGTGCACGCGATCTGATCGTCTCGGGATACCTGGAGTCGGAGCAGCCGCTGGCCGCGGGCTACAGGCAGGTGAGCCGTCTCAGTGAGAACGGCTGGGCGGCAGACCTCCTTCGGCGCGAGGAGTAGAGTGCGGGCGCCGTGGCGGGTTTCTCCGTTCGCTTCCTGGGCTGCAAGGTCTCGTACGCGGACGCGCAGCTGATTCGCGAGCGCCTGCTCGCGGACGGTCACGTCGAGCGCGAGCACGGAACGGAGATCGCCGTCGTCAACACCTGCTGTGTGACCCACGAGGCGGTGCGGAAGTCGCGTCACGCCGCCGCGCGCGCGGCCCGCGAGCACGAGCGTGTCTACGTGACGGGCTGCGGCGCCAACCTCGCCGCCGACGGGTTTGCCGGCCTGCCGGACAACGTGGTGGTCGTGGCTCGCCGCAGCGAGGAGACGCCCGACTTCGTCGCCCGGGACGTCGGGCCGATCGGCTGCGTCCAGGCCGACTCGAAGCTCGATCGCGTCCGTGCCTTCGTCCGGGTGCAGGACGGCTGCAGCTTCTCGTGTGCGTTCTGTGTGATCCCACTCGTCCGCGGTCCGTCGCGAAGCCGCTCGGCCGGGGCGGTTCTCCGCGAGGTTCGCAAACGGGTTGCGCAGGGCCATCGCGAAGTCGTCCTGACAGGGATCAACCTCGGCTGCTACCGGGATCGCGAAGCCCGCTACGCGCTACCGGAGCTCGTTCGCGCCGCCGGCGAAGTTCCGGGCCTGGCGCGGCTGCGCCTTTCGTCGATCGAGGTCAACCACGTGAACGCAGAGCTCGTGGCGGCGCTTCGCGAGACGCCGAACGTCGCCCGCCACCTCCATGTGCCGTTGCAGTCCGGCGACGACCGGATCCTGCGTGCAATGGGACGGCGCTACGACTCGGCGACCTTCCTGCGGCGGGTTGCCCCGCTCGTCGACTTCAACCTCACGACCGACGTGATCGTCGGCTTCCCGGGCGAGGACGAGCCCGCGTTTCGGCGGACCCTCGAGGTGGTCGGGCAGGCCGGCATCACGAAGGTGCACGTCTTTCCGTATTCGCCCCGGCCCGGCACCGCCACCGCGGCCGCTGACACGGTGGCCGCCGACGTCAAGCGCCAACGGGGCGCGCGCCTACGCGAGCAGTCGCGCCTCGCCAGCCTCGAACGCTGGCGCTCGAAGGTCGGACGCGAGGATGTCGTCCTCGTCGATCGCCCGGGCCGCGGCTACGGCGACGACTACTCGCCCTGGCTCCTCCGCGGCGAGGTTGGCGAGCTCGTTTCCGTGCGCGGGCGAGCGGTCACGGAGGAGGGGATTCTCGCTGCCTGACGACTGCCTCTTCTGCCAGCTCTTCCGGGAGGGCGACCACGTCAATTCTTCGGACGGCTTCGTCGCCATCCGTGACATCAATCCGAAGGCCGACACGCACCTGCTCGTCATCCCGGAGCGGCACGTCGAGTCGTTTCGCGAGATCTCCGAGTTCCCGGCCGAGGAGGCGGAGCGCATGCTCGACTTCGTTGCGGAGACGGCGAGGATTGCCGGTCTCGACGACTACCGGGTGATCGTCAACGTCGGCGAAGGCGGCGGGCAGACGGTCTTCCATCTCCACTGGCACATCCTCGGCGGGCGCGTGTGGGGGATGGCGGGATGAGCCTGATCGCGCGGATCGAGTCGGAGCTGAAGGAGGCAATGGCGGCGCGGGACGCCGATCGGCGCGACACGCTGCGGCTGATCCTGAACTCGTTGCGCGGCGCCGAGAAGGAGCTGCAGCGGCCTTTGCACGACGACGAGGAGCTGCAGGTGCTTCAGCGCGAGCGCAAGCGCAGGACGGAGGCAGCAGAGGCGTTCCGCACCGGCGGCCGCGAGGAGCAGGCGCAGGCGGAGGAGCGAGAGCTCGCCGTGCTCCAGGAGTTCATGCCGGAGCCGCTCTCGGAGGAGGACCTCGAGGAGATCGTCGACGACGCGATCGCCGAGGTCGGCGCGACGAGCATGCGTGACATCGGGCGCGTCATGGCGGACGTCATGCCGCAGGTCGCGGGGCGTGCGGACGGCTCGGCCGTGAGCCAGCTCGTGCGCGAGAAGCTCGCCTGACGCGGTCCCTTAATACGGTTCGCCCGGCCTCCTCCCCAAGGCGATCATATTCAGGGAAAGCGCACGTGTCTGCCACGGAACTGTGCCGAATCCGTGACTTCTGCGCACCGCGTCGGTGCCCGCCGCAGCCCCTACACTGAGGCTCCAGTGCAGGAGGTTCTGTCAGTTTCCAACGACGTCGCGGCCGAGCTCGCAACCGTGGGCGACGGCGTGCTCGACGCGCTTCGGGAACGGCTCCGCTGCACGATCCTCCTGCGCGGCAACCGGCTCACCATCGAGGGCTCCGACCCCGATGTCGCCCAAGCTCGCGCTGTCATCGACGAGCTCGGCGACCTCGTCGAGGGCGGGCATGACATCGACCCGAGCACCGTCGACGCCGTCCTCGCCGCGCTCGACCAGGCAGAAGACCTCCGCGAGGTCTTCGAGGACGTCGTCTGGCGCCATCGCGGCAAGCGGATCTCGCCGAAGACGGTCAACCAGAAGCGCTACGTCGATGCGATGCGCCGGCACACGGTCACCTTTGCGATCGGCCCTGCGGGCACCGGCAAGACGTACCTCGCCATGGCGCTCGCGGTCTCGGCGCTCTCCGACCGCGAGGTCGGGCGGATCATTCTCACGCGCCCGGCGGTAGAGGCCGGCGAGCGGCTCGGCTTCCTCCCGGGCGACATGCTGGCGAAGGTCGACCCATACCTCCGCCCGCTCTACGACGCGCTCTACGACATGCTCGACCCCGACCGGCTCGCCGCATACATGGAAAAGGGGACGATCGAGGTGGCGCCGCTCGCGTTCATGCGCGGCCGGACGCTGAACGATTCGTTCATCATCCTCGACGAGGCCCAGAACACGAGCCCCGAGCAGATGCAGATGTTCCTGACGCGGCTGGGGTTCGGCTCGAAGGTCGTCGTCACCGGCGACGTGACGCAGATCGACCTGCCGCGCGAGCAGGCGTCCGGCCTCATCCACGTCCAGGACATCCTCGGCTCGATCGACGGGATCGCGTTCATCCGCTTCGGCCACGAGGACGTGGTCCGGCACCGCCTGGTGCAGCGGATCGTCGAGGCATACAAGCTCCACGCCGAGGAGACGGGCACGCAGCGCCGCCGTTAGCGATGGTCGCGGTCGAGGTGGCAAACCGCAGCGGCGTCGAGATCGAGGAGGAGGCGGCGGTCGCGCTCGCGCAGCGGGTGCTCGCGGAGGAGGGCGTCGAGGAGGGCGAGCTCGGCCTGCACTTCGTCGGGGCGGACGAGATGCGGACACTGAAGCGCGAGCACCTCGGCGCGGACGAGGTCACCGACGTGCTCTCGTTCCCGATCGACGGCCGGGACGCGCTCGAGCCGGGCCTGCCGCGGCAGCTCGGCGACGCCGTTCTCTGCCCGGAGGTCGTCGGCGAGGCGTGGCGCGGGCCGCTGGTGCATGGCCTGCTGCACCTCCTGGGGTACGAGCACGGCGTAGAAATGGAGGCCCGGGAGGCGCAATGGAACGACTGACTCACCGCCGGGCACGCACGCTCCTCGAGAGCTTCAACTTCGCCGTCGAGGGGATCATCCACGTCCTCCGCACACAGCGGAACATGCGGATCCACTTCCTCGCAGCCGTCGCCGTGCTGGTCGCCGCGATCGCGATCGGCGTCTCGAAGCTCGAGCTGATCGCGCTCCTGCTCGCGATCGCGTTCGTGTTCATCACGGAGATGCTCAACTCGGCGCTCGAGCAGGCGATCGACGTCTCGACGACCTCGTTCGACCCGCTCGCGAAGCTCGCGAAGGACATCGCGGCGGGAGCAGTCCTGATCGCGACGATCAACGCGATCGCGATCGGCTACCTCGTCTTCTCCAGCGAGATCGCCGACCGGAGCTCGCGGCTGCTCGAGAGCCTTCGCGACGCGCCTGCCCAGCTGACGCTGATCGCGCTCGTCGTGACGGTGATCGCAGTGATCGGCGCGAAGGCGTATACCGGGCGCGGCCGGCCGCTCCGAGGCGGCCTGCCGTCGGGCCATGCGGCGGTTGCGTTTGCCGGCTGGATGGCGGCGACGCTGGTGATCGGCAACTCGCACCGCTTCCTGATCTCGTCGCTGACGTTCATCATGGCGCTGCTCGTGGCACAGACGAGAGTCGAGGCCGGGATTCACTCGGCGCTCGAAGTGACCTACGGCGGGTTCCTCGGCGCCCTTGTGACGCTGGCCGTCTTCCAGCTCTTCTCGTGATGGACGAGCTCTACCAGCGGGCTGTGGCGGTGGCGGAGCGGGCGTACGCGCCGTACTCGAACTATCTCGTCGGCGCGGCGGTACGGGCGCGGGATGGACGTGTATTCGAAGGCGTGAACGTCGAGAACGCGGCGTACCCGCTGGGCATTTGCGCCGAGAAGACCGCGATCTCGTGCGCGGTTGTCGCGGGTTGCCGGCCCGGCGACCTGGACGAGATCGCAATCACGGCGTCGCCGTGCGGCGGGTGCCGCCAATGGCTGCACGAGTTCCGGCTCGACCGCGTGACCTTCCGGAACCGCGACGGCGAGATCGTCACGTACTCGCCGGCGGAGCTGCTCCCCGAGACATGGGAGCTGGACTGAGAGCGGCGGCGCGTGCCGGGGACGAAAAGTTGCGCAATCGTCACGAACCGGTCACCCGTACGTGCGCAAATGAGCGATACGCTCGCCCTAGAGGGCGGCGGGTGCTCATCCCCACCCAGGGTGGGGGTATGGACCTTTGAGGAGCGGGTTCGCCGCCGTCGTCGGGCGGCCCAACGTTGGGAAGTCGACCCTCGTCAACGCGCTGTGCGGCGGGAAGGTCGCCATCGTCTCCGACAAGCCGCAGACGACCCGGCGCCGGGTCGTCGGGATCGCGAACGGCGACGACCGCCAGCTCGTCCTGGTCGACCTGCCCGGGTTCCAGCGCCCGCGTGATCCGCTCACCGAGCGCATGCAGCGCACCGTCGACCAGAGCCTCGACGACGTCGACGCGATCCTCTTCGTCCTCTCCGCCCGCGAGCGCATCGGCGCCGGCGACCGCTTCATCGCGGAGCGCGTCTTCGCGCTCGAGCGACCCGTCGTGATTGCGCTCAACAAGGTCGACCGGCTCAAGCCGGGCCACATCGCCGAGCAGATGGCCCGCGCCGCCCGCCTCGGCGACTTCCACGCCCTCCACCCGGTCAGCGCGATCACCGGGGACGGCGTCGACGCCCTCCGCGAAGAGCTGGCCGCGCTCCTCCCCGAGGGCCCCGAGTACTACCCGCGCGAGCAGCGAACCGACCTCGAGCCCGAGCTCCAGATCGCCGAGCTCGTCCGCGAGAAGGCCCTGCAGCTCACCCGCGACGAGATCCCCCACGCGATCTCGGTCGAGGTCGACGAGGTGACCGAGAAGGTCGTGCGCGCGACGCTCTTCGTCGAGACCGAGTCGCAGAAGCAGATCGTGATCGGCAAGAGCGGCTCGGTCGTCAAGCAGATTGGAACCCGCGCACGGCCCGAGATCGAGCTCGTGCTGGGCCACTCGGTCTTCCTCGAGCTGAAGGTGAAGTCGCGGCCGAGCTGGCGCCGCGACGAGGCGATGCTCGAGCGGCTCGGCCTGTGACGCCGCTTCTCGCGCTCTTCGACATCGACGGGACGCTGCTCGTCGGCGGCGACCCACTCTCGAACGCGGCCTTCCTGCCGGCGCTGCGCGAGCTCTACCCGGTCGATCCGCCCGCGGACGCCGTCTCGCTGGTCGATCACCCGGGCCAGACGTGTCAACGGATCGCCCGCGAGGTGCTCCGCGTGGAGGGCCTTGCCGACGACGCCATCGACGAGCGGCTCGGCGCGTGGTGCGCCCTCTACGCCGAGCGGTACGTGGAGCTGCTCATGCGCGCGGAGTCCACCCAGTGGAAGGCAGCACCGCACGCCCACGAAGCGCTCGGCCGGCTCTCCGAGGCGGGAATCCGGCTCGTTCTGCTGACGGGCAACCCCGAGCCGATGGCGCGCACCCGCATGGCGCGGCTCGGGCTCGACGCCTTCTTCCCCGAGGGCCAGGGCGCGTTCGGCTGCGACGCGGAGGAGCGCACCGAGCTGATTCGGATCGCACGCGAGCGAGCGGGCGGCCATCCGCGCGAGCGGACGGTTGCCGTGGGCGACACGCCGAGAGACGTGAGCGGCGCCCATGCTGCAGGGATCCGGGCGATCTCCGTCACTCCCGGTGACGACATGAACGAGGCCGCGGACACGCTGCTCGCGTGGAACCGCAGTCGCTAGTACCGGGGATACACTCAAAGTGATGGCGCAAGCGCCGGCACTTCCCACCGGATTCGAGCTTCCGCTCGAGCCGCGGCTGCCGCGGATCGGCTCGATCGACCAGGTTGCGATCGAGGAGCGCGCCGCCACCCTCGCCAAGCGCTCGATCAAGCGCGAGTCAAAGGTCTTCGCGCTCGAGCTCGCCGTCCGTATGACCGACTTGACGACCCTCGAGGGCTCCGACACGCCGGGCAAGGTCGCTTCGCTCGCATCGAAGGCGATCCGGCCTGACCCTTCCGACGCGGGCGTGCCGTCCGTAGCCGCCCTTTGCATCTACCCGAACCTCGTTCCGACGGCCGTCGAGCGGCTGCGCGGCAGCGACGTCAAGGTCGCCTCGGTCGCGACCGCGTTCCCGTCGGGACAGTCGCCGCTCGAGGCGAAGCTCGACGAGGTGCGCTGGGTCGTCGAGCACGGCGCAGACGAGGTCGACATGGTGATCGACCGCGGCGCCTTCCTGGCCGGCCGCTACGCGAAGGTCTACGACGAGATCGTCCGGGTGAAGGAGGCCTGCGGGGACGCGCACCTGAAGGTGATCCTCGAGACCGGCGAGCTCGGCACGTACGACAACGTGCGCCGCGCCTCGCTGCTCGCGATGGCCGCGGGCGGAGACTTCATCAAGACCTCGACGGGCAAGCTGCCCTCCGCCGCGACGCTGCCGGTCGCGCTCGTGATGATCGAGGCGATCCGCGACGTCTACGAGGAGACCGGCCGCCGCGTCGGCTTCAAGCCCGCAGGCGGAATCCGCAACGCCAAGCAGGCCGTCCAGCATTTGATCCTCGTCCACGAGACCCTCGGCGTCGACTGGCTGACGCCCGACCTCTACCGGTTCGGAGCGTCGTCGCTCCTCAACGACATCCTCATGCAGCTGCGGAAGGAGAAGACGGGCCGCTACCAGAGCCCGGACTACTTCACCATTGACTGACCTCGAGCGAAAGCAAGATCGCGCGCCGATCCCGTCCGGGTGGGAGTACGCGACCGCGCCCGAATCGCGCGAGATCGTCGAGGTGCGGGAGCGCTACGGGCACTTCGTCGGCGGCGAGTGGTTAGAGCCGAAGGAGACCTACACGACGATCGACCCGGCCAGCGAGGAGCCGCTCGCGGAGATCGGGCAGGCAACCGAGGAAGAGGTCGGGCTCGCCGTCTCGGCGGCGCGAGAGGCGTTCGACAACGGCTGGTCGGCGCTGCCCGGCTCGGAGCGCGCGAAGTACCTCTTCCGGATCGCGCGCATCCTGCAGGAGCGCTCGCGCGAGTTCGCGGTGCTGGAGTCGCTGAACGGCGGCAAGCCGATCCGTGAGTCGCGCGATGTCGACCTGCCGCTGTCGGCGGCGCACTTCTTCTACTACGCGGGCTGGGCGGACAAGCTCGAGTACGCGTTCCCGAACCGCAAGCCGAAGCCGCTCGGCGTGGCCGGCCAGGTCATCCCGTGGAACTTCCCGCTGCTGATGCTGGCCTGGAAGGTCGCGCCCGCCCTGGCCGCGGGCAACACGGTCGTGCTGAAGCCGGCCGAGACAACGCCGCTCTCGGCGCTGCTCTTCTGCGACGTACTGCGCCAGGCGGAGGTGCCGCCGGGCGTCGTCAACATCCTCACCGGCGACGGCCGGACCGGCGCGGCGATCGTCAAGAGCGACGTCGACAAGATCGCCTTCACCGGCTCGACCGAGGTAGGCAAGGCGATCCAGCGCGAGCTCGCGGGCACGGACAAGAAGCTGACGCTCGAGCTCGGCGGCAAGGCCGCGAACGTGATCTTCGACGACGCCGCGCTCGACCAGGCGGTCGAGGGGATCGTCAACGGCATCTACTTCAATCAGGGCCACGTCTGCTGCGCTGGCTCGCGGCTGCTGGTGCAGGAGTCGGTCTACGAGGACGTGATCGACAAGCTCAAGCGGCGGTTGACCACCCTGCGCG
>DATDFL010000017.1:0-6671 GCA_036522595.1 Gaiellaceae bacterium
CGGCGCTGGCCGACCAGTTCGACGTGACCCTCGCAGCACACGGCGACGGGCCTCTGCGGGAGGCCGCACGGGCCGCCGGCGTGCCGTTCGTCGCGCTCGAGCACGTGCGGCGGAGCATCAACCCGTGGCGCGATCTCCTCGGACTGATCGAGCTGGTGCGCCTCTGCCTGCAGCTCCAGCCGGACATCCTCCATGCCCACAGCTCCAAGGCCGGAGCCCTCGGACGGCCGGCGGCCGCGCTGGCCGGCGTTCCGATCCGGATCTTCACAGTGCACGGCTGGTCCTTCGCCGCGTACCGCGGCCTGGCAGGACGCGCCTTCCTCTGGACGGAGCGGCTGCTGCGCCGGCTGGCCACCTCCGTCGTCTGCGTCGCCGGCTCCGTGCGGGACGTCGGCGTCGCCGAGCGAGCCTGCCTTCCCGAGCGAACCGTCGTCATCCACAACGCGGTCGACGTCTCGTCCTTCGGCGACCGAGCCGACCCGGACAGCGTGCCGCGAATCCTGAGCGTGGGCAGATTCGCGTTCCCAAAGGACTTCGCGACGCTCGTCGACGCGCTCGCGGCGACGACCCCCGACTACCGGGCCGCCTTCGTCGGCGAGGGGCCGCTCCTGAGCGAGGCCGCCCGCCGGCTCGAGGGCCGTGGCCTCACCGAGCGCGTCGAGCTGCTGGGCCTGCGCGCGGATGTCCCCGACGTGCTCGCGACGGCGGACATTTTCGTCCTCGCAAGCAGGTCGGAGGGCCTTCCGATCTCGATCCTGGAGGCGATGGCCGCCGGACTGCCAGTGGTCGCGTCAGATGTCGGCGGCGTCGGCGAGGCCGTGGTGCACGGGGAAACCGGCCTCCTCGTTTCGCCGGGCGAGCCGGAGGCGCTCGCTTCGGCCCTGGAGCTCCTGCTCCGGGACGGCCCCCTGCGACGGCGAATGGGGGCAGCGGGCCGGCGGCGCGCACAGGCGCGGTTCGACGCGCCCGTGTTCGGCCGCGCGCACGTCGAGCTCTACCGGCGAGAGCTGGCGCGCCGCGGCGTGACGCCCGCCGCGGCGCCGCTCAGCGCCGCAGCTGAATCCGGCGAATAGGGACGGCGTCCTCTGGAGGGCGCCGGCTTGACGGTGCCGGCGGTCCGACGAACGCAAGGAATGCCGTCTCGCCGATTGCGAGGAGCACCAGCAGGAGACCGGCAGCGAGCAGCAGCGCGGAGCCTTCCGATCGCGCCGCCTGCTGCAGATCGACGAACCCTGCGGCATCCCGGAACCCGACGAATCGGCCGCTCGCGCGAGCCGGTGGCGATTCGCGGCGCGCCGTGGGCCGCTGCGGCGCGCGCGAATTCGACGTCGTGGCCGGACGAACGTGGAACGACCCGGCACTCGAGGCAGGCCGGCTGGCCTGACTGGGCGCGGAGACCTGCTGCGAGCTCGTCGGGCTCGTCACCGAGATCGTCCCGGCTCCCGGGCCGGGAACCGGCTTCAGGGCGCTGCCCTGCTTCTGGGGCGGCGCCTCCGGCTTGAGGGCCGCCTGGGCGCACTGCACCGCTGCCGAAAACGCCGCAACGACGCAGGCAGTCGCCATTGCCCCGCCCAGCGCCATCGGCCGCATGCTCATGACTCTGTGCTCTCCCCTGCTTGCTGTTGGCTCGATTCTAGCGCAATGTGGCGATCAGCACGATGATCGCGACCACCGCCGCAAGCGCCACGACGACCCCGTTTGCGATGAAGACCGCGTTGGAGATCCGAGGGCCTTTTGCCGTTGCCGTGCCGGGGGCGGCTGCCTCGCCTCCCGTCGGCACCGTTCGGGTTGCCCGAGGTGCCTCGCGGCTCGGCGAGCGCCAGCCGAGCACGCCGGCAAGCGCGTCGGTGATGAACTGGTTCAAGCTGACGCGTTCTCGCTCCGCAGCTCGCGCGAGCTCGGCGTGCATGGTCTGAGGCATTCGGAGCAGGAGTCGGCCGCTGTGAGACTGAGCCGTCTTCGGCTCGGGGACATCTCTGCCCTCGCGACGAGCGGTCTCCACCCACCCGGCCGCAACGCCTGCAATCTGCTCGAGCGCGTCGTCCGGGCTCGAGCCGCGCGCGCTGCACCCGGGAAGCGCATCGATCGTCGCCAGCCACCGTCCGCCGTCCTCCTCGTCCCGCACCAGCGTCACCGGGTAGGGGACACCGCGCGGCTCGTCCGCGGGCTCCTCCTTCGGCGGCGTGCGCGTCGCGCGATAGGCACTCGTCTCTGCCGGCTGCCGCGGTCGCGATTTCACGAGGCCCAAATTGTACGGCGATAGCAAGGAAACTCACCTGACCGAGGCCGTCGCGGCCTCGTGGAGGGGCCCGATCTCGGCGCGCAGCTTCACCAGGGCGCGCCGTGTCAGGCGCGAGACGTGAATCTGGGAGATGCCCACCTGGCGGGCAACCTGGGGCTGGCTCAGCCCACCGAAGTACTGCAGTGCGAGGATCCGGCGCTCGCGTGCGGTCAGCACGCGGAGGCCCGCCGCGAGCAGTGCGCGCTGCTCGCCGAGCTCGTAGCCACCGTCGAACACCTCCAGCTCGACGTATGCCTCGTCCGCCTCGTCGGCTTCGCCCTGGGAGAGGGAGACGGTCGATTGAATCCGCTCGGTGGCGAGCGCCGCCGCGACGTCCGGTTCCGACACGCCGGAGGACTCGGCGATCTCGTGGACCGTCGGCGGCCGCTCGAGCCGCGCCGAGAGCTCAGCGGAGCAGCGGCACAGCCCGGGCCGAAGCTCCTGTAGCCGCCTCGGTACCTTGATCGGCCAGCCTCGGTCGCGGAGGTAGCGCTTGATCTCGCCGGCGACGTTCGGAATGGCGAACGCCCCGAACTCGACTCGCCGTTCCGGATCGAAGCGATCTACGGCCTTGATCAGACCGATGCATCCCACCTGAACGAGGTCTTCGTACAGCTCCCCCCGCATGCTGTGGCGGCGGGCGACGCTCTTCACCAACGGCATGTACTGCTGGATGAGCCGCTCGCGAGCGCGCAGGTTGCCGTGTTCGTGGTACTCGCGAAGAAGCGAGTTGACCGTCTCCCGGCCGGCGCTCGCCGAGCGGCGCCGTGGTGGCGTCGACGTCCCGTTGACGCTGACCAATCGAGGTCCAGGACGCCGCTGTCGTTCGACCTCTGCCGCAATTGCAACCACTTGCGCCTCGCCTCATCTCCCCAGAGTGGCGATTTTTCCGTGGTTCCGTTCATCGACTATAGCGACCATCTTTTTGTTTGGCAAATGCGTTCGCTTTTCATGAATGGTTCGCTCGGGATCAGGCTGGGTACCTACCCAATTGACAGTGAGAAGCCCGGAGGGCGCAAGGCACATGGACGGTCAGGGGAGAGATCCAGCGGTCAGAAGGCACTCCGATCGCCTGGACCGAGGCGGGGGGCGCCTCACGCCCCTGGCACTCGCAGCCGCGGGCGCCTGCCTTGCGCTCTCCGTCCCCGCTTCGGACGCCAGACCAGTGGTATCACGGCAGTATCAAGCCAATACTGGCGATATCACGGCCATGACTGGGCCGGCAGGCCCTGTCGCAGATCCGCTGGTCGCTGCACCTCGTGTCGCCGCGAGGCCCGATCTCACACGCCGCCCAAGCATGCCGGCGAACGGGATGTTCCACGCCGCCGCCGTGTGGTACCGCACTCGTAATTGGCAGTATCAATTGCCGAAGACAATTACGAGCACTGTGCGGACGAGTCGCAGTGCGATATGGGGTCAGATCGACTCCGACACCAGCCGTGATAACCCTCGGACGAGATGGTTGGCCGAGCTGGGATTGGCTTTCGCCCTCGTTTACGTGCTCTTCCTGGTCGGCTGGTTCTGGTGGACGCGATCCGGGTTACACGGCGTCCGGCGGGTGGTTCGGTCCTAGCCGTGCGCGCATCGCCCGCAGGTGCGCTGTCCCGACAGAGGCCCGCGATCGCCCTCGCCGCGGCACCGCGTGACCAGCGGGCGCTGATCGTCTCGAGCTTCGTGCTCCCGCACACGGGCGGAATCGAGCAGTTCGTCGATGCCGCCTCGGTGCTGCTCTCGCAGCGCGGATGGAGCGTCCGCATCCTCGCTTGCCGGCCACGGCGGGGGCCGGCTGCCGCGGACGTCACGCTGCCGAGCCGTTTCCTCCCGCCCGGGGGCTGGCCGGTGCCCGTGCGCGGCTGGCGCGCGCTCTGGGAGGAGGTCGGTCGAGCCGACGTCGTCGTCTCGAACGGGGCCCGCCAGCTGCTGCCCAACGTCGCAGCGGTCGCCGCCCGCCTCCGCCGCCGGAAGGTCGTTTTCGTGCTCCACGGCTCGGGTGCGCCTTTCACGACGAGCTCGTTCCTCTACCACCGCTTGCTCGGGTCGATCTTCGAGTGGCTCGTCGTCCGCCCTGTGCTCCGGCTGACGAGACCCGTCTCCCTCTCCTGTGCCGGTGTCGAGGGCGCGCGGCGGCGTTACGGCGTAAACGCCGCGCACGTGCCGTATCCGGTTCGCGACCTGCCGCCCGCGACGCCGCGCTCCCTCGGGCCGGACGAGCCGATCAGGATCGCCTGGGTCGGCCGGCTCTACCGCGAGAAGAACCCGCTCCAGGCCGTCGCCGTCGTCGAACGCCTGCGGCGCCGGCGCGACGCGAGCCTCCACGTCTACGGCAGCGGGGTGCTCGCGGACCAGGTCGCCCGGCTCGCCCTCGACCGGCCGTGGCTCCACATCCACGGACGCCGCAGCTGGAACGAGATCCAGGCGGCACAGGACGAGGCGCACGTGTGCCTGTCGACCTCGCTGCGGGACGCCACGCAGATCGCGATGCTCGAGCCGCTCTCCCGTGGGATTCCTGTCGTCTCGACCCAGGTCGGAGACGCGCCGTACCACTACGTCGATCCGCGTCTCCGGTCGTTCTGCGTCGACCCGGCCGACACGGATGCGGCGGCGTCCGCAATCCTCGAGCTCGCCTCGGCGTACGGCGCGTACCGAGAAGCGTTCGCGGCGAACGCCAGTCGTCTGCGCCTCCGGCATGCGCGCGGCGCGGAACGTCTGAGCGAGCTCCTCGAAGCCGCGGCCGGACGAGAGACGTGAATGGGCTCCTCCTCGACCAGAGGGCCGGCGCTGCTCTTCTGGGCTCAGGTCGTGGGCAACGCGGGCCTGTTCGTGGGGATGCTGCTCGTCACTCGCGCACTGGGTCCTTCGGGCCGTGGAACGGTCGCGTTTCTGACCGTGACGGCGCTCATCACGGCCTGGATCGCGCGGCTCGGTGTGACCGAGGCGACCGTGGTCTTCACTGCCCGCCGGCCCGGAGAGCGCTCCGTCCTGCTCGCGAACAGCCTCTCGTTCTCGGCCCTGGCCGGGCTGGCGGCCGCGGCCGTCGTCTGCGGGACGCTCTGGTTCGCGCCGGCGGCCCGACCCGCGCATGTCGGGGCGAAGGAGCTGGCCGTCCTCGCCTTCAGCATCGTCGCCGCCTGCCTCGCCGACGCGGGCTACCGCTTCATGCTCGGCTGCAGCCGTTTTCGCGCGCACGCGCTCGTCACGGCGGTTACCTCCTGGGTCTACCCGCTGCTGGTCGCGGTGCTCTGGGTCGTCTTCGGGATGACGATCGCACTCGGCGCCTTCGTATGGGCGGCGACACAGGCGCTACGGGCGGCGCTTTTGATCTTCCTCGCGGTCGGCCGCGAAGGATTCGGCCGACCGAGTCTCCGCCTGCTCCGCGAGTCGATCTCGTTCGGGATGCGCGCCTGGGTGGGGACGCTTGCCGACTCGCTCGGCTTTCGGTTCGACCAGGTCATCCTCGCCCTGCTCGCCTCGGAGGCGGCGCTCGGCTTCTACGTCGTCGCGGTGAACCTGTCCGAGATCCTTCTCTACTTCCCGGGCGCGGTCTCGACGGCGCTGCTGCCGCTTGCGGCCCGAAGCGCCGCGGAACCGCGGCTCGGCGAGACGTTGAAGGCGTTCCGGTCGGCCGCCTACGTGACGCTCGCGAGCCTGCTCCTCAGCGCGCTGCTCGTTCCGCCGCTCATCGCCGTCATCTTCGGCGCTCCCTTCCGCGCCTCCGTGACGCCGTTTCTGCTCCTGCTTCCGGGACTGATCGGCTTCACCGCGCTGATCGTCTTCTCGAACGCGCTCGTCGCCTCGTCGTTGCCCAGCCTGTCGTCCGTGGCCGCGATCGTGTGCTTCCTCGTCGGCCTGGCGCTCGACGTGGCGCTCATCCCGTTCTTCGGAGCCTCCGGCGCGGCCGCCGCAGCCAGCTGCGCCTACTGCGCCGGCGGCTTGACCGCTCTCCTGCTCTACCGCGCGCGGGCGCCTTTCCGGCTGCTCGCGCTCGTCGTCCCCCAACCCGGCGATTTCGATGTCCTGCGCACCCTCGCGCCCGCACCGCTTGTCCGCCCGCGTCCACAGAGGAGCTGAGCCCGTGATCGAACAACGCGAGATCCACGCCCCCGTTCCGCGGCTTCACCCGGTCGAGCCGGTCGCCGAACAGCCAATCGACGTCCGAAGGTACGCCAACGCCCTGCGCCGGTCGCGCCTGCTCATCGCGGCGATCACCGTCGGGCTCACGATGGTCGTGCTCCTGATCTCCCTCGCGCTTCCGAAGACCTACACGGCCCACGCGACGATCCTCTTCGACGAGTCGCCCAGCGTCACGGGCGCCACGGACGCGGAACGGCAGCTCGCGACGATCGAACAGCTGCTGACGACGCGCGAGGTGCTCGCGCTGAGCGCCCGTGAC
>DATDFL010000018.1:0-8114 GCA_036522595.1 Gaiellaceae bacterium
GCCGTCAGCGATTCCAGCGCCGCCGCGCGCTCGTCGATCCAGCCGCGCGGGCGCCGACCTCGTCGTCTCGTATTGGACGAAGGAGCTCGCGGGCTGGCTGTAGCAACGAGTCTCTGGGAGACCATCGCAACGGAGGCGGCAGGCGAGAGCGCGCTCTGGGGCGACGCGCTGCGCCCGGAAGCCGAGCGCGAGCAGGAGCCCGTCTTCTCGCCGCTGGCCGAGGAGCGGTACGCGCTCGGCCTCGAGACGATCTACGAGGGCTACCTGCTGCACTACGGGACGCCGCGACTCTTCGCTCCCGCAGACGGCGACACCGCGCTGCTGCTCGGCGACTACCTCTACGCGCACGGCCTGGTCCGGGTCGCCGAGGCCGGGACCGTCGAGGCCGTGGCCGACCTCGCCGCGCTGATCTCCCGCTGCGCCCAGCTGCGAGCGGACGAGCTCGACGGCGACGGCGAGGAGTGGGCCGCGACGGCGTCGACGCTCGGCTATGGCGAAGCCGCGCGCGCAGCCTGGGAACCGACCGACGAGGCGCGGATCGCACTCACCAAGCACGCGTCGCTCGTCGAGTAGGATCGAGCCCGATGCCGCTCGCCGTGAAGACCGCAGCGCAGGAAGGCCTCGACGTGATCCGCGCGATGCTGATCGTCGGCCTGATCTTCGCGAGCGTGATCGCCGTCGGCCAGACGCTCCACTGGCTGCGGCACCGGCGGCACCGGCACTGACCTAGCGCGCAGGCTCGAAAGGCGGGAAGATCGTCGCTCGGCGGCTCGTCTTGTCGACGTACGCGTCGTCTCTCTCACGACGCACAACCCGAGAGGGGGCAGCACATGAACGAGAGAAGCGGATCCGTCCGCCTCGTCGAGCCCCGCGGAGACACCGAGGCGCGCGGCCTCGTGACCACGATCCCGCGGAAAGAGGTCGAGGAGGCACTGCGGAAGGACGCTCCGGTTGATCTCCTACTCGACGTGGAACGAGTGGCGGCCGATGGTGTCGGCCGCGAGACCGAGCGAATCGCACTGGCCTGGGAACCGCAGGATCTCGAGCGGCTACTGGGTACGGCGACCAATGAGGAGATCACGCTCAGCTTCGACGAAGCCGAGCTCCAGCAGCTGCTTGACGAGGACGTCGAAGCGCATGGCATGCGCGAGAAGCTCGCCGTCCTCAGTGTCGCCGCCGGCATTGCCGCGGTCGGCGCCGGCCCGGCGGGCGCGATGGTCTACGCGGGAAGCGGCGGCGGAACCTCCGTCGGCACGCCCGCGGCGGTCGCCCCACCCTCCGAGATCAGCACGGGTGTGACCGGCCAGACGCCGGCCGCGCCGGCCGAGATCTCCACCGGCATCGTGCAGGAGCCGCTGGCGGCACCGGCCGAGGTGACGACGGGAATCGGCCAGCAGCCGACGGCGACGCCCGTCTCCGCGAGCCCAGGCGACTCCGTCTGGTCTCCGAGCCCGGGCGAGATCGCCGCAGTCGCGGCCGGCACGATCCTGGCGATCGCTGCGGCCGGCTTCGCGGTGCGAACGCAGCGGCATCGACCGGCACCGGCCTAAACGGATCAAGGAGCCCGGGCACCGCGCGCCCGGGCTCCGTTTCCGCAGCCCTGGTAGAAGGGCGGTATGCGGGAGCTGCCGAGCGGCACCGTCACGTTCCTCTTCACGGACATCGAGGGCTCGACGCGGCTGCTGCACGAGCTAGGCCAGGAGCGGTACGCGGAGACGCTGGCCGAGCACCGGGACGTGCTGCGCGGCGCCTTCTCGCGGCACGGCGGCGTGGAGGTCGACACGCAGGGTGATGCCTTCTTCGTCGCCTTTCCAACGGCTCCCGGGGCGCTCGCTGCAGCGCAGGAGGCGCAGGAGTCGCTCACGATCCCGGTGCGGATGGGGCTCCACACCGGCACGCCGTTCTTGACCGAGGAGGGCTACGTCGGCCCAGACGTTCACCGGGCCGCTCGGATAGCTGCAGCCGGCCACGGTCGCCAAGTACTGGTGTCCGGAGCGTCGGCCGCGTTGCTGCAGGCGGACGGCCTCCGCGATCTAGGGGAGCACCGGCTCAAGGACCTGAGCGCGCCGGAGCGGATCTTCCAGGCCGGCGAGGGGCAGTTCCCGCCACTGAAGACCCTCTATGCGACGAACCTGCCAGTGCCCGCGACGCCCTTCCTCGGCCGTGGGCGCGAGCTCGCGGACGTGCAGGAGCTCCTCGCGCGCGACGACGTTCGGCTCCTGACGCTGACCGGCCCGGGGGGTAGCGGCAAGACGCGGCTCGCGCTGCAGGCCGCAGGAGCGGCGGCGGATGCGTTCCCGCAAGGCGTCTGGTGGGTGGCGCTCGCCTCTGTGCCCGAGGCCGCCGAAGTCCAACCCGCGGCCGCACGCGCGCTCGGCGGCGGCGGGCCGCTCGATGCCCTGATCGGCGACAGACGCCTCCTGCTTCTGCTCGACAACTTCGAGCACGTCATCGACGCGGCCTCGACTGTGGCCACGCTCCTCGAGGCGTGCCCTCGGCTCGACGTCCTCGTCACCAGCCGCGAGCCGCTTCGTGTGAGGGGGGAGCAGGTGTACCCGGTGCCGGTCCTGGCCCGGAACGATTCGCGCGAGCTCTTCGTCGCACGGGCGCGAGCGGCCCAGCCCGACTTCGAGCCGGGCGAGGACGTCGACGAGCTCTGCGCGCGACTCGACGACCTGCCGCTGGCGCTCGAGCTCGCCGCCGCGCGCACGTCGGTGCTGACAACGACGCAGCTCCTCGACCGGCTCGGCGAGCGCCTCGACCTGCTGCGCGGCGGACGCGACGCCGAGGTGCGCCAGCAGACCCTTCGCGCGACGATCGAATGGTCGTACGAGCTCCTGACGCCTGACGAGCAGCGGTTGCTCGAGGCGCTCTCGATCTTCCGCGGCGCCTGGACGATCGAAACCGCAGAGCGCGTCTGCGAGACCGACGTCGAGCTGCTCCAGTCGCTGACCGACAAGAGCCTCGTGCGTCGGATCGAGTCGGGCCGGTTCCTGATGCTCGAGACCATCCGCGAGTTCGCCGCCGAGCGGCTCGACCCGCAGAGACGCGCCGCGCTCCTGCGACGCCTGCTCGAGAGGCTCACGGAGATGTTCGACGCCGCGAACATGCGCCCCGAGAGCCCGGGACTGCCCGCGATGGAGCTCGCGCAGGAGGAGCGGCCAAACGTCGACGTCGCGCTCGAGTGGGCCGTCGAGGCCGGGGAGGCGGATGAGGGGCTTCGCCTGCTGTGGATGCTCGAGATGTACTGGGCGACGAACGATCCCTTCGGGGGCCGCGAGCGCGTCGACGCGCTACTCGCCGCCGGCGGCGAAACCATCGACCGTGCTGCACACGCGCGTGCGCTTCGCTTTCGCGGCGGCACCTACGACTTCACGCACGAAGCCGCGCTGGCCGAGCAGGATTACAGGCGCGCGGCCGAGGCGTTTTGGTCGCTCGGGGACGAAGTCGAGGCGGGCCATATCGAGCACAGGCTCGCCTTCACTGCGATGCGCAAGGGAGACCTCGAGGGCGCCAAGCGGCTCGCGTCAGAGGCCCTCGAGCTCGACCGGCGCAGCGGCAACCGGCGCGATGAGGCGCTGGCGCTCAACGTCCTCGGAATGGTTGCGTTCGAGGAGGGGGATTGGGAGAACGGACTGCGCCTTGCGCTCGAGTCCGCCTCGGTGGCGGAGAGCCTCGGCTTCACCTGGTTCCGGGGCGTGACGCTTCTCGGAACCGCCGAGCAGCTCATTGCTCTGAACGACCCTGATGCCGCGGGCCCGATATTCGTCGACGGGCTCGACACGATCCTCTCCGTCCAAGATCGCGTGAACATCCCGATCGGGCTGGCGACGGGCGCTGCGCTCGCAGCCGCGCGGGGCTGGGCGGAAGCCGCCGGAACGCTGTGGGGCGCCGTGGAGACCGCGGCTGAGCGTGAGCCGAGAGCGTCGACGACGCAAGCCCTGAGTGAGTACGAGCCGTACCTCGGGCGCGTCCAGGGAGAGGCGTTCGAGGCCGGCCGCAGACGAGGGCGGACGCTCTCGCTCGAAGAGGCCGCGCGCGAGGCGCTCGAGGGATGGTCATGAGCGAGCTACCCGGCGGCACCGTCACGTTCCTCTTCACGGACATCGAGGGCTCGACGCGGCTGCTGGAGGAGCTCGGCCACGGGTATGCCGACGCTCTTGCGGAGCACCGGCGCATCGTGCGCGCGGCGATCGCGAGCCACCATGGCGTCGAGGTGGACACGCAGGGCGACGCGTTTTTCGTCGCGTTCTCCAGCGCCCGCGACGCGCTCGCCGCCGCAGACGAGGCACAGGGCTCACTGACAGGCGGTCCGATACGCCTCCGGATGGGTCTCCACACGGGCGAGCCGCAGGTGACCGACGAGGGATACGTTGGTCTCGACGTTCATCGAGCCGCGCGGATCTGCTCGGCCGGCCACGGCGGACAGATCCTCGTGTCCGAGACGACGGCTCGCCTGCTGGACAGCGCTGAGCTCGTCGATCTCGGCGAGCACCGCCTGAAAGACCTGTCTGCCCCGCAGCGGCTCTACCAGCTCGGCGACGGCGAGTTTCCGCCGCTGAAGGCGCTGAATGAGACGAACCTACCGCCGCAGCCGACGTCGTTCGTCGGCAGGGAGCGCGAGTTGACGGAGGTCGTCGAGTGTGTCCGCAGCTCACGTCTCGTCACCTTGACTGGACCTGGGGGCTCGGGAAAGACGAGGCTGGCTCTGCACGCGGCGGCCGAGCTCGTGGGCGACTACGACGACGGCACGTGGTTCGTGCCTCTCGCACCGGTTGAGGAGAGCGAGCTCGTCACGGCCGCGATCGCGAAGGCGTCTGGAGCCCGGGCAGAGCTGAAGCCCCACCTCCAGGGGAAGCGGGCCTTGCTCGTGCTCGACAACTTCGAGCATGTGCTCGACGTTGCGCCGGTCGTCGCAGACCTCCTCGCAGCTGCGGAGGGCGTCGACGTGCTCGCCACGAGCAGGGCTCGTCTGGGCCTTGCCGCCGAGCGCGAATACGGCGTCCCGACGCTGGCGACCCATGAAGCGGTGTCGCTCTTCCAGGCGAGGGCGCTGCTTCGGAACCAGAGCTTCGAGCTCGATCCGGTTGTGAGCGAGATCTGTGACCGCTTGGACGGCCTGCCGCTGGCGATCGAGCTTGCAGCCGCCAGAACGAAGATCCTGACGACAGCACAGATCCTGGAGCGCCTCGGTCGCCGTCTCGACCTGCTGACGGGCGGGGCACGGGACGCGCCGGAGCGGCAGCGCGCGCTCCGCTCGACGATCGAATGGAGCTACGACCTGCTCGACGAGCACGAGCGAACGCTCTTCGCACGGCTGGCGGTCTTTGCCGGCAGCTTCTCGATCGAAGCGGCCGAGGCCGTCGTCGATGCCGACCTCGACGGCCTCGCATCGCTGGTCGACAAGAGCCTGCTGCGCGAGACTGGGCAGGGTCGATTCTTCATGCTCGAGACGCTGAAGGAGTTCGCGACCGAACGACTGCAGGCAAGTGGAGAGGCGAACCAGTTCCGCTCCCGACACGCGGATTGGATGCTGGAGCTCGCACTGGAGGCCGAACCCCACCTCGAGGGGAGAGCAGAGCAGGCGGTCTGGCTCGACACGCTCGACCCGGAGCGCGACAACCTTCGCGCTGCCTCCGCCACTTTGCGTGAGCTCGACCGTGGCGGCCATGCCCTGCGGTTGCTCTCGGCCCTCTGGCGCCTCTGGTTCATGCGTGGACCTCTTTCGGAGGGACGGCGGCTCCTCGAGGCGGCGCTCGAGGCGGCCCCGCCGGAGCCGGGGGTCGAGAGAGCCCGCGGCCTGCGTGTACTCGGAAACCTTCGCCATGCCGCCGGAGAATGGGAAGAAGCCGCCCTTCTGTATGGCCAGGCCCTCGAGCTGAGCCGCCGGGCCGGCGACGAGCACGAAGAGGCGCTGGCGCTGCTCGGGTTGGCTGGGGCCGCATCCGCGCGCGGCGAGCTCGACCTCGCCAAAGAGCACGTGAAAGCGGGTGCAAAGCTGGCCAGGCAGTGTGGGGAGGTGCGAGTGGTCGCGTCCGCCACCGCATATCTCGGGGTCCTGGCGTTGCACGAGGGCGACTACGCCGCGGCGCGGGTCTGCTTCGAGGAGTCGCTCGATGCCATGGCCGGCGAGGAATTCGGCACCGTGGTCAACCTCAGCAACCTCGCGCTCGTGGCCTTTCGCAGTGGCGATCTGCCGGAGGCCGCCGCGCGGCTTCGCGACTGCCTGATGTTGTCGCTGCGACTCCACGACCACCTGTCGATGGCCCACGCGCTCGAAGTTCTTGCGGCGGTGCTCGCGGGGCGGGGTGAGCTGACGCTTGCGGCAAGGATCCTCGGCGCGAGCGCCGGCCTCCGCGAAGACGAGGGGCTTTCGCTGCAGGAACTGGAAGCTGAGTTGCACGACGAGACCCATGCGCTCGTGGGCGCCCAACTTGGCGCCACCCAGCTCGAGCGCGAGCTTGCTGCGGGGCGTGAGGCCGAGCTCGAGGATCTCATCGGGACGGCGATCGCACGCCTAGACTGACCGCGATGGCTGTCCCACGCGACCTTCGGGACTGGATCGCGCTGCTCGAGCGCGAAGGCGAGCTCGTTCGCGTTCAGTCCGAGGTCGACCCGCACCTCGAGATCACCGAGATCACCGACCGGGTCGTCAAGGCCGGCGGGCCCGCCCTGCTCTTCGAGAACCCCCGTTCCGACCATCCGCTGCTGATCAACCAGTTCGGAACCGAGCGGCGCATGTGCCTGGCGCTCGGGGTCGAGAGCCTCGACGAGGCGGGCCGCAAGCTCGGCGACGTGCTCGAGATGCAGCCGCCGCAGGGGCTCGCGGAGAAGGTCAGGGGCCTGCGGAAGCTGAAGTCGATCGCCGACTCGCAGCCGAAGACCGTCCGCAGCGGTCCCGCGCAGGAGGTCGTGCTCACCGGCGACGACGTCGACCTCGGTGCGCTGCCGATCCAGACCTGCTGGCCAGGCGACGCGGCGCCGTTCATCACGCTCCCGGCCGTCATCACCAAGGACCCGCGGGATGGCACGCGCAACGTCGGCATGTACCGGATGCAGGTGCTCGACGGCCGCACGACCGCGATGCACTGGCAGATCCACAAGGACGGGCGGGCCGACTACCTGCTCGCCGACGGCAGGCTCGACGTCGCAGTGGCGCTCGGCCTCGACCCGATCACGGCGTACACGGCCAGCGCGCCGCTGCCGAAGCACGTCGACGAGCTCATGCTGGCGGGCTTCCTCAAGGGCGGCCCGGTCGAGCTCGTCCAGGCCAAGACCGTCGACCTGGAAGTCCCGGCCAACGCGGAGATCGTCCTCGAGGGCTACATCGCCAAGGACGAGCTGACCAGCGAGGGCCCGTTCGGCGACCACACCGGCTACTACACGCCGCCCGAGGAGTTCCCGGTGTTCCACGTCGAGGCGATCACGATGCGGCGCGACGCGATCTATCCGTCGATCGTGGTCGGCAAGCCGCCGGCCGAGGACGCCTGGCTGGGCAAGGCGACCGAGCGCATCTTCCTGCCCGCGATCCGGATGAGCGTCCCGGAGATCGTCGACTACGACCTCCCGGTTGCGGGCGCGTTCCACAACTGCGTGATCGTCTCGATCCGCAAGTCGTTCCCCGGCCACGCGCAGAAGGTCATGCACGCGATCTGGGGGCTCGGGATGCTCAGCCTCACCAAGGCCGTCGTCGTCGTCGACGAGTGGGTGGACGTGCACGACTACGAGGAGGTCTTCTTCCGGGTCGGCGCCAACGTCGACCCACAGCGCGACGTGCTGCTCTCCGAGGGCCCGCTCGACCATCTCGACCACGCGCCGTCGCGGCAGTTCTACGGGGGCAAGATCGGAATCGACGCCACGCACAAGAGCCCTGCGGAGGGCGCGCGCGAGTGGCCCGAGGAGATCCGGATGACCGACGAAGTCCAGCGCCGAGTCGACGAGCGCTGGGAGGAGTACGGCCTCGGCGGGGCCGGGATCGCCGAAAACGGGCGCAGAAGCGCGTTGCGCCAACTGTTACGTCGTTGACGCCCTAGACTCGCGACGATTGAATCCCGTCGCCAGAGAGGACTAAAGGGGAGGCGCCCGGTTGGAAGACCCGCGAGGGGACATGGAGC
>DATDFL010000019.1:0-3332 GCA_036522595.1 Gaiellaceae bacterium
ATCGATCTTCGGGCTGATCGGCTCGTGGATCGTGTCCGCGTTCATCCTCATCGCGCCGCTCGGCTGGGTCGCGTTCCAGGCGAACCTGATGATCACGCTCTGGGACGGCTTCTACAGCTGGGGCCACATCTTCACGCTGACACTGCTCTTCGCCGGACTGATGATCTTCAACAACCTGCTCGGGTTCACCGGAATCAGCGTGTTCGCGCGCTACCTGGTGACGCCGCTCCTTATCCTCTGGGGCATCTACATGGTCGTGAAGGCCGCGATCGACGCGCACGGCCAGCTCGGCGGCACGCCACAGGGCAGCGGCCTCCCGTTCTGGGTCGCCGTGACCGCGGTGATCGGCTTTGCGATGTGGGGCAACGAGCCGGACTTCTGGCGCTTCGGCAAGCCGCGTTTTATGTGGCCCCTGCCGACCTACCTCTTTGCGGGCGGCTGGTTCATCCTTTTCGTGATGGCCGGCTGGATGATGGAGGAGCTTGCCAAGTCGACCGATCCGGCCGCAGTCTTCCGCTACACCGTCCACTACTCGCTCTTCGGCGCCTTCTGGCTCGCGTGGATCATCGCCACGACCAGCCAGATCGCGATCAACGACGGCAACTACTACGAGTCGGTCAACGCGGGGCAGAACCTCATCGGCGGCTGGCATCGCTGGCACCGCGCCTTGACGTGCCTGATCGTCGCCGGCGGTGGCGTGATCGCGGCCGACCTCGTCAATTTCCACTTCATCAACGGCTGGTTCAAGGTCGCGACCTTCCTCGCGATCACCGTGCCCAGCGCGACGGTGATCATGGCCGTCGACCATTTCCTGTTGCCACGGCTGTTCCGGATCTCGCGGCCGCTGACGCACGTGCCCTCATGGGAGCAGACTGGCCTGATCAACGTGCCCGCGGTCGTCGCGCTCCTCGTGGCCGTGTTCTTCGGCGTGACGGGCACGGCGAACTGGCCGCACGGCTGGATCTATTCGACGCCACAGAACAGCTGGGGCCCGGTGCCCGTCGAGTCGTGGCTGATCGCGGGAGTCCTGTACATCGGGCTCGTCGCGGTCGTGCAGTCGCTGGGCCGCGTCCGCGACTGGCTCGGCTTCGCGAAGACGGTTCCCGACGACGCCATTCCGACCGAGGCCGTGGCCGACGTAGCCACGCTGGCAGGCGCCTGACGGAGCTCGTTCTCCGCAACGGTCTCGTCGACGTCGGCGCGGGTGAGTTCGCTCGCGCCGACGTCGCCGTCTCGGGCGGCCGGATCGTCGCCGAGGCACCCGCCGGCGCCGAGGTCGCCGACTGCTCCCGGTTCCTCGTGGTGCCGGGGATGGTCAACGCGCACAACCACTCGAACGAGAACTGGTTCCGCGGCATGTGGGACAACCTGCCGCTCGAGCCGTGGATGCTGTTCTCGTACCCGGCCCTGGCGGCGCCGTCGCAGTCTCCGGACGAGATCTACCTGCGCACGGTCCTGGGGGCGCTCGAACAGCTGCGCTCCGGTGCGACCTGCGTCGTCGACTTCCTCTACGAGCTCGATGGGTTCACGACCGAGTCGCTGGAAGCCGTCGTGCGCGGCTACCGTGACGCGGGGCTGCGCGCGCTGATCGCGCTCGGGATCGGCGATCGCGCGTACCACGAGACCGTGATCCTCGAGGAAGGGCTGGTCTCGCAAGAGCTCGTCTCGCGCCTCGAGGCGGACAAGCCGCCTTCGTGGGAGGAGTGGGAGCGGTTCGTGCGCGATGCGGTGGAGCGGTTCCACCGGCCGGACGAGGGGATCTCGATCGCGCTGGGGCCATCGGGCCCGCAGCGCTGCACAGACGAGATGCTGGCCGGCTGCGCCGCACTGGCGGACGAACTCGACCTCGTGATCCACATCCACGTCCTCGAGACGCGCATGCAGGCGGTCTCCGGGCAGCGGATGTACGGCAAGACACTCGTCGAGCACATGAACACGATCGGGTTCCTCTCGCCGCGGGTCGTCTTCGCGCACGGGATCTGGCTGACGCCGAGCGACATCGATCTCGTCCGCGACCGCGGTGTGACGATCGCGCACAATCCGGCGTCGAACCTGAAGCTCGGGAGCGGGCTCGCCGCGGTGCCCCGGATGCTGGCGAAGGGCGTCAACGTGGCGCTCGGGACCGACGGGATGTCCTCGAACGACGGACTCGACATGTTCGCGTCGCTGAAGCTCGCGGCGCTGCTGCACAAGCTCTGGGGGATCGACTACGAAGAGTGGCTCGGTGCGCGGGAGGCGTGGCAGCTCGCGACGATCGGCGGCGCTCCGGCGGCGGGCGACGCGGCCGGGCTGGGTGTCATCGAGCCGGGCCGCCGCGCCGACCTCGTCCTGCTCGACCTCGATTCGCGCGTCTTCACGCCGCTGAACGACCCGTTGCACCAGCTCGCGTTCGGCTCGACGACCGTCGCGGTCGACTCGGTCCTGGTCGGCGGCGAGTGGTCGGTGCGCGGCGGCCGCACGACCCGCGTGGACGAAGCCGAGATCCTCGCAGGGGCGCGAGAAACCGGGCGTGAGATCGTGGGCCGCTTCGACGAGGCGTTCGAGCTCGGTCAACAGTTGCTCGCGTCGCTCCGAGAAGGCTGGCTGGAAGCGCTCCGCACCGACGTCGGCGTCGAGCGGAAACTGCAGCCCTAAGCCGGGCGGTTTACAAAAGGATCACGTGCGCGCAGTACGGTGTCCGAGGAGGTGAGGCGGGCGTCCAAGCGAGTCCTCGGATTCAGCGCACTGGCGGCCTTCTTGGTGCTGAGCGTCTCCGCCGGCGCGGCGACCCCGGGCGAACTCGACGCGAGCTTCGGCTCCGGCGGCAAGGTCACGACGCTCATCGGCTCCGACGAAAGCGACGCGAGAGCGGTCGTAGTTCAGCCGGACGGCAAGATCGTCGTCGGAGGCTGGGCCGGCAGCGCCACGCTGGCGCTGGCCCGCTTCAAGCCGAACGGCGGGCTCGATCCGACGTTCGGATCCGGCGGAAAGGCGACGACCTCGCTGGCGGGCTCCTTCGACGCCGCCGTCTATGCCCTTGCGCTGCAACCGGAGGGAAAGATCGTCGCCGCGGGGATCGACTTCCTCACCCAGTTCGAATCCGACTTCGTCGTGGCGCGCTACAACGCGAACGGCTCGCTCGACAAGACTTTCGGCGGCAGCGGCTTCGTCACCACCGACTTCGACCGGTTGGACGCGGCACACGCGGTTGTCATTCAGCCTGATCGCACGATTGTCGTGGCCGGCGGCTCGATCGGGCCCGGAGGGCCGGCGGTCGTGCTCGCGCGTTATCGGCCGAATGGTTCGCTCGACCCGAGCTTCGGCTCCGGTGGAGAGGTTCGCGGCCCGACCGG
>DATDFL010000020.1:0-11260 GCA_036522595.1 Gaiellaceae bacterium
CGGCGGCTGCGGGGCCGCCTCCTCCATCCATTCGGGGACGTGCTCGACCGTCTGCTCCGGCGGCTCGACCGGGGTCGGCGCCGGGGTCGGCTCCGGCTGCGGTTCTTCGGTGCGCCCTTCCTTCTCGGCCTGTCGCTGTGCCGCCTCCGTTGCGCGGAACAGCTCGGCGAGCGGGCCTTCACGCATGCTCGCGCGCCTGCGCGCCATTGAGCACCTCCTTCGCAAGCTGGCGGTAGGCCTCGGCGGCGCTTCCGCTGGGGTCGTATTTCAGAACCGAGGTGCCCTTCACCGGCGCCTCGGCGTAGCGAACGGTTTTCCGGATCTTCGTGTCGAAGACCAGGTCGCCGAAATTCTCCTGGAGGATCTCGACCGCCTCGCGCGCGTGCAGCGTGCGGCTGTCGAACATGGTCGGCAGGATCCCCTCGATCGCGACGTGCGGATTCAGGTTCTCGCGGATCATCGAAAGCGTGTTCTCGAGCTGGACGAGGCCGCGCAGCGAGAGGTACTCGCACTGCACCGGGACGATGACCCCGTTCGACGCGACGAGCGCGTTGATGGTCAGCAGCCCGAGCGACGGCGGCGTGTCGATGAGGACGTAGTCGTAGCCGTCCTTCACCGCGGCGAGCGCCTTCTCCAGGGCGCGTTCGCGGCCGATCATGCTCGAGAGCGCGAGCTCGGCCCCGGCGAGATCGATCGACGAGACCGCCAGATCGACCTCTGCGTGGTGGATGACCTCCTGGATCGGGAGTCGGTGCACCAGGACGTCGAACATCGAGCGCTCGATCGAATCCGGATTGAGGCCCTGGCTCATGGTGAGGTTGCCCTGTGGATCGAGGTCGATCAGAAGCACTTTCAGCCCCTGTTCCGCAAACGCGACGCCGAGGTTGAGGGTCGTCGTCGTCTTCGCCACTCCACCCTTCTGATTGGCGAACGAAATCACGCGCCCCATTGGCGCTCCTTTTGGAGTCTCCGTACGGATACCCGGTCGCGGAAGCAGGCGTGCAAGCCCCATCGAGCCCCTTTCTTCGCTCTGATGGTAGCTATCCCTTCGGAAATTGCCCGTCCGATTTCCGCCCTCGCTACGTCAGAAGACGCGTGAGCGCGGTAACCGCAGCGGCCGCGATCACGACTGCGGGCAGGGGCGCGCGTGCCGCGATCGCGACGGCGCCGGCGCCAACTCCCGCGAGGCGGGCATCCAGGACGAGCCGGTTGTCGCCCCCCACGGTCTGCGTCACGACGAGCGCCGCGAGCAGCACCGGTGCGAGCAGGGCCACCGGTCCGGCTACGAGCTCCGGCAGGCGCCGGCGGCTCAGCAGCAGGGGACCGGACGCCTTGAAGACGATCGTCGCTACCCCGACGACTGCGACTACGAGCCAGAGGGTCATGTCTGTCGACGCAGCTCCGCGCGCCGGCGTAGGCCCAGCAGACAGGCGACGCTCGCCGCGACGATCGGCGTTCCCGCGGGCGTGAACGGCGTTAGCGCGAAGGCGATCCCCGCCCCGACGAGGGCGGCAAGCCGTGCCCTCGTGCCGACGAGCTGGGGCACGAGCAGCGCCAGGAAGAGCGCCGGGAACGCTCCGTCGAGCCCGAGGTCGTTCGGATCGCCGAGCGCCTCGCCGCCGACGACGCCGACCGCCGTGCCGGTGACCCAGGCGGCGTAGAGCAGCAGGCCCGCACCGATCAGCAGCCGCCGGTCGAAGCGGCCGCCGCCGCGGCTCGAGATCGCCCAGGACTCGTCCACGATCAGTTGTGCTTCAGCGAGTCGGCGCAGGCGGGGGCCGTGGAAGAGCGGCGCGACGGAGATCGAGATCGGCACGTAGCGCGCGTTCAGGAGCACTGCCGCGGCGATCGCAGCCGCCGCGCTGCCGCTCGTGCCCAGGACGGAGGCGATGGCGAACTGCGCTGACCCGGCGAAGGTCGTCAAAGACATGACGAGCGGCGCCAGGACTCCGAGCCCGGACGAGCGCGCGAGCAAGCCGAACGAGGCCCCGAAGAACCAGACCGTGGCCGCAATCGCCAGGACCGCGCGCATCCCGTCGCGGTAGCTGCGCGCCTCTGCCGACACGGCCCATTGTGCCGGTTGCGGCCCGGCTCACCCCGGCACCGCCTCGACGACCGGCTGCTCCGCGCGCCCCTCAACCGCGTCCCGGCAACGCTCCAGCTCCCGCTCCGCGAGGTCGGTGCCGTCCCGCTCGGAACAGACCCGCGCCTCCGCCTCCTCCAGCAAGGCGTGAACCTCGGCCAGAACCGAGCGCACCGGAGCGCCCTCGCGCTCGAGGGATTCGATCCGCTCCAGCCGTTGCAGCACAGCACGCGCTTCGTCCATGACCCGATCGAAGCTACCGGGGAAATTCGCGCGGGTGTGGAACGGGACCGTGCCGAAACAGCCACGGTCTTTCCACAACGCGGCCCATCCCGCAACAGCCCGCGCGGACTAGGACGCGAGCGCCGCGAAGTAGCCGGCCGGGCGAGGCCGAGCGCCGATCAGCGCCTCGTCGAGCGAGGCGATCAGCGATGGACGGTCGCCGTGCGCCAACGTCTCGACGACCGCCTTGCGCACCGTGTCGGCCGCGGCCCGCGTCCCCTGCTCCCCGCGAGCGAGCGAGCGAAGCCGCTCCAGCTCCTCCGCGCGCTCGCGCCCCGTCTCGCCGAGCAGCACCGCCGCGCGAACCGTCGCCGCCCACAAACCGTCCGGTCCACCGAGCAGCGCGGTCAGCGCCTCGCGAAGCTGCTCCGAGCGAAACGGCTCGTCGGCGAACAGCGACAGCTCCCAGCGGTCGAGCGCCTCGGCCAGCTCCGGGTCATCCTCCGCCCGCCCCAGCCGCTCCAGCAAATCGCTCGTTAGCCGGGCCCGGAACGCGTCGAGCCGCGTCGGCTCACCCGCAGGCTCCGTCGCCGCGATCGGCAGCACCGGACGGATCCCGAGCGGCCGCCAGTCGAGCCGCTCGAACAGCACCGGCCCTGCCGCCACCGGAGCCGCGGTTGCCAATCGCAGCGCGCTCACCGCGTCGGCAAGCTCGCCCGGGGCGTCCGGAACCGACGTCGCATCGCGGGCGAGCGTCCGCTCGAGCTCCAGCAGGCAGAGGCGATCCGCCTCGCGGCCGAACCCACCGGGCAGCAGCCCGGACGCCTCCGGCCAGTGCGCCGCGAGCTCCCCCGCGGCCGCGTGCCGGATCCGCAGACCCTCGCCGAGCTCGAGCCGCGCGCCGACCGAGAGCCCCACCAGCGGCGCGACCGCTGCATAGACGCGTTGCTCGCCGAGCAGCGTCCGTTCGAAAGCCTCGTAGGCGCGATCGAATGCCTCGTCGCTCCAGTCGACACCGCCCGCGGCCTGGGCGACGTCCGCCAGCAGCGGCAGCAGGATCGTCCGCAGGAGGGCCTCGTCCCCGCGCGGCCCGCGCCGGCCGACGTGCGCGGAGGCGTACACCGCCGCGGCCGGCTCGCGCGACAGCTCCTCGACCGCGATCCGAGCGTCCGCCAGCCCGCCCAGCCGCTCGGCGCGCGCGTCGACGTACGAACGCACCAGTGGCCGGTACTCGTGCAGCCCACCGGCATGCTCCTCGAACGCGAACGGGATCTCGTCGCCGCCCTCGACGTCGGCGGCAAGCAGCGAGAACCCTGCCAGGCAGAAGCAGCGGAACGAGCGATAGAGATGCGGAGCGCGCACGGCCACGAATGCCCTAAGGCGCCGACTCGGCGGCGCCGACCATAGAGGCTGCAGCGGCTTTGCCGGTGCAGCCGTCTAACGCGGCCGACTCGGCGGCGCCGACCATAGAGGCTGCAGCGGCCTTGCCGGTGCAGCCGTCTAACGCACTGTCTGGGAAGTGTGAGATCGGTCCCTCCTGTCGAGATGGCTCTTACGCGTGCGGCGACTCCTCTCCTGCCTGGCAACGGGGGCACCAGTACGCCATCCGGTTGTCGTCCCCCTGCCCGCGCGACCGGATCGGCTCGCCGCAGCGAGGGCACGGCCGCCCGGCCCGGCGGTAGACGGCGCGCGCCCCTCGCCCACCGTCCACCGACGCGCGCATGAGCCGAGCCGCCTCGCCGAGCACGCGCTCGAGCGTCTCGTCGCCAACCTCGCCGAGAGGCACCCACGGAGATACCCTCGCCCGCCAGAGCGACTCCGCCTTCCAGAGGTTCCCGATCCCGGAGACGAGCCGCTGGTCGAGCAGCGCGTCGCCGACCTGCCGCCCCGGATGCTCCCGGCGCAGGTTCTCGATCATCCCCGCGGAGTCGAGCGGCGAAGCGAGGATGTCCGGCCCGAGCCGCCGCACCGCCCGCCCGGTCAGCTCGAGCACCGGCCCGTTCCACAGGACGGCCTCGTGCTCCGGTGCCTGCAGCACGAGCCACGGCTTGCCGGCCACCGCGCGACCGCCCCGCGCCCGGACCTGCCAGCGTCCGCTCATGCGCAGGTGGCTGCGCAGGACCAACCCGCCCTCGAACGAGAGCAGCAGGTTCTTCCCGACGGCCTCGACCGACTCCAGCCGCCGCCCATCGAGCCGTTCCGCGATGCGCTCCGCCGCGGCCCGCGGATGCGGTGTTGCGACGGCTACCCGCTCTCCGACGAGCACCTGGAGACGCCGTGCCGCGCGATGAAGCGAGTCGCCCTCGGGCATAGGGCGCCAGCGTAGCCCCGACGGCGCTACAGTTCCGGTCGCGATGAAGACCAGCCAGGTGCTCGTCGCGGCAGCCGCCCTCGGTGCGGCGATCGTCACGGCCGCTGCGGCCGCCACGTCTGCCCCGCACCTGCGCTCAGCGTCGAGCATCCGCCGGCACGTCGTCGTGGTCTACACACTCGGGCCCGACACCCTGCCCGGACGTTTGGTCGTCGCCACGCGCGCGCAGACGGAGGCGAGCGGCAAGTTCGTCCAGTCCAACATCCGCTTCAGCGAAGCCCTCGTCGGGACGAGGGTTGCGGGCGGCGCCTACAGGATGCGGAGCCGCCACACGCTCGCCAAGGGCCGCTACTACGTGGAAGTGGCGGGAACGGCGATCGGGCTCGACTGCACGCCGAAGACGCCGTGCCCGCTGCACTGGTCGAACGTCCGCCGCGTCGTCGTCAAATAGACGGAGAGCGCCCCGGCGGGGCGCTCTCCGAGAACGTGCCTCCTACGCGGCTAGGCCGGGCAGGGGTTGTAGTTCAGCGTCTGGTGGAAGTTGTTCGTCCGTAGACGCGTCGCGGGGTTCGGCCCGGGATAGAAGCTGAAGAGCAGCGGCCCGAACTCGGCGGCCGAGCTGCCGCCGAAGGTGTTCGTCGTGCCTGGGATGTTCGCGCCGCCCTCCTGCCACACGCAGTGCCCGTTGTGGCTCGGGTTCATCGTCGACGTTCCCGTCGAGTAGAACGGGTAGAACTGCGAGCCCGGCGGCGGGTTGACGCAGTTCTCGCCCGTGAACCGGTCGCAGTTGCCGCCCGAGTCCGGCGCCTCGATACGAGGCAGGTCGGTCTCGAACGCGACCCTGCTGTAGTTCTGGTTCCCGTTGAAGAGCGGGCTCGTGAAGGTGATCGGCGTCGGGTGGTACTTCTGGTCCTGACCGCGATTTCGACCGGTGCCGGGCCAGGTCAGCCCATAGGAGCTCCCGTCGAAGTCGGTATCGGCCAGGATGCACCCGCCGATCTGCACGAGCAGCGAGTCGTCGGCGTTGAAGCAGTTGCCGTCGTCGTCGTCGAGGCCCTCGTCGTTGTTGATGCAGTTCCCGTCCTCATCGGCCTGGTTGCAGTACTCGAAGTGGCCGATCTCGTCCGAGAACGCGACGTTGTACGTGTGTGCAGCCCACGGGACGCGGGTGTGCTCGCTCGTCGTCGCGTACTCGGGGTGGAAAGCGTACGGAGCCTCGTGGCACGTGGCGGAGTTGGGCTCATACAGGATCTGCTGCCACCCGTTGGCCACGCTCGCGGTCATCGAGCCCGACTGGCCCGACGTGAGATCGTGGATGACGACCTGGAAGCCGTCGGCCGTGTCGTGCATGTCGACCGTCAGCGTGTCGCCCGAGTTCATGAACAGGTCGGTCGCCGGGTTCGGCGTCAACGACGGATACGGCGGAGTGAACACCGTCAGCGGGTCAGGTGGTGCATGTGGCACGCCGCTGTGCGTGATGAACGCGAACGAGATCGGCTCGAGACCGACTCGGTTCAGGCAGTCGGCGTTGTTGAGCTGGTTCGTGTTCCCGTCCTCGTTGAGGCTGTCGATGTTCAGAGCCGCGCACCACTGAGTGGCATCGCAACTGACGCCCGCCGGCCAGGAGACCCAGCCGGGTGGGTAGAACTGCATCTCCATGAACGCCGTCCCGGGGTGCTTGCCGATGTAGTCGGCCGCATTCGGGTCGGTGCCGTCGAAGATGTTTGCGTCGCTATCCGGAGTGCAGGTGTTCGTGTATTCCGGGAACGACTGCGTATCGCACATGGCCATCCCGAGCCAGAAGGCCGGGTGGAGCTGGAAGTTCCACGTCGCGCCGGTGCCGGCCTGGTTCGGCTGGAAGTGCGGATCGCTCGGGAGCTTCAGCTTGTAAAGGTTGCTGTTTCCGGAGCCGCTCGTGTCCGAGTAGAAGAGCAGCGACGGCTCGTCGTGGCCCGTGTACGCGCCGTTCGGCCCGATCGAGTCTTTGACCTCGGTACAGATCGCGAGGCCGGTACTGCAGTTCCGGACGCCGTACTCGTCGCTCGAGCCGCCATTGCCGGAACTCGGCCCGGTCGACGCACCGGCGCCGAACGGCGCCAGGACGAACGCCCCGGCCAGTACCAGCAATGCAAGGAAAAACCGTTTCATTCGGTCCCCTTTCGCGTTGCAAGGGTGCCTGCGCCGAAATCTCCCCCTGTCTAGGGCGGCGGACCCCGAACCCGCCTCGCGGCGTGTCGCACCTTGCTCTCCCTCTCCCCAAACTGCTCCGAATGGAGCCGTTGGGGTTATCTACGCCTCTGCCGAAGAGGTGTCAAGCGCCAACAGTCGGAGAGCGCCCACACGGGGCGCTCTCCGAGAGAGGAATCCCGCTCGGCTAGGCCGGGCAGGGGTTGGAGCTGAGGACGTTGCGGTTGTTGTTCGTCCGGTGCCGAATCGCCGGGTTCGGATTCGGGTAGTCGGTGAACAGCAGCGGTCCGTACTCCGTCGTCGAGTTCCCACCGAAGGTGTTCGTCGTCCCCTTGAGATAGGGGCCGCCGAACTGCCAGATGCAGTGGCCGTTGTGGCCCTGCGCCGACACTCCGGTCGAGTAGATCGGATAGAACGCCGCGTTCGGCGGCGGGTTCGTGCAGCCCACGCCGGTGAAGCGGTTGCACACGCCTCCGAAGTCCGCGGCCTCGATGCGAGGCAGATCGGCCTCGAAGGCGACGCGGTTGTAGTTCTGCGAGCCGTTGAAGACCGGGCTCGTGAACGTGATCGGAGTCGCGTGGTACTTCTTGTCCTGCCCGCGGTTCGGGTCCGACCCGGGCCAGTCGGGCAGGTAGGACGTCCCGTCGAACGACGGCGCATCTGCTGCTATGCACCCCCCAACCGGCACCAGCAGCGAGAACGCCGCGTCGAAGCAGCCGACGTCGTCGTCATCGCCGTCACCGCCGGCGATGCAGTTGCCGCCCTCCGCGTCGACAGCGGAGCAGTAGTCGAAGTGGCCGATCTCGTCCGCGAACGCAACGTTGTAGCTGTGAGCCGCCCACGGCACGCGGGTGTGCTCGCTCGACGTCGAGTACATCGGGCGGAACGAGTACGGGGACTCGTGGCAGGTCGCCGACGCAGGCTCGTACAGGATCTGCGCGAAGCCGTTGGCGGCGCTGGCCGTCATCGAACCGGTCTGCCCCGTGGTGTGGTCGTGGACGATCACCGTCAGCCCGGCCGAGCCGTCATGGATGTCGACGGTGAGCTCGTCGCCGGAGCCCATGAACAGGTCGGTCGCCGGGTTCGGTGTGAACGTGCCGTTGGTCTGGTCGAGCGGCCCGGGCGGTGCGTGCGGCGTGCCCGACAGCGTGATGAACGCGAAGTTGGCCGGCTCGACGCCGACGGTGTTGAGGCAGTCGGCGTTGTTGAGCACGCCCGTGTTCTGATCCTGGTTGAAGCTGAAGATCGCCATCGCGGCGCACCACTTGGTGGCGTCGCAGCTGACTCCGGGCGGCCAGGGAGCCCAGCCCGGCGGATAGAACTGCACCTCGAGGAACGCCGTCCCCGGATGGTGGCCGATGTAGTCGGCAGCGGTCTCGTCACCGCTGTCGAAGATGTTCGTGTCGCTGTCGGCAGTACACGGCGCATGGGTGTACTCGGGGCCCGACTGGTTGTCACAGAGCGCCATCCCGAGCCAGAAGGCCGGGTGGAGCTGGAAGTTCCAGGTCCCACCGGAGCCGAGCTGGTTCGGCATCACCTTCGGATCGCTGGGAACCGTTACGTGGTACAGGCTCGAATTCCCGGAGCCCGGGACATTCGAGTAGAACAGCAGCGAGGGCTCGTCGTGGCCCGTGTACTCGCCGTCGTAGCCGATCGAGTCGTTCGGCTCGGCGCAGAGGGCCGACCCCTCTGGCTCGCTGCACTGCGGTACCACGGCCTTCGCGGAGCCGGCGAACATCGCCGTCAACGCAAGCGCCGCTGCAACTGCGAGCGCTCCTCCCAGAAGTCGTCGCATGCCTGCTCTCCCCTCTGACCCCTATGTACGGGCTGGTCTACGCTCCTATACGAGGCGTGTCAAGCGCGAAGTGTCGCGCGGCGCGGGCCCTGGACGAACCCGGCCTCCAGCAGGAGCGGCATGATCGCCGTGTCGGCTACCGGCTCACCGTCGAACCGCTCGACCGCGAGGCGCTTCTGGCTCGAGCGGCGAAAGTCTTCGACCAGCCCTGTGAGCGCCTCGCGGAGCCAGGCGTCCTCGGGATCGCGGAGCGGTACGAGCGATCGGCCACCGCGCTCGACGAACAGCGCCGGCTCACCTCCGAGCAGGACGACTTTTGCGCCCGCGACCCGGGCAGCTCGGGCCCCGGCGCGCTTCGGCCAGGGAAGCGCGGCGCCGTAGGGCTGCGCAGGATCGGCCGCGGCCAGGACGAGTGGCTCCGGCGCTTCGTCGTTTCTGTGACGGAGCTCTCGCAGGCGCTCCACTGCACCGCCGAGCGCGAACTGCGCGCCGCCGAGGCCCTCGACGAAGTAGCCGCGCCTGCAGAGGCCGAGCGTCTCCAGCGAGCGCAGCTCCCCGTACACCGCGCTGTAGCCGCCCGGAACGCCCTCGCCGCGGACGCCCTCCCGCGTCACGATCCCGTGGCGCTCGAGGAGCAGCTCGGCCAGCGCGCGCCGGTCTGCGCGGCCCGGAAAGAGCCGCTCGGTCGGCGACCAGCGGCCCTGCGTCGCGGTGATCTCCGACGCGCGCCGCCGGGAGAATCTCCGCGGCCGCTGGGCTCGACTCGCCGTCTGGTAGCGCCGGCCGGCGCGGAGCGGCGCCCAGGCGTCGTTCGTGATCTCGCCCGCCCAGACGAGGTCCCAGAGCGCGGGCAGCGCCTCCTCCGCTTCGAGGCCCGTGTCGGCCAGCAGGTCGTACCAGAAGAGCGCGCTGCGGCCGAGCGCGGCGCGCAGGCGCTCGTGCACCTCTCGCTCGGGCCGGTCGGCAGCGGGCGGTGGGCCGAGCGCGGGCGCGTCCTCGCGGAAGTAGATCGCGACGCGGTCGAGGCCGGCGCCGACCCACACGACCTCGCCGGAGGCGCAGAGCGCGTCGAGCTGTTCGGGCCGGTAGTCCGGGACACGGCGTGGGAGCACGTCGCTCTCCCAGAGCGAGACCGGGAGCGCCAGGCCCTGCAGGGGCACCAGCGCTTCGCGCAACGAGGCGCGTCGATCCACCCCCTGCCAGCTCGGCAGGAACCGGCCGAAGGCAGCCTGCTCGGCGGGCTCGACCTCGCGGCGCAGCGCGGCGAGCGACGCGCGGCGTAGGCGGCGCAGCACCTCGGGATCGCACCACTCGCGCTCCGTTCCGCCTGGACGGAGCTCACCGCGCGCGAGCTCGTCGCGCCGTTCCAGCTCGCGGAGCACGGGCTCGACGTCACGGCCGAACCGCTCGTTGGCCTCGGCGGTCGTGAACGGCCCCCGCGAGCGGGCGAACCTCCGAACGAGCGACTCGAGCGGCGCGTCGTCGGCTTCGAGGAAGACCTCGGGCAGGCCCCCCGGCGGCATCGCGCCGACCGCGTCGCGGTAGCGGCCCGCATCTTCGGCGGCGATCAGCCGCTGCTCGCCGGCTATGCGAACCTCGACCGCGCGGCGCTCGGCGAGCAGCGGCTCGGCGAGATCGTCCGGGTACTCACCCGCGCGCAGGTCGCCGCGGCGGCGCAGCAGGTCGTGCAGCTCGTCGGGAGTCCGCGCCTCGCCGCGAAGCTGCTGCTCCACCTCCGCGAGCGCGCCCGGGTCGATCAGGTCGCGTAGCTCCTCCTGTCCGAGCAGCTCCTTCAGCAGGTCGCGGTCGAGCGAGAGCGCCTGGGCGCGCCGCTCGGCGGCGGGCGTGTCGTCCTCGTACATGTAGGTCGCGACGTAATCGAAGAGCAGCGATGCCGCGTAGGGCGAGGCCGAAGCGGTTTCCGCGTCGACGACGTCGATCTGCCGCGTGCGGAGGCCCTGGAGCAGGGCCTTCAGCGCGGGCAGGTCGAACACGTCCTGCAGGCACTCGCGATAGGTCTCGAGCACCACCGGGAACGCCGGGTAGCGGCGCGCCACCTGGAGGAGCGACTGTGCCTTGAGCCGCTGCTGCCAGAGCGGGGTCCGCTCGCCGGGCCGGCGGCGCGGGATCAGCAGCGCCCGGCCCGCGTTCTCGCGGAAGCGGGCGCCGAAGAGCGCCGTGTCACCGAGCTCCCGCGTAACGAGCTCCTCGACCTCGCCGGGGTCGAGCAGCACGTCGTCGATGGGCGGCGGCGCGTCCGCGTCCGGGAGGTGGATCGCGATGCCGTCGTCCGACCAGATCGCCTGCGTCTCGAGCCCGAGCGATTCGCGGAGGCGCGCGCCGAGCGCCAGCGCCCAGGGCGCGTGGACGCGGCCGCCGAACGGCGTCAGCACGCAGAGGCGCCAGTCGCCGATCTCGTCGCGGAAGCGCTCGACGACGACGGTTCGGTCCGACGGAACGGCGCCCGTCGCCGCCTCCTGCTCACGGAGAAAGGTGAGCAGGTTCTGGGCCGCGCGTTCGTCGAGCGTGTGCTCGGTCTGGAGCCGCTCGATCGCCTTTTCATCGGAGAGCGCCGCCAGCTCGCGCGAGGCCGCGCCGATCGCCTAGCCCAGCTCGTAGGGGCGGCCGACGCCTTCGCCCTTCCAGAACGGCACCGCGCCCG
>DATDFL010000021.1:0-21753 GCA_036522595.1 Gaiellaceae bacterium
CATGCGCAGGATGTCGCGCACCTCCGCCGTCGTCATCTCGAGCTCGAGGGCGATCTCGTCGGGCCGCGGCTCGCGGCCGAGGCGCTGGACGAGCTGGCGCTCGATGTGCACGACCTTGTTCAGCTTCTCGACCATGTGCACGGGGATGCGGATCGTGCGCGCCTTGTCGGCGATCGCACGCGTGACGGCCTGGCGGATCCACCACGTCGCGTAGGTCGAGAACTTGTAGCCCTTGCGGTAGTCGAACTTCTCGACGGCGCGGATCAGGCCGAGGGATCCCTCCTGGATCAGGTCGAGGAAGCTGAGCCCGCGGCCGAGGTACGACTTCGCGATCGAGACGACGAGACGCAGGTTCGCCTCGATCATCTGCGTCTTCGCACCCATGTCACCGCGCTCGATCCGCTTCGCCAGGTAGACCTCCTGGTCGGCGGTCAGCAGCGGCACCTTGCCGATCTCCCGCAGGTACAGCCGCAACGAATCGAGCGACGGCTCGACGGTGAGGTCGAGCTTCGGGCCCTTCTCCTCCTCGGCGAGGGCCGGCTGCTCGTGCGGCGGGTGCTTGTGGGTCTCGCCCTCCATCAGCTCGATGGAGTGGTCGATCAGATACGTGTAGAAGTCCTCGATCTGCTCCTTGGTGAGCTCAACCTCTTCGAGGCCGGACACGATCTCGTCATAGGTGAGGAACCCCTTCTCGAGCCCGTCCTGGACGAGCTTATGAAGCTCCTCGACGTCCGGAAGGGAAATGTCGACGGTGAGCATTCTGCCTCCGGCTTCTCGCGGCTTTTCGACTTGGTCGAACATGACGAGAGCCGGATGCTCTCTTTCCCGGACTGCCCCCTCGCCGGGTTCGGATGTTACACGCGAAGTCGCAATTTCGGAACATTTTTCTCAAAACCTAGCCGTGCTCCCTGCGGGCTCCCCGTGGCTGTTTCGGATTGTCTGCTCGGCGAATCCGGAGAGGTCGACCCCGAGCGCGGCGCCGAACTGCGCCAGCGCGGGGCGGAGGGCGCGCGAGTTGCCATCCTGCGTCTTCAGCGCGATCCCGAGCCCGTCCGCGGAGGCGGCGCACATCAGGCCCTCGGCTCCGCCCTTCGCGATCCAACCGGAAACCGTTCGCATCAGCTCCGTGTCGGTGCCGCCGTTGCCGCCGACGAGCTCAGGACGCGCCCGCATCGCGGCCGCGATCCGCGTGCCGCCGTCGAGCTGATCGAAGCGCGCGAACGCACGGGCGGCGCGTTCCAGCGGCAGCGCGAAGCAAACGACCCCGCAGCCGTCCGGTCCGGTCGGGACGTCCTTCGGCTCGAGCTCGGCCGCCGCGGCGACCTCCGCGTGAAGGGCCTGCTGCAGCGGGTGATCGGGATGGCGGTAGCCCTCCACCGGCCAGCCGTGCGCGCGGCAGACCGCGATCATCGCCGCATGCTTGCCGGAGCAGTTGTGGTAGATCTGCTCGGGCGGGCGGCCGTCCTGCAGGCCGCAGTCGAGCTCGCTCTCGGAGCCGCTGGTGTTCTTCAGGAGCGCGCGGACCGCCTCGATGTGCAGCTCGGTGCCGAAGTGCGAGGCGGATGCGATCGCGAGGTCGTTCTCGTCGAGTTCCTCGTGGACGCGGGCGAGCAGCAGCGCCTGGATCGGCTTCGCGGAGGAGCGGAGTGACGCGAGGAGGTCGGGGTCACCGGCGGACGCGACGACCTTGCCGTCCTGCACGGCGACCGCGTGGACTCGATGGATCGACTCGAGGATCTCGCCACGCCTTATGGCTACGCTGAACGGCTCAGCCATGGCCGGGAGCGTAAATGCCTGAACTACCCGAGATGGAAGCCTGGCGCCGAGCGCTGAACGATCCGGTCAGCGCCTTCCCGATCGAGAAGGCGGGCCCGGCGCACATCGCGACGCTGAAGACGTTCGACCCGCCGTTGCGCGAGCTCGAAGGCCGGCGGCTCACCGGAGCGGAACGCCGCGCGAAGCGCCTCCTCTTTCCAACCGAGGACGGCGAGCTCGTGCTTCTGGTGCACCTGATGTCAGCGGGCCGGCTGCGCTACCTCAAGGCCGGTGAGAAGGGCCCGAAGACGCCGGCGTTTCGACTGCTCTTTCAGGGCGGCGGTCAGCTCGTCTTGACCGAGGGCGGCCCGAAGAAGCGCGCGGGCGTCTGGCTCCTGACCCCCGAGGCGGCGGAGGCCGAGCTCGCGCACCTGGGCCCGGAGGCGCTGGGTCTCGGAGCGGAGCGGCTCGGGGAAATCCTGGCCGAGGAACCGCGGCGCCTGCACTCGCTCCTCCGCGACCAGCGCATCATCGCGGGCATCGGCCGCGCCTGGGCGAACGAGATCCTCCACACCGCGCAGCTCTCCCCGTTCGCCCCGGCTCAGGGACTGTCCCCTGGACAGGTCCAGACCCTCGCGGACGCGATCGACTCCGAGCTGGAGCGCGGCCTCGAGCTACGCGAGCGCGGCGCGAAGGACGCGAAGGTCTACCGCGTCCACAAGAAGCTCGGCGAGCCCTGCTACGTCTGCGGCACGCCGATCGCGCAGGTCGATTTCGAGGAGCACACGATCTACTACTGCCCGCATTGCCAAACGGGCGGGCGTGTCCTCAAGGACCGTCGGATGTCGAAGCTATTGCGCTAGTCGTGCGGCGACCGCGACGACGTTTCCGTCCGGGTCGGAGAAGTACGCGGCCTCGTCGCCCCAGTTCCGGTCGGCTCGAGGGCTGAGCGGGCGGGCTCCGGCCTCGCGGAGGCGCTCGATCGTCCCGTCGAGGTCGTCGACGCGGACGTACAGGTACGCGGGTGAGACGTGGCCGTTGAGATCCGCCGGCTCCGCGCCGGCGCTTGCCGCCCAGCCGTCGCGGCGGTAGAGCCCGAGCCGGTCGTCCTCGGTGACGACGAGCTCCTCGTACTCGCCGGGCCAGCCGATGTGCGACTCCCAGCCGAAGACGCCGCGATAGAACGCGTACGCACGGTCGACGTCGGAGACTGCGAGCACGAGATGCATGCCGAAAGCCTAATCCGCGAGGGCGCGTTCGACCAACTCGGCGGCTTCGTGCACGCGCGCCACCTCTTCGGCCGAGAGCCGTTCCAGCAGGCGGGCGAGGTTCGCCACCCGCCGCTCGCGGCCCTGCCGCATTACGCGCTTTCCTTTCGCGGTCGCGCTGAGCCGCACCACGCGGCCGTCCGCGGGATCTCCGGCGCGGCGCGCGTAGCCTTCCTCGACGAGCGACTGCGCGATCCGCGTCATCGTCGCGGGGCGCACCTGCTCGGCGGCGGCGAGCTCGCCCAGGGTGCGTGGACCGCCGAAGACGAGCACCGACAGCGCGGAGAGCCGCGCAGCACTCAGTCCGGTCTGGGGATCCTCGCGGCGCACATGCCGCAGTGCGTGAATCGCCGCCGAGTGAAACCGGTCGGCCGCCTCCGCCTGCCTGCTTGACAGCTCCTGAGTCATTTAGTTAGCCTAACTAACTAGCATGACGGAGCAAGACATCTTCCAGGCAGCAACCCTCGGCCAGACCGATCGGCTGCGAGAGATCCTCGACGCAGACGACTCGCTCGCCAACGCATTCGGAGACGACGGCTTCCAGCCGCTTCCCCTTGCCTGCTTCTACGGCCACGTCGAAGCGGCCCGTCTCCTGCTCGACCATGGCGCGGACCCGAACACGCTGTCGCGCAACGAGCGCATCAAGACGAACGCCCTCCACGCGGCGGCGGCGTCCGAGAACAAGGGCCCCGAAGTGCGCCTCGAGCTCTGCAAGCTCCTGCTGGAGCACGGCGCCGACCCGAGCATCGAGCAGGGCGACAACGACTTCCGAGCAATTGACGCTGCCCGCCAGAACGGCGACGCCGAGCTCGAGCGCCTGCTAGACCCGAGCGCCCTCGGCTAGCCAGTCGAGCACGATCCCCCACTCCTCGTCGAGGAAGTGCCCACCGCCTTCGAGCAGCTCGAAGCGCGCATTCGGGAGCCGGCTCGCGACGTATTCGCCGTGGCTCCGCGGCGCGAGGACGTCCAGCTCGCCCTGCCAGAGCCTCACCTCGGCCCCCACGTCCTCGAGCTCGAAGCCCCACGGCTTCGCGAAGGCGAGATCGTCGTCGGCCCAGCCGCGCACGCCCTGACGCACGGCTTCGCCCCACGACTCGCGGGAGACCGCGCGGAACTCGGGGCGGGCGAACAGCTCGCGATCGACCTCGGGGAGCTCGGCTGCCACCTCATCGAAAACCGCGTCCGGATCACGCCTGAGCTGGTCGACGTACGGCTGCAAATGCGCCTCGATCGCCTCGCGCCCCTCGACCGCGGCCGCGAACTCCTTGACGTTGATATCGGCGAGGTCGGTGAAGAAATCGAAGTCCGGCGAGTCCGAAGGCGCCGGGGTCACGAGGGCGCCCACCCGCAGCAGGCGGTCGCCGAGCAGCGCGCCGCAGGCCAAAGCGTGCGGGGCCCCACCGGAGCCGCCGACGACGACGAAATACTCGAAGCCGAGCTCGTCCGCGATCGTGGCGATGTCGGCTGCAGCGTCCGCGACCGAGCGGCCGATGTGGGGATCGGACTTCCCGTAGCCCGGCCGGTCGTAGGCAACCATCCGCACGCCGTGCCGCTCGTAGAGCGTGGTGTCCGGATGGCGGGTGAAGCGGCTGCCGGGAGTGCCGTGGCAAACGAGGACCGGCACACCGTCAGCGGCGCCACGCTCGACGAACGCGAGCGTGCGCCCGTCGCTTGTCCTGGCCTCCCCCTCCCGTTCCACGCTACGGATCATACGGATGGGCCGGTGGTTCGCAGATGTGCGCGCGTGACGTCCTCGGGCCGCGGGCAGCCGAGCAGCATCAGCCCGCTGGCGATCTCGTCGCGCAGGAGTTCCAACACGCGGACGACACCGTCCTCGCCGCCGGCAGCCAGCCCCCAGAGCACGGCGCGACCGGCCATCGCAGCACGCGCTCCGAGCGCAAGCGCCTTGAGCACGTCGGTGCCGCGCCGGATGCCTCCGTCGACGAGCACCTCGACGCGCTCGCCGACCGCCTCGACGACCTCCGGCAGGACGTCCAGCGTCGCCGGCACGCCGTCGAGCTGCCTGCCGCCGTGGTTCGACACGATCACGCCGGCCGCGCCGTGCTCCGCGGCGAGGAGTGCGTCCTCGGAGGTGAGCACGCCCTTGACGACGAGCGGGAGCGCGCTGATCGACCGCAGCCACTCGAGGTCGCGCCAGCTCAATCCCGGGTCCACGATCGAGCTGATCGCCGCGTGGAAGTCGACCCGGGCGAGCTCGACCGGGAGGTTCGGGACCGGCAGGCCCTCCGGGAGCGCAAAGGCGGCTCGCACGTCGCGCTCGCGCCGGCCGATGACGGGCACGTCGACGGTGAGCACGAGCGCCTTGAAGCCCGCCTCGGCCACACCGGCGACGAGCTCCTCCGTGAAGCCGCGATCGCGCGAGCAGTAGAGCTGGAACCACAGCGTCGCGTCCGGAGCGGCTGCGGCGAGCTCGGCCGGCGAGACGCTGGACAGCGTCGACAGGCACATCACGGTTCCGGTCCGGGCGGCCGCGCGGGCTGTTGCGGCCTCGCCCTCCGGGTCGGCGAGTCGATGGAACGCCGTGGGCGCGATGAGCAACGGCGACGCCGAGGGCATTCCGAGGACAGTCGTCTCCGTCGTGACCTCGCTCACGTCGACGAGCATGCGTGGACGGAACTCCCAGCGCGCGAAGGCCTCGACGTTCGCGCGCAGCGTGCGCTCGTCCCCCGCGCCGCCGGCGTAGTAGCCGTAGGCGCCCGGATCAAGCCGCTCGCGGGCTTCCTGTTCGAATTCCTGGACGTTGATCACGCGGCCACGCCGCGCGCGATGCTAGCGGCGGCCGGTGCTGACGACGAGCCCGACCCGCGCTTTCTGCGGGAGTCGCGCGTGCGCCCGCGGGCTCTGCGCAATCACGCGCCCCGCCCGGACGTGCGAGTGCTTCCGCGTGATTCGGCCGACCGAGCAGTGGTTCCGGCGGATCTTCGTCCTGGCCGTCGCCAGCTTGAGCCCTGCCACTTTCGGGACGACGCACGGCGTCGTGGAGGGCGGCGGCGCAGGCGGCTGGACGATTGGAGGCGGCGGAGGCGGTGGCGGTGGTGGCGGGGGCGGCGGAGGTGGTGGCGGTGGTGGCGGCGGAGGCGGTGGCGGCGGCGGAGGCGGAGGCCCATCGGAAGTGTTGATGGCGTAGACGAACGAGGTGTCTCCGTCGTTGAAGGTCGCGGTGCCGACATAGGCGGTCGAGCTGTCCGCAGAGAACGACGGCCGCGTGTAGACGATCTGAAACGCATCGCCCGTGAGCGGAAGGTCGACCTGCCACGCGAGCGCGCCGGTCGACGCGTTCCAGCCGCGCACCGAGCCGGCCTCGCCGAAGTTCGGCCTGTCGCCGGCGACGACGACCGACCCATCCGGGCTCACCGCAGGAAGGTCGACGATCGAGCCGTCGAAGAACGTCCAGCGCGACTGCCCGGCGGGCGTTACGGACTCGAGGTACCCGAGGCTGCGGGAGAAGTAGACCGACCCGTCGGGGCCCACCGTGGGCGGGGACATCCCGTTCGCCGGATACGGCGAGTAACCCCACAGCACAGCGCCGGTCGTGGGATCGACGCGGTACAGGCTCCAGCCGTTCGCGCCCCCCATCCCGGTCATGTAGAGGCTGCCGTCGGAGCCCGTTGCGGGCTGCCGTTGGCGCTGCATGAAGATGTCGTCGGAGCCGCCGAGAGGTACCGCCCACTGCTGAGCGCCGCCGAGCGTGAGGCCGTAGAGCGTCGAATGAGCTGCGACGCCCTGCTCGTCGAAGCCTGCGTAGAGACGGCCGCCTCCGAAGACGACCTCGGCTCCGAGCTGGCCGTACTCGATGAAGGTCGGATCACCGGGATTGCTCCACAGGAGCTGTCCAGCGGGCGACAGCGCAAAGGCGCCGAGGCCGCCGAAGTCCGACACGACGTAGATGTTCCCGTCAGGCCCGACATTCGGGCCGGCGATCACTCCCTGCCCTTCGCTCGGCTCGACGTATGTCCACCGGATCGTCCCGTTCGGGGCGACCGCGGTGATGCGGTTCATCTCGCCCACGTAGACCGTGCCATCCACGCCGAAGCTCGGCGCGCCGCTGCCGGCCACCCCGGGCACGACCCAGCGCACGGCGCCGTCCTGCGTGAGCGAGTAGAGCGCGCCGGTCGAGGTGACGACGGCCACGCTGCCGTCCGGCCCTTCAACCGGCCGGTAAAGGATGTACTGCCCTGGCAGCTGCACGCGCCACTTGATCGACGCGGCGGCCGCGCCTCGCGGTGAGACGGCCGCGATCGACGCGGCGGCGGCGAGGACGAGCCCGAGGCAGGCGAGGCGTTTCATGGCGGGGCGGAGCGTCGCACCGGCCGGGTCCGACTCGCAATCAGACTTTGGTCTTAGGACCCCCGATGCCATGCTCATGCCTGCTCCTTCCGACGGGGCCGTCAACCGCTTGACCCTGTTGTCCCTGCCGTCACCCTCGAGCAAACCACGCGCCGCGCCATCAGGGCTGGCACGGTAAGGCGGCGCGGGAAATCCCGTACCGCGGGAGCTACGCCAGAGCGACGATCAAGCGGTCGCCGTCAAGTTCCGGCGAGCTTCCCTGAGCACGCAGCTGCCGAACTGCGATCGCCGCGCCGAGGTCGCGTAAGTCCTCGCCGAGCAGCACGGGCGCCGCATGCGGCGTCACCGGCGTCAGCTCGAGGTCCGCGCCGCGGGCCGTCAATCGAACCTGCTCCAGGCCGCCGTGCCTGAGGGCGCACCGGGTCAATGCCGTGACCGCTCGCTTCGTCGCGTCCGCGTCGACGGAGACGTCGGCCCCTTCTCCGCCGGTCTCGACGCGCTCCTCGCCGAGCCTGGCGGCGACCTCTTGCACGAGCTCCATCGTGTCGAGCTCCACGCGCACGGGTTCGTAGCGACCGGCCTGGATACGCGCGCCGAGCGAGAGCTCGTCGACGAGATCACCGAGCTGGCCCGAAGCCGCGCCGATCATCTCCAGGTAGCGCGACGCGGGCTCCTCGAGGTCGCCCGTCCGGGCGAGGGTCTGCGTGAATCCGAGCACGGTCGCCAGCGGGGTGCGCAGGTCGTGGCACGCCAGCATGACGAGCCTGGCGAACTCGGTGTCTTCGGTAGCGTTGCCGGCCATGGGCGATGCGCGTTCGCTTGTAACACAGGATCTCCAGGCCTCGCCGTCGGAGGTGCCGCTCGCGCTGTCGCGGGCGGGCGTCGGAGGGGTTCAGAAGGCGATCCGGATCCGCTACGGCGACCAGGAGAAGCTGATCGCGGCGGAGATCGACTGCACGGTCGACCTCGAGCCGGCGCGCAAGGGCGTCCACATGTCCAGGTTCCCGGAGCTCTTCGAGGAGGCGATCGAGGAGGTCGTGATCGGCGAGGCGCTGCTGGTCGAGCAGCTGGCCGAGCACATCGCCGCGCACATCGTCGAGCGGCAGGAGGCGCTGCGGGCAGAGGTGCGGATCTCGGCGCGCTATCCGCTCGAGCGGCAGACCCCGGTGACCGGGCTGCGGACGCAGGAGATGGTCTCGCTGATCGGCCTCGCGGCGGCGTCTGAGTCCGGAACGCGGCGGCTCGTCGGCGTGGAGGCGACCGGGATCAACGCGTGTCCGTGCGCGCAGGGGCTCGTGCGGGAGCGGGCGGCGGAGCGGCTCGGCGAGGCGGGGTTCGACTCGCTGGACGTCGAGCGGATCCTCGAGCTCGTGCCGCTGGCGACGCACAACCAGCGCGGGCGCGGGACGCTCTTCGTGGGCACCGAGGGGCCGGTGAACGCCGAGCAGCTCGTGCGGATCGTCGAGGGGTCGATGAGCTCGCCGGTCTACGAGCTGCTGAAGCGGCCCGACGAGCTGTTCGTCGTCGAGCATGCGCACCTGCAGCCGCGGTTCGTCGAGGACTCGGTCCGGATCGCGCTGCGCGACGCGCTGGCCGTGTACCCGGAGCTCGACGACGCGGACTTTTTGCTCTCGCGGCAGGTGAACCTGGAGACGATCCACTCGCACGACGTGATCGCGGAGCGCTACGGCACGGCCGCGGAGCTGCGCGGGGAGCTCGAGGGCGGCGACCCGGCGGAGCGCCACACCGAGCTCCGTGAGTGGCTCGCGCGATAAAACCGGTGGCAGCCACTGGCGCGGAAGCGTCACGAGTGCGTGACGAAAGTGCGCCGATCGATCCCCAGGTTCTAGCCGGCTGACGCGGTACGCCTGAAGCGGAAACGGGCCGGACTTGCGGATGTCCTCGCCGCGGAGCGCACGCACGAGCCGGAATCGATCCGGCCAGATATCCGGCCAGGACGAAGAAAAAAGGTCGTCAGCTCGAGATCCGGTAGCCCTCGACCCAGTCGTTGACGACGTCCCAGTCCAGGTTGTCGAAGAACGCATCGATGTACGAGGCCCGGTCGGTCTGGTAGTCGATGAAGTACGCGTGCTCGTAGACGTCGAGCGCGACCAGCGGCGTCGCGTTCCAGATCGGGTACGTGTTCTGCGTGTCGCCCGCGTAGTTGAAGAGCCGCCCCTCGTCCCAGTCGAACGCCGTCCAGGCCCAGCCGCGGCCGGCCATCCCGGTCGCCTTCAGGTCGACGCGCCAGCTCGCCACGGAGCCGAAATCGCGCGTGATCAGCTTCGAGATCGCCCCGCCCGGGTCACCGCCGCCGCCGCCGAGGTGCTCGAAGTACACCTCGTGGTTCTTGATCCCGCCGAGCGCAAAGCTCAACTCGACCTTCAGCGACCGAATCTCCGAGTAGACCTGGTTCGCGGCCGCGAGATCGACCTCGGCGAGCTTCTCCATGATCTCGTTGCGCTTGTTGACGTAGCCCTCGTAGAGCTTGTAGTGGGCCTGGATCGTCTCCCGCGAGATGCCGTCCAGCTCCAGCAGCGCAGGTTTCAGCTCCCTGGCTGTGATCTCCTCGTGGTTGAACGCGAGCGTTGCCACAAACAGCTCCTTTCGGCGAGAGACGACGGGTGAGCATATCCTCGACGGGGACAGAGAAAGGAGCGCAAATGGCCTTCGAGCTACCACCCCTCCCCTACGACTACGACGCGCTCGAGCCGCATGTCGACGAAGCGACGATGCGCGTCCACCACGACAAGCACCACCAGGCTTACGTGGACAACGCCAACGCGGCGCTCGAGGGGACGCCGCTCGCCGACAAGCCCGTCGAGCACGTGCTGGCCAACCTTGAGACCCTCCCCGACGACAAGCAGACCGCCGTGCGCAACAACGCGGGCGGACACGTAAACCACGCCATGTTCTGGGAGGTCATGGGCCCGAACGGGGGCGGCGAGCCGTCAGGCAACCTCGCGAACGCGATCGAGGACGTCTGGGGCGGCCTCGACGAGCTGAAGAAGGCGGTCAACGAGAACGGCGTCAAGCGGTTCGGCTCCGGCTGGACCTGGCTCGTCCACGACGGCACGGGCCTCGCGCTCTACTCGACGCCGAACCAGGACTCGCCGATCCTCACCGACGACTTCCCGATCCTCGGGATCGACGTCTGGGAGCACGCCTACTACCTCAAGTACCAGAACCGCCGGCCCGACTACCTCGAGGCCTGGTGGAACGTCGTCAACTGGGACGCCGTCGCACAGCGCTTCGACCGCGCCGTCGCGGAAGTGGGGACCCCGGCTACCTAGGCTCGAACCGAATTGCTGGTCGCCGCGATGTAGCAGGGCGCTGCCTGCGCCTTGCTGATCGCGGCGCGAACACGGAGGCCCTTCGCGACCTTCGCCTTGAACGAGGCGGAGCTGACCATCGTCGGCTTCGTCCCGGCCGTGGTCGTCGCGAGCAGGACGCGCTTCACCTGCACCCAGCGCTTGCGCTTCTTCGAATAGCGCTGGAAGAGGACGGCCTTGCCCTTCAGATCGACCGCAGAGGTCACGGCGACGCTGTACGACCCGCGCTTGACGCGCGTGAGCTTCAGGACTGGAGCGACGGTGATTGCGACCACCGGGCTCTTCGTGTTCTTCTGGGTTGCCTGGTACGAGGTGTTGACGATCGGCGTGACCGGCATCGTGTAAGCGCCAGTCGCGTTCGTCTTCACGGTTCCGACGATCTTCGACGTGCTCTGGCCGCACTCGGTCGCGTTGACCTTCACGTTCTGGTTCGCCTTGTGCGTGGAGAGCACGCCGTTCAGCGTGACGGCCTTTCCGTAGGCGACGGTCGGCGCCGTGGACGTGAGCGTGAGGGTCGTTGCGAGCGTTGCGGCGGTGCCTGCCCCGGCAAGGGCGGCTGCGGTAAGGATTGCGGCAAGAATTCTCATGGCCTAAAGATGACGCTGCAAACGGACGGAAATTGCGCTCTGCTCTGATAACCGGCGGGACCGGCCGGGTCGGCAGCGCGATCGCGGCCCTACTCGAGCGCGAGGGGTGGTCGGTGATGGCCGCGGGCCGGGGCGATGGAGACGTCGCGCAGGTAGATCAGGCGCAGGCCCTCGTCGAGCGCACGGTCGAGCAGCTCGGCGGCCTGGATCTCCTCGTGAACGCCGCCGGCGAGGGCTTCGTCCCCAAGCCCGTCGAGCAGCTGACGGAGGCCGACTGGGACGCGGCGTTCGGCGCTACGGCAAAGGGCAGCTTCTTCGTCACGCAGGCCGCGGCGCCCCACCTGCGCGCGAAACGCGGCTGCGTCGTGATGATCGAGGACGTTGCCGCCTACCAGCCGTGGCCCTCGTTCGCGGCGCACTCCGCGGCGAAAGCGGCCCAGGCCATGCTCACGCGCGTGCTCGCGCGGGCGCTGGCGCCCGAAGTGCGCGTGTGCGGCATCGCGCCGGGCACGGTCGCCGTCGACCCGAAGCAGGAGGAACGGCGCGCCGCCGAGACCCTCCTGGGGCGCGTAGGGTCGCCCGAAGACGTGGCCGCCGCGGTCTCGTATCTCGCCGGCGCAGAGTTCGTCACCGGCACGACGCTGGTCGTCGACGGGGGCCGCCTGCTGCAATCCGAAAGGCGCCTCCGGCCGTAGAAAAACACGGTGTGGGAATCGCAATCGAAACGCCATATCGCTTGCCCGCTGCCGCCGTAGCCGCAACCATGCGGAGGGTGTCGGCGAACGAGGCAACCGACGGAGAGCTGATTCTTCGCACCGGCGACGGTGATCGCGGAGCGTTCGAGACGCTCTACCGCCGGTACGCGCGACCGGTCTTCGGTCTCGCTCTGCGGCGGCTCGGCGACCGGGGACGCGCCGAGGACGCGGTGCAGGAGACGTTCGCGTCCGTCTGGCGCGGAGCGCACAGCTACCGGCCGGAGCGCGGGCCCGGAGGCCCGTGGATCTACGCCGTGGCGCGAAACGCCATCGTCGATCGCGCCAGAGCGCGCAGCGAGCCTGCGGTCGAGGCGCCCGAGCAGGAGTCGTCCGATGCGGGGCCCGCCGACCGGGCGGAGGCGAGCTGGACGTCGTGGCGCGTGCACCGCGCGCTCGAGGAGCTTCCCGAGAATGAGCGAACGGTCATCGAGCTTGCGTACTGGAGTGGACTGTCCCAGTCCGAGGTGGCGGAGTACCTCGGTATTCCCCTGGGGACGGTCAAGACACGGACTCGGGCCGCCCTGGCGCGGCTCGCAGACCAGCTGGAGGAGGAATTGCTTGACTGAGGCGTCGCTTGCGATGCCGACATCAGGACAACTGGGCTTCGCCCAGGCGTCCGTCGGAAATGACCGGTCGATGCGCCGGTGGACCGGAGGTGCGATGTGAAGCAGGGGCCTGAGTTTCGAGAGCTCGTGGGGGACGACCTCACACCGGAGGAGCGGGCGCGGCTCGAGCGCGTGCACGAGCTGCTTGTCTCTGCCGGGCCGCCGCCCGAGCTGCCGCCTGCCCTCGCGGAGCCCCCCGGGGAGTCGCCGATGGCACCGCTGATCCAGCTCCCGCGCCGGCGCGCCGGGGCGATGCTGGCGCTCGCGGCGGCGATCGCGCTGATCGCGTTCCTCGGCGGCTTCGTCGCCGGCAAGAAGGGGATCACCACAGGGAGCGGCACGATCCACTCGCTGAACATGCACGGGACCGCCGTGGCGCAGAACGCATCCGCGCGGATCGACATCGACGAGGTCGATTCGAGCGGGAACTGGCCGATGAAGGTGATCGTCCGGGGGCTGCCGCAGCTGAAGAAGGGCTCCTACTACGAGATGTTCCTGACGCGGCACGGCAAGCCGTTCACCGCGTGCGGGATCTTCACCGTCGCCAAGAGCCCATCGACGATCCACCTGAGCATGCCGCCGACCGTGACGGGCTACGACGGCTGGATCGTCACCCGCGAATCACCGGGCCGGGAGCACCAGATCGTCCTGACGACGTAGTCAGGGAGCAACGCGGCCACTCGCCACGAAGGCGGCGTAGGTGACCGGCATCTTCTGCTCGAGGAACGTCTCGCACGCCGCGGCGTAACGGCGGATCTCGCGCTGGGCCGTCTCCGCGTTCCGCAGCGAGAGGAAGTTCATCAGCGAGCGGGCGTTGATCGTCCAGTAGAACTCGGTGTAGGCGCCGACCGGCAGCGCGCAGCGGGCGAGCTCGCGCGCGACGCCGAGCTCCACGAGCTCCTGGTAGGTCTCGTACGCCTGCTCGTACACGGCCTGCAGCCGCTCGCGCGTCGTCTCGGCCACCTCGTCGGGAACCGGCTCGAACGAGTACGAGCCCGGCTTGCCGACCTGCGTGCGGACGTCCTCAGCCGCCGGGACGTAGAAGTCGTCCGTCGCCTTCGCGTACCGGAGGCTGAACTCGTTGAACGAGCCGACCCGGTGGCGCATCCACTCGCGCGCGACGAAGATCGGGCAGCGGATGTGGAACCGGAACGAGTTGTGCTCGAAGGGCGTGCCGTGGCGATCCCGCATCAGGAACCGGATCAGGCCCTCGTCCGACTTGTCCATCTCCCCCCTGCGCCGCGCGAAGCTGACGCGCGCGCCGTTCACCACCGACAGGTCGTCCGCCATGGCGTCGTCGAGCCGGACGAAGCCGTGATCGAGGACCGGGACGGTGTTGTCGGGTATCACTTCAGGGGTGACGGCCACGGCGGCGAGTGTACCGGGGCTGTATGTCGGCACCTCCGGCTGGTCCTACCCTTCCTGGCGACCGGACTTCTACCCGGCCGGCACGAAGCCTGAGGACTTCCTCCGCTGCTACGCCGAGCGCTTCACAACCGTCGAGCTGAACACGACCGGCTACCGCCTGCCTCGAGAGGAGCTGTTCGAGCGATGGGCCGAGCAGGCGCCGGCGGGCTTCCTGTTCGCGCCGAAGCTGAACGCGCACAGCCGTTCCGACTTCGGGACGTTCGCGGAGCGGGTTGGCTTGCTCGGCGAGCGGCTCGGGCCGATCCGGGTCCTGATCAACGCAGCTCGCGACGAGGGCCTGCTCGCGCTGGTGCTGGGGTCCTTCGACCCGGCCGTTTCCTTGGCCTTCGACCTCCGGCACGAATCCTGGGCCGGGCTCGATCTCCCGGCCAATGCCGTGCGCGTGGGGTCGCTCGAAGGCACTGCGCCGTTCCGCTACCTCCGCCTGCGCGAGCCGCCGTACGACGACGCGCAGCTCGAGGACTGGGCCGCGAGGCTACGGCCGCTCCTCGACGATGGCCTACGGGTCTACTGCTACTTCATGCACGAGGACGAGCCGACGGCTCCTACCTACGCGCAGCGCCTGCTCGAGCTTCTCGCCGGCTGAGCTCCACGATCTGCTCGACCGCGAACCGGAGCTCGTCGTCGGTGTTGTAGAAGTGCGGCCCGAGCCGCAGGCCGGTCTCGGGACGGCAATCGACGATGATCCCGCGCTCGGCGAGCTCGCGGTTGACCGCTTCGAACTCCGGCACCTTCACGACCACGGTGCCGCCGCGGCGCTGGGGCTCGCGTGGGCTCCCCAGGTCGAAGCCCGCCTCCTCGAGCAGCTCGATCAGCAGCGTGGTCTGCTCGACCGACCGCTCGCGGATCCGCTCGACGCCGATCTCCTCGACGACGTCGTAGCCGGCCGTCGCCGCGTAGAGGGCCGGCACGTTCGGCGTTCCGGTCAGGAACCGCCACGCGCCCTGCGCGTAGTCCTGCTCCGGCTCGAACGCAAACGGCCGCGCGTGCGCCTGCCAGCCGGTAAGCGCCGGCTCGAGGGTCTCTGCCAGCTCGGGCCGCACGTACAGCCAGGCCGCGCCCGGGCCCCCGCAGAGCCACTTGACCGACCCGCCCATCGCGAAGTCGACGCCGAGCTCCGTCACGTCGAGCGGCACGGTGCCAACTGACTGGTACGCGTCGAGCGCGACCAGCGCGCCCGCCTCGTGGGCGCGCGCGACGATCGCCTCCACGTCCTGAATCCGGCCGGTCTTGAAGAGCACGTGCGTGACGGGCACGAGCAGCGTCCGCTCGTCGATCGCGCCCACGACACCCTCGTCGTCCGGGGCCACCACGACCTCCGCGCCGCGCGCCGCCTGGTAGAGGTAGCGCACCGAGGGGAAGTTCCCCTCCTCGTAGAGGATCCGGCGCCGCTCCCCTTCGAACCCGAAGCACGAAAGGACGACGGCCTCGGCGATCGTCACGTTCTGGTGCATCGAGACCGACCCAGGCGGCGCGCCGATCAGCCGCGCGATCTGATCGCCCACGGTCACGGGCAGCTCCCACCAGCCCTCTTCCCAGGCGCGCACGCCGCGCGTCTTCCAGTCCCGCGCGTACGCGGCCAGCCGTTCCTCGGCCGCCGCGGGCATCGCCGCGAGCGAGTGATTGATCAGGTAGGTCGTCTCGGCGAGAATCGGGAATTGCTCTCGGTAGCCGAGAAGCTCGCGCACGCGTCCGAGTATTCCTGATCCCCCGTCCGAGGGATTCTGAGGGCGAATCCCCTTTCAGGGTGATGGGGACTTCTCTATGTAGGCATACCTTCCACTCAATTTCGTGGGGCGGAAGGGAGAATCAGTGAGGCGAGGTGGTTCCTGCGGAGAGACCCGCGCGAGCGGGCTCTGGGGCACACCGCGGGGAGGCCGCGGCAGCGACGGGCGCCAGCACGCGTCGCGCCGGCGCGGCCTCCTGGCCCTGACCGCCTTGGCTCTCGCGATTCCAATCTCGGCGGCGGCCGCTGACGGCCATGGGTCGCCGCCGAGTTACCTCGCACCGTCTCTCGCGCGGGCGGCGAACCAGGCGCCCGACAGCTCGGTGCGCGTGATCGTGCAGGGCTCGAGCGCGTCAGCGGCGCGGCAGGCGCTGGACCGGCTCGGCTCGGTGCGCGATCGCCTCGGCGTCGTGGACGCCGCGGCCGGCACGATCAAGGCCGGCGACCTCGGACAGCTGGCCGATCGGCCGGGCCTCGTCATCACGCCCGACAATCCCATCGTCCTCGACGCGGCTCATCGGACGGACACCGGCCTCAGCTCGGGCGAGCTCTGGCCGCGCGCCGTCGGCGTCGACCGGTACTGGGGGACAAAGAAGCACGGTGGGAGCGCGTCCATCGGTCAGGCACCCACGATCGCGTTCGTCGACTCTGGGATCGAGCCCCGCCGCACGGACTTCGGCGACCGGATCCTCGCCAGCGTCGACCTGACCTCGCTTCCGGGCAACTCGCCCGGCGACGGCTATGGTCACGGCACGCTCGTCGCAGGCCTGGCCGCGGGCTCGGCCCCGCGCTACACGGGCGCCGCGCCGACCGCCGGGATCGTCTCGCTCGACGTCATGGACGACGAGGGCATGGCGCGGACGAGCGACGTGATCGCCGCAGCGCAATGGATCCTCGACCACAAGGACCAGTACGACATCGGCGTCGCGAACTTCTCGCTGCACTCGGCCACCGCGTCGAGCTTCCGCTGGGATCCGCTCGACAAGGCGGTCGAGAAGCTGTGGTTCTCGGGGGTCACGGTCGTCGCCTCCGCGGGGAACTACGGCCAGTCCGAGAACCGCGCGGTGCGAATCGGCTTTGCGCCGGCCAACGACCCGTTCGTGGTCACCGTCGGCGCGCTCGACCTGCACAACAACGCGAACACGGAGCAGACGAACCTCGCGCCCTGGTCGGCCTGGGGCTACACCTTCGACGGCTTCGCGAAGCCCGAGCTGAGCGCGCCGGGCCGTTCGATCACCGGGCCCGTCCCGAGCGGCTCGACACTTGCCCTCGACCGCAAGAACCAGGTCGTCGACACGGCCGACGGCACGTACATCAAGCTTTCCGGGACCTCGCTCTCGGCGCCGATCGTCTCGGGAATCGCGGCCGACATGCTCGCGCTCCACCCCACCTTCACGCCCGATCAGGTCAAGGGCGCGCTGATGCTCGGCGCGCTGCCCCTCAGGAAGGTGCGCACGGCTGCCGCGGGGGTGGGCGAGGTCTACCTCCCCGCCGCCGCGGCGATCGCCTTCCCGCCGAACCCGAACCGGGCCCTGGACCGCTTCCTCGTGCCGGATCCGCTGGCGCCGGGGCTCAGCTTCGACGATGCCGCGTGGCGCGAGGCGGCCAAGGCTTCGTCCGCCTGGAACTCGGTCTCGTGGTCGGACGGCTGGAACGGCGCGCTCTGGTCGGTCGGCGTCTGGGCGAGCGTGTCCTGGTCGGACGTCTCGTGGTCGGACGTTTCCTGGAGCGACGTCTCCTGGTCCGACGTCTCCTGGGAAGACCTGAACTAGGCATCGCTTGCGATGCCGCCCTCAGGACGTGCGGGCTTTGCTCGCATGTCCGTCGGAACTGACCGGTCGGGCCGCTCGGGTGAGGTGATTCCCTTCTAAGAGAGGCGCTTTAGGAGGCCAAGCGCCCGCTGGTCCCACGGGACGCGGTGCGTGACGCCGGCGCTCCGCATCTGCTCGCGGTGCTCGAGGTACCAGTCGTAGGTTCCGCAGAGCGCCTGCGCGTTGGACAGGCGCGGCGAGAAGCCGAGCAGGCGCTGCGCCTTGGAGACGTCCACGTAGGAGTCGCGGTGGGCTGTGCGGTAGTGCCACTCGGCGAGCGGTGAGAGGCGGAGCAGCTCGAGCGCGCGCAGAGCCACCTCGGCGGGGCGCGCGGGAACCGGACGCAGGCGGCTGCCGGAGCCGGCATGGTCGATCAACGCCTCCAGGTCGGCCCGCACGGTGCCGAACTCGGTCGCGCCGATGTTGAAGGTCTCCCCGCCGGCATCCGCACCCGCCGCGGCGACGGTCGCCTCGACGAGGTCCTCGACGGCCAGCAGCTGGTAGCGGTTCGAGCCGTCGCCGAGGATCGGGATCCGCCGCCCTTCGCGGATCCAATCGAAGAGGATCTCGAAGACACCCAGCCGCTCGGGCCCGAGGAACGTCTTGGGGCGAAGGGTCACCACGTCCAGCCCGCGGCGGCCGAAGTCCTGTGCCACGTGCTCCGCGTCGATCTTCGACTCGCCGTAGTGGCCGACGCCGACGAGCGGCGCGTCCTCCGCGATCGGGTGGATCCTGGGGACGCCGTAGACCGCGGTCGACGAGATCAGGATCACGCGCCCCGCTCCCGCCTCGAGCGCCGCCGCGAGCGTGGTCGCGGTGCCCTCGACGTTGACCGAGCGGATCGAGTCGCGTGAGGCCTGGATCGGCAGTGCGGCCGCGGCGTGGACGAGGACGTCTGCGCCCTCGGTCAGGCGGCGGGCATCGCCCGGGTCTCGGACGTCGCCGCGCAGCTCTTCGACCGCGGCCTCCAGGCCGGGGTCGTCGAGCGGAACGACGTCGAGCGTGCGCACGCCGTGCCCGTCGGCGAGCAGCCGGCGCGCGAGGTGGAGGCCGAGGAAGCCGGCCCCGCCGGAGATGGCCCACCGCATGCGCTGAGGCTAGCGGGAGGAATCTTGAGGTGACGGGAGAAGTCTGGCGCGCTGTGGCCAGCAGGTTTGGGGTCCTCTGCGCAGCTGTGCTGACGGCATTCGCGCTTGCACCGGCGGCACAGGCGCTCAACCCGCAAATCGCGGGACTTCAGGTTGCCCTGCGCGCATACGGGCTCTACGGCGCCGCAATCGACGGGATCTCGGGGCCCAAGACGGTCGCCGCGACAAAAGCATTCCAGCGCCGTGCGGGCCTTCCGGTCGACGGCCGGGCGGGACCTCGAACGCGCCGCGCGCTGGGGCCCCTCGGCAGGCCGTTCTTCGGCCGCCGCACCTTGCGCAAAGGCATGTTCGGCTGGGACGTCTCCGTCCTGCAGTTCCTGCTCGCCCGCCGCGGAGCGTTCATCCCGCTCGACGGGTACTTCGGTGGCGTGACCGCGCGAGCGCTGCGGCACTACCAGCGCGCACGGCGCCTCCAGGTGGACGGGGTCGTCGGTCCGCGGACGATGGCCGCCCTCGCCCGCGGGCGCGCGGCGCTCTCGCCCACCGTTGTCCGGGCGCACCACCCCGTCGGCGTGCGCTCGATGCTCGAGCACTGGGCCCGCGTGTATCGGCTCGACCCGAGCCTCGTGCGCGCGCTCGCGTGGATGGAGTCCGGCTACCACCCGGGCCTGGTCTCGAAGGCGGGCGCGCGCGGCGTGATGCAGGTCCTGCCCGTCACGAAGGACTACGTGGAGACGGTGCTCCTCAGGCGGCGCGTCCCGTGGACGGTTTCCGGCGGGATCCAGGTCGGCGTCGTCTACCTGCGGCAGCTGCTGCGGGAGTTCAACGGCAGCGAGCGGCTCGCGCTCGCGGGCTGGTACCAGGGGCCTGCCTCGGTTCGCCGCCACGGCGTCTCGCGCGCGACGCGTGCCTTCATCGCGGACGTGCTCGCGCTACGGCGTCGAGGAGTCTGACGCGACGGGAGGGCTGGGCGCGGGCCGCGGAGGCGGCTTCGACTCGACGAGCACCGCCGCCGCGAGGAGGATCGCCATCCCGACAGCGCTCTCGCCGATCAGGCTCCGCGGCAGCCCCGCGAACAGCGGCGCGCCGCGCTCGAGCCGCGGGCGCACGAGGAAGTGGTGCGCGGCGCCCCAGAGCAGCGCGAGCGACACCAGCGCGAGCTTCACGAGCAGCACCTGGCCGTAGCCGGCGCTCCAGAGATCGGAGAGCCGCGGCAGCCGAAGCACGCTGAGGTAGATCCCAGCCGAGAGCAGCACGACGATCAGAGCCGTCGCGAGCTTCGAGAAGCGGAGGAACGACCGCCTGCGCAGCTCGGGTGCGGCCGGCCAGACGACGAACGCGAGCTGCACCAGCCCGCCGACCCAGAGCGAGGCGGCCGCGAGGTGCGCCCAGTCCGCGGACTCGGAGAGCCACGACGAGCCCGAGTCGACCGCCGAGTGCCCGGAGAGCGAGAGACCCGAAGCGAAGCCGATCGCGAGCAGGAACGCCGGCCACAACAGCACGGTGCGGTCGGTCAGCCACGCCAGGAAGATGAACGCGGTCACCAGCGCGAAGCCGAGCGTCATCGCGACGAAGGCGGTCCCGAACCTGGTCGAGACGAGCGGCGAGAGGTCGCCGTAGAAGAACGGCCCGAAGGGAAGCTGCAGCGCGTCCTCGGCGCGGAGGACGAACGCGAGGACCCCGACCTCGATCGCGGCAACCGCTCCGACTCCGGTGAGCCAGTAGAAGCGGCGCTCGGCCCGCGGCGGGAGCGGCCCGCGCACGATCAGCAGCCGGAAGCCCAGCCCGCCGGCCACGAGCGCCAGCGAGAGGAAGTACAGCCAGCGGACGACGTGCTCGGTCGTCGTCGGGCCCGAGGCGCCGAACGCCTCGGTCGCGGGCGGAGCGCGATGGCGCACGCCGAAGGTGAAGACGCCCGAGACGACGTGGCTGTCCGCCGAGACCGCGCGCCAGCGAACCGTGTATGCACCGCGCGGAAGCTGCTTCAGCGGCGCGGTCACGATCCGCCGGTCCGTGCCGCCTCGCGACGGCCCCGAGACGATCTTGCCCTTGGCCGTGTAGACCGTGATCGCATTCGGCAGCGCTTTGACGCTCTGGTCGAAGCGCAGCTCGACGAACTTCGGCGCCCGCTCGATCGACTTCCCGAACGCAGGGATCGTCTGCTCGATCGTCGCGTGGGCCCAGGCCGCTCCGGGGAGGGCCAGACCGGCGAGCACGAAGCAGCACGTTGTTACTCGGAGGCGCTTCACCGGTGCGGAGTCCCTACCTGGGAAGAGATGTGTCCGAAGATCGGAGCGACGTCGCGGTCGCAGTAGAGGAGCACGCCGAGCATCACGAACGTCAGCGCGAACCCCGCCCGCCAGACCGCCTGCCGCGGCCGGAACACGGAGACGAGCGGGAAGATCGCGCAGGTCACGACCATCCAGCCGATCGCGTGGTGCAGGAAGGCCGAGCGTGCGAAGAACCAGCTGTTCTGCTCGTGGATCAGGATCGCCGAGCCGGAGACCAGGAACGCGAGCGGCATCGTCAGCCGCCAGTAGCGGCTGTGCAGCTTCCCGCGCACGAGCCCGAGCTCCGCGCCACCCGCGAGCATCATCGACTGGGCCCAGGAGCCGTGGGCCAGCATGTGCACCGTCGAGTTCGTGAAGAAGACCATGACCGGCCACATGAGGAGGCCCAGCAGGAAGGCGAGCCCGGGCCACAGGTAGGCGCGCCAGGGGCGCTTCCGCCAGACCTCCTCGCCGACGATCGCCTGCGCGAGCAGGCACAGGCCGAGCAGCAGGAAGCCGGTCGCGAACATCCAGTGGACGAATTCCGCGGGAGGCTGCATCAGCGGCCTTCCTCCGCGGCCTCGAGGTCTTCGATCACGCCCGGCGCGATGAGGAACGCAAACGCGATCCCCGCGGCCACGACCAGTAGCGGCGGCTCGATCACGAGCCACCAGAAGCCCTGGCCGTGTGGATGCAGCAGCGTGATCCGGTACGGCTGCAGGAACGCCCAGAAGACCCCTCCGAGCATGGTCGCAGGGCCGAGCGTCCAGATCAGCCTGGCTCGGACTGAACGGCGAAGTACCGCCGCTCGCTCGCTGAC
>DATDFL010000022.1:0-3255 GCA_036522595.1 Gaiellaceae bacterium
AGCTGGGATTCGGTCGCGGCGCCCGTGGCCGCTTCGAGATCGGAGACCATCCGCGCCTGCAGGCCCTGAAGGCGCTCGGGCCCTTCGAGAAGCCGATGTTCACCGCGTTCTTCCCCGATGCGCACGGCGTGCTCGACGACCACTTCGAGTCCTGGTTCCTCGAGTTCGACAACCCGCCGGAGCAGAAGCCGGAAGGATTCGAAAGCGTGATCAACCTCGGCCTCGGCGAGGAGTGGCCCCCTCCGCCGAGCGCGCCCCACTAGCAATGGCCTGGTGGAAGATCCTCGACGCTTCGGTGCTGCTGCTCTGTGCGTCCATGTACCTCGGCACAGGCTGGTCGCTCGTGCTGTTCTCGTTCCCGGGCCGCGAGAAGCTCACGGTCGACAACTACTACGACCAGTTCGTGCCGCCAGTCCACCGCGCCACGAAGTTCTTCACGTGGTGGACGATGCTGATGATGGCCGCGGCGGTTGTCCTGATCATCGCCGACTGGCACAGCTGGTACGTCGTCGCGCCGGTCGTGCTGCTGCTCGCGGTGCTCGCGGCGACCGCGCTGACGGTGAAGTTCATCTTCCCGTACAACAAGCGGATGGAGGAGCACATCCGCGACCCGGCGGAGCTGCAGGTCGTCCTCGGCAAATGGATCCGCCTGAACTGGATCCGCACGTCGATCTGGACGGTCGAGTGGGTCGCGATGACCACCTGGTTCGCCGTGCGCCTCGGATGAAGCGGTTCCTCCGGGACCCGCTGCGGTGGGGGCTGTTCGCGATAGCGGGCGGGACGTTCGTCTCCGGTCTGCTCCTGATCGCGTTCCAGAAGTTCGTGCTCGACATCCTCTCCGCGCCGACGACCACGAGCGACCGGCTCTTCTTCGGGATCATCGGGATGTTCATGGCGATCGTCGGCGGCACGCTGACGCAGGACCTATTGCGGCAGCCGCACCGCTTCGTCGTCGGGTGGTCGGCGCTGCAGAAGGCGTGCGCGTCCGGGGCGATGTCGCTCGCGGTCGCGCTGTCTGTCTTCTCGTACTACGGGGTCATCCTGGCCGCGTTCGACTTCTGCTCCGCGCTGCTGGCGATCGCCTACTGGTGGCGGCTCAGGCGGTGAGGCGCGTCACGCTCGTCTTGTTCTTCGGCTACGTCGCGACGCTGATCGTCGCCGGGGCGTGGGGCATCTTCGGCGCCCGGCTGGACATGCCGTGGCTCCTCCGCGTTCACCTGCACGACCTGCCGCACCGCGCCCAGGCGAACCTGCTGAGCCAGTACCGCTTCCTGCGGGCGATCGAGCTCGGGTTCGGGCTCTTCGCCCTCCGCTACTGGCGCGAGATCTTCAAGCTGCGGAGCTACAACACCATCTTCCTGGCCGCGATGGGGTGCGGTGTCGCGGCGCGGCTGATCAGCCTCGGCGCCGACGGCTGGCCCTCGTTCTGGATGGACGCGTTCCTCGCCTGGGAGCTCGCAGGCGTCGTCGCGATCTTCGCGTACACGCGCCCGCGACTGGTCGCCGGTTGAGCCTCGCGGCCCCCGAAGGCGGCCGCCCGCGCCGTTCGCTGATCCTCGCCGGCGGCGGGATGCGCGTCGCGTACCAGGCGGGTGTCCTGCTCGCGCTCGAGGAGGACGGGCTGACGTTCTTCCATGCCGACGGCACCTCCGGCGGGACGATGAACCTCGCGATGCTCCTCTCCGGGCTCTCGCCGGCCGAGATGTGCGAGCGCTGGCGGACCCTCGACGTCCGCGACTTCGTGTCGTTCCTGCGGGTGAAGAAGTACCTGCGGAGCCTCAACTGGCCCGCATTCGGCGGCGCGGACGGGCTCAAGGGAAAGGTCTATCCGCACCTCGGGATCGACCCCTCGAAGATCCGCGCGGCGGACGGGATCGAAGGCACGTTCAACGTCTGCGACTACGACGACAAGACGAACTGGGCCGTCCCCAACCGGGAGGTCGACGAGGACCTCCTGGTCGCAGGCGTCTCGCTGCCGATGCTGATGCCGCCGGTCGAGCGCGATGGGAAGCGCTACGTCGACTCGGTCTGGATCAAGGACGCGAATCCGAGCGAGGCCGTTCGCCGCGGCGCCGAGGAGCTCTGGCTCGTCTGGTGCATCGGGAACGTCACGACCTACCGGCCCGGCGCCTTCAACCAGTACGTGCACATGATCGAGATGAGCGCGAACGGCGGTCTCTTCGAGGAGCTCGCGCACCTCCGCGCGGAGCTCGGTCCCGAGCTGCCGAAGCTGCACGTCATCAAGCCCGAGTACCCGCTGCCGCTCGACCCCGACTTCTATCTCGGGCGGATCGACGCGAACGCGCTGATCGCGATGGGCTACCGCGACGCGAAGCGCTACCTGGGCTCGCCGGCTCCAGCCGAGTGGGGGCCGGAGGCGACGAAGATGCGAGACCAGCCGCCGGGCGCCGCGTTCGTCGAGCACGTCGACGGAGCGGAGATCCGCGTCGACATCCGTGACGCTGACCGCTTCCTCCGCGGCGACCGGACCGGGGAGGCGGTCGCGATGGTCAACGGTCGTCCTGCCAAGTCCGGCTCGTTCGCGCTCGACGGCAAGTGGCGCACCTACGAGCTCATGCTCGACGAGCCGCTCTCGTACCGCGTCCGCGGCCACCGCTGGCATCTGCTCCGCAGCCTGCAGGCGACCGGCACCGACTCCGTCCGCGAGCAGCTGTCCGTATACGTCCATATGGCGCGGTTGCTCGCCTAGCTAGAATCACCGCGATGGCCGAGACCGGGACGATGAGGGTCAAGTCGGGCCTCGCCGAGATGCTCAAGGGCGGGGTCATCATGGACGTCACCGACGCCGACCAGGCGCGGATCGCCGAGGACGCGGGAGCCGTCGCCGTGATGGCGCTCGAGCGCGTCCCCGCCGACATCCGCAAGGAAGGCGGCGTCGCGCGCATGGCCGACCCGGACAAGATCCACGAGATCCAGGAGTCCGTGACGATCCCGGTGATGGCGAAGTGCCGCATCGGCCACTTCGTCGAGGCGCAGGTGCTGGAGGCGCTCGAGGTCGACTACATCGACGAGTCCGAGGTGCTCACGCCGGCCGACCTCGCGAACCACGTCGACAAGTGGAATTTCACGGTGCCGTTCGTCTGCGGCTGCACCAACCTCGGCGAGGCGCTGCGCCGCATCTCCGAGGGCGCCGCGATGATCCGCACCAAGGGCGAGGCCGGCACCGGCGACATCGTCAACGCGGTCACGCACATGCGCTCGGTCTTCGGCCACCTCCGCAGGCTCCGGTCGCTG
>DATDFL010000023.1:0-2347 GCA_036522595.1 Gaiellaceae bacterium
CACCTCCGCCTCCTCCGCCTCCTCCTCCGCCTCCGCCGCCGCCGCCTGGCGCACCGCCGGCCATGCCGGTCATCAGCCGCGGCGTGCCGGCGTTCGCCTCGTCAGGCAATTCCGCCGGCTACGCGGACGACGCCGACTACACGAGCCACTGGCGCTCCAGCGGGCCCGCCTGGCTCGCCTACGACCTCTCGTCGGTGCCGGCGGCCCAGCGCGGACTCGTGATGCTGGCCTGGTACAACGACCCGATCACGACGCCGTACAACCACACGTTGGTAGGCGACGTCGCGTACGACAACCTCAGCGCCTACACGGTGCAGGTGAACTCCGCCGCGGGCGGCGGGAGCCCGCCGTCGAGTGGCTGGGTGACGGTCGCCACCGTGAGCGGCAACACGTACCACTCACGGCAGCACTTCTTCAACATGGCCGGCAACAAGTGGGTGCGCCTGAACATCACGGCCATCGACGGCTCCGCCGGAAACATGGACGCGATGGTCAACATGGACGTCCACGACGCGAGCGCGGGCGCCTCCGACGCCTGGACGTTCTACGGCGACTCGATCACCGAGGACGGCATGCCCCACCAGCCCGTCAGCGGGTCGGGCCAGAACTACAGCCAGCTCGTGAACGCGAGCATGCCGGATCACTTCCCGTCGTTCGAGGACGGCGGCACCGGCGGCCTCGTCTCCGCTGACGGCTCGGGAGACATCAACACCTGGCTGCCGCTCTTCCCCGGCCACTACGTCGGACTGTCGTTCGGCACGAACGACGCGAACGGCTGCATGAGCCCGACCAGCTTCTACAACAACTACGTCCTGATGGTGCAGGCCGTCCTGACGGCGGGCAAGGTGCCCGTCGTACCGACGATCCCGTGGGCGCGCACGGCGAACGTGCAGAACTGCGGGCCCGGCCTGAACGCGAAGATCGCCCAGCTCTACACGGCGTACCCGGGGATCGTTCACGGCCCGGACCTGTGGGCGTTCTTCTCGACGCACCAGAGCCTGATCTCGAGCGACAACCTGCACCCGAGCGACGCCGGGTACGTCGCGTACCGGCAGCAGTGGGCAAACGCGATGCTCTCGAACGTCTACAACGACCCGCCGCCACCACCACCACCACCTCCGCCTCCACCTCCACCTCCACCGCCGCCTCCACCGCCCCCGCCGCCGCCGCCTCCTCCGCCGGGACGCGTCGTCATGGACGAGGACCTCGGCTGGGCTCCCGTGCCCCCCGCAAACTTGCCGTGGAACGACTTCAACCAGCTGATCCTGTTCAACCTGGCGACGTCGGCCGGGCCCGCCCTCGACACCGCGAACATCCAGAACATCAACGTTCCGACCTGGGTCGCGACGGTGCACGCACACCCCGGCATCAAGGCGATCATCGCCATCGGCGGCGCGGGCAACAACAACTGGGGGATCGCCTGCAACGACACCAACCGGGCGCAGTTCGTCCAGAACCTGATCGGCTTCGCGACGTCCAACCACTTCGACGGCGTCGACCTCGACATCGAGGACGGTCCCTGGATGGCGATCGGTCCACCGAACCCGGCGATGACCACCTGCATCATCGCGATCTCCAATGCCGCCCACGCCGCCGGCCTCTACGTCTCGGCCGACGTGATCACGAACTGGCAGGGCCCCTGGTACGCGCCCAGCCAGTCGTACGTCCAGCAGTTCAACCTGATGACCTTCGGCGACGACCTGGCGACCATGCAGGCCGACGTGGCGGCCACGATCAACCAGGGCCTCCCGGCCTCGAAGTTCGTCGTCGGGGTCGACGTCGACGAGCACCCGCAGCCGCCCGGTGGCTGCGGCCAGTTCGCGAGCTATGCGGCGCAGGCCGGCCTGATGGGATCGTTCGTCTGGAATGCCGCCGGCGATGCTCGCGCAGGTCACGCCTGCGCGGACGGCCTCGCGGGTTCGCCGCCTCCTCCGCCTCCCTCATCGCCATTTTCCACCCCAGTCCAACAATTTTCGGACCCAACCCCTTCCGTGTTGTGCGTTTCGTGTTTCGAGTCTTTTACCTCTTTTACTTCTTTTCAACTTTTACGTCTTCCATCCCCACGTTTTCCGCTTAAAATTCTAAAATCGCCAACTGGAGACCCTCATGCCGCAAATCATCCTCACCGCCATCGGCGCCGATCGCCCCGGACTCGTCGGACAGCTCACCGGCGCCCTGCACGCGCACGGCGCCAACATCCTCGAAACCCGCATGGTCAACCTCCGCGGACAATTCGCCGTCATCACGCTCCTTGAAGCCCCAAACCCCGCGGCCATCCGCGACTCGCTGCCCAAGCTCACCAGGGAGATCGGCCTCGCCCTCTCCGTCGCCGACCAACCCGCCGCCC
>DATDFL010000024.1:0-3838 GCA_036522595.1 Gaiellaceae bacterium
TCCTGGCCGGGCGCCGGCGAGTAGCCCGTCTGGTAAGCGATCTTCTTGCAGTAGCGCTTGACCATGTCCTTCTCCCACTTCTGGATCTCGGTGTTGCGCTTGTTCTGCAGGAGCGTCTGACGGATCGCTTCCTTGACCTGCGCGAACGGCGTCGGCTTGGCAGGCGTCGGCGCGCGGACGGGCCCCATCGCCTGGATGATGTGCCAGCCGAACTGCGAATGGACCGGCTTCGAGATCTCGTGCACCTTGAGCGAGAAGGCGACCTTCTCGAACGGCTTCACGAGCCGGCCCTTGACCGCGCCGCCGGGTAGCTCGCCGCCGGCCTGCGCGGACGACGTGTCGATCGAATCCTTCTTCGCGAGCTCCGGGAAGAGCTTCGGGTTCTTCTTGAGCTGGGAGTAGATCTGATCCGCCTTCGCCTTCTTCTTGACGAGGATGTGGCGGACGTCGCGGCTCGCTGGCTGCGCCGGGGTCTCGTACTGCTGCTTGTGCTTGTCGTAGTACGACTTGACGTCGCTGTCCGAGACCGTGATCCCCTCGGTGACCTTCTTCTGGACGCGCTCGCGGAAGAGGTTGATCCGGATCCCGTCCCGGACCTCCTGGTCGGTGAACCCCTGCTGCTTGAGCGCCTGCTGGTAGCGCTTCTCGACAGCGGCCTTGGAGGCCTTCTTGCCGCCGCTCTGGCTCGCGTAGAACTGCTGCTTGATCTGATCCAGCCGCGCCTGTACGTCGGCGTCGCTGACCTTGATCCCGAGCTTCGCGGCCTCCTGCTCGTACTCGCTCGCCTGAATCAGGAACTGCGTCGCGTTCGTCTGCAGGGTGCGCAGCTCAGCTGAGCCTGGCTTCGGGAAGGAGTGCTGCGTCGCCTTGTAGTTGTCCTTGGTCTGCTTGATCAGCTGGTCCCAGCGCGACTTCGTGATGTTGTCGCCGCCGACGACCGCGACCGAGTCGCTGGGAACGCTGCGCGGACCGCCGCCGCCGCACGCAGCGACGACGAGCAGAAGCGCGACCCCTGAGAGAACTCCAATGATCCGGTTCATGCAAAAAGCGCCGGGAGCAGCCGTTTTGCTCATGCTGCTTGGCGCGCGTCGAGTATAGCATCGACTAGCCGAAGCGCTTCCGCGAAGGCTTCTCCACGGACGGTTATTTCCTTCCGGGCGGTCGTGTAGACCGCGGTCGAGATATCGGCGCGCAGCGCACGCAGCTCCGCAGAGGCGAGCTCCACCGGCCCGACGGTTGCCCGCCCGGCTTTGAAGACGACGTAATCGGCGCCGAGCCGCGCCGCTTTCACCTTCGCCTCCTGGATCGCGAACAGGTTCTCGACCGGCTCGGGGAGCGGGCCGTAACGATCCTCGGTCGCGGCGCGGAGCTCGCGCAGCTCGTCGTCGGAGTCGGCGAGGGCGAGCCGGCGGTGGAGGTCGATCTTCAGCGCCTCTGCGGCGATGTAGTCGGCCGGAACGTAGGCGTCGACGCGCGCGTCCACGCGAACCGGCCGCGGAACCGTGCGCCGCTCGCCCGCGAGCTCCGCGACGGCCTCGCCGAGCATCTCGACGTAGAGCTCGAACCCGAGCGCCGCCACGTGGCCTGACTGCTCCGCGCCGAGCAGGTCTCCCGCGCCGCGGATCTCGAGGTCGCGCATCGCGATCGCGAAACCGGCACCCAGCTCGGTGTGGTCGGCGAGGGTTGCGAGCCGGGCGCGCGCTTCCTGGGTGAGCTCGCGCGAGTCCGGATAGAAGAGGTACGCGTGGGCGAGGACGTCCGAGCGGCCGACCCGCCCGCGGATCTGGTAGAGCTGGGCGAGCCCGAGCGCGTCCGCCCGCTCGACGATCAGGGTGTTCGCCTGCGGGATGTCCAGGCCCGACTCGATGATCGTGGTCGAGACGAGGACGTCAGCGTCGCCGCGCAGGAAGGCGTGCATCTTCTCCTCGAGCTCGCGCTCCCGCATCTGCCCGTGTGCGACGGTGACCCGGATTCCCGGCGCCAGCTGCGCGATCCGCTCCGCCGCCTCCTCGATCGTCTCGACGCGGTTGTGGAGAAAGAAGCTCTGGCCGCCGCGATCCGTCTCGCGCTGCAGCGCCAGGCGGACGACGTCGTCGTCGTACTCGCCCACGTAGGTGCGGATCGGGCGGCGGCCCTCCGGCGGCGTCTCGATGACGGAGATGTCGCGCAGGCCCGAGAGCGACATGTGCAGGGTGCGCGGGATCGGGGTCGCCGACAGCGCGAGCACGTCGACCTCGAGGCGGAGCGCGCGGAGCAGCTCCTTCTGCGCGACGCCGAAGCGCTGCTCCTCGTCGACGATCACGAGGCCGAGCTCCTTCGGGATCACGTCGCGGCTGAGCACGCGGTGTGTGCCGATCAGGACGTCCACCTTGCCGGCCGCGTATTCGGCGAGCACCTGCTTCTGCTCCTTCGCGCTGCGGAAGCGCGAGATCATTTCGACGCGGACCGGGAAGTCGCGATACCGGTCGCGGAAGGTGTTCCAGTGCTGCTCGGCCAGAACGGTGGTCGGGACGAGCATCAGCGTCTGCTTGCCGTTCACGGCGACCGCGAAGGCGGCGCGCACCGCGACCTCCGTCTTGCCGAAGCCGACGTCGCCGCAGACGAGCCGGTCCATGGGCCGCGGGGTCTCGAGGTCTTCCTTGACCGCCTCGATCGCGGTGCGCTGGTCGTCGGTCTCGCGGTACGGGAACTCGGCCTCCAGGCGCTCGAGCCAGTCGTTCGAGAGGTCGTACTGGACACCCTCGGCCTGCTGGCGCTGCGCGTAGAGGGCCAGGAGTTCCCCCGCAAGCTCGCGAACGCTGGCGCGGGCGCGGGCCTTGAGGTTCTGCCAGGCCTTGCCGCCGAGCTTGGACAGCGCGGGCCCGCTGCCGTCGGCGCCGATGTACTTCGAGACCTTCGCGATCTGCTCGTGCGGAACGTAGAGCCGGTCGTCGCCGCGGAAGCCGAGGAAGAGGTAGTCGCGCGTGACGCTCGCGACGGTCTTCGTCTCGAAGCCGAGCAGCTTGCCGACGCCGTGGTCCTCGTGGACGACGTAGTCGCCCGTGCGGAGGTCGGCGAACGACTGAAGCGCGCGGCCGGCCGGAGCGGCTCGGCTCGGAGTGCGCTTGCGGAAGACCTGCGTGTCCGGCAGGAGCGCGAGGCGGAGGTCGCGCCAGACGAAGCCTCGGCGGGCCGGCGAGACGACGAAGAGCAGCTCCGCGTCCTCCGGGAAGCGTTCGCCGGGGTCCAGCAGGCGCGCATCGACGCGGCGGAGCAGGTTCATCGTCCGCAGCGCCTCGCCGCGGTGCGGGAAGGCGACCACGACGCGGTTCCCGCCGCGCAGCAACGACGCGAGCTCGGTCTCCGCCTCCGCGAGCCCACGGGCGGCGATCGCCGGCCGCTGGCCCTCGAAGGCGTGCTCCTGCCCCCGCGGGAGCGGATCGAGCTCCCCGGCCCCTCGTAACAGTCTGTTACTAGGTGGGGCTGCGTCGAACTCTTCTGCCCAGACTTCTTGCACCTCATCCGGCTGCCAGACGAGATCGACGGCCCGGTCGAGCACGGGGACGAGATCGGGCGGGATCACGGTCTCGTCATCGAGCGACGGCTCGACCAGGTCGAGGCGGCGCTCGGCCGCCGGGTAGATCACCGCGTGGTCGACGTCATGAAGCGCGCGCTGGGTGAACGGCGAGAAGGCGCGCACCGCTTCGATGTCGTCGCCGAAGAGCTCGATCCGGAGCGGGTCGCGGCCGGTCGTGGGGAAGACGTCGACGAGGCCGCCGCGGACCGCGAACTGGCCTCGCTCCTGCACGCGGTCGACGCGCTCGTAGCCCGCGAGCGCCAGGCGCTCGGCCAGCGCGTC
>DATDFL010000025.1:0-21016 GCA_036522595.1 Gaiellaceae bacterium
GCCGACCAGGACAAGCTCGTGATCCGGCAGACGGTGTCGGCCAAGCGGACGTACCAGGAACAGGCGCGAACGCTCGCGTCCCGCGAGCGCGAGCTCGCCGGGCTCGAGCAGCAGGCGACGCAGACCGCCCTTTCCCTCGAGCGATCGCGTGCCCAGCGGGCCTCGTACATCGCGGGCCTCGCCGCCCAGCGCCGCCTCAACACCGCGGCGATCTCGGGCCTCGTCCAGCAGGCCGAGTCGATCCAGGCGAAGGCGAGGCAGATCTCGGCGGTCGTCTCCCCCACCGGCGGCGGCTCGCCGCCCGGCACGGCCGGGACGCTGACCGTCAGCGCGACCGGCTATTCGCTCCGCGGCCGAACGGCGACGGGCGCGCCCGTGGGCTGGGGCGTGGTTGCCGTCGACCCGAGCGTGATCCCGCTCGGGACCCGGATGACCATCCCCGGCTACGGCGAGGGAATCGCTGCAGACACCGGCGGTGCGATCCAGGGCAACACGATCGATCTCTGGTTCCCGACGCTTGCGCAGGCCAACGCTTGGGGTCGGCGAACCGTCACGATCACCCTGCACTAAGATCCGTAGGCCCAAAAGACGGAGGGGGTCGGTGAGCGAAAGCGCCCAGACCAACGCCGACGAGATCAGCGTTCGCGTCCTACTCGTGGACGATCACGACCTGTTCCGCACCGGCCTGCGGAATCTCCTGGAGGAACGCGACGTCCAGGTCACCGGCGAGGCCTCGACCGGCGAAGAGGCGGTGCGCCTCGTCCGCGAGCTGGCGCCCGACGTCGTCGTCATGGACCTGCACATGCCGGGGATCTCCGGGATCGAGGCGATCCGTCAGATCGCGTCGTTCGCGCCGCTCGCGCGCGTGCTGGTCCTGACGATCTCCGACCACGACGAGGACGTCCTGCACGCGATCCTGGCCGGGGCCTGCGGCTACCTTCTGAAGGACGCCTCGGTCGACGACCTGATCCGCGGAATCGAGGCGGCGGCGGTCGGCGAATCGCTCGTTTCCCCTGCAATCGCCGGGAAAGTCCTCCAGCAGGTGCGCGCCACGACGATCTCGCCGGAGGCGGCGGACGCTGTCCGCGCGGAGCTTTCTCAGCGTGAGCTCGACGTCCTGAAGCTGATCTCCAGCGGCAAGGACAACGCGATGATCGCCGCGGAGCTGCACATCAGCCCGAAGACGGTCAAGAACCACATCTCGAACATCCTCATGAAGCTGCAGATCGAGAACCGCATCCAGGCTGCGGTCTACGCGGTCCGCAGCGGGATCGTCTAAGCGGTAGCGCGAACCGCGGTGGCGCGAACCGCGGTGGCGTGCGCGCGCAGCTCCGAGAGCGTGCCGCGCAGGCGCTCGATCTCGGCGCCCGCCCGCGAGATCCGGCGGGAGACCTGAGCGAGCTCCTTCGCCTTCTGCTCACGGTTGCCGTCGTGCAGCTCGCCGGCGAGCTCGCTCATTCTGCGCTCGAGGCGGAGCCGCTCCGCCTCGAGCGACAGCGCATGCGCGTAGCCATCGGTAAGCGTCCGCTCCAGCCGGGCGAGCGTCGCCGGCTCGCTGGTGGGCGAGGCGGTGAGCAGCTCGTCGATCTGCTCAAGCAGGGCTGGAATCGGGTTGGACGCCAAGCTTCAGCGATTATCAGTTCGGCGCGAGGGGCCGACAAGGGCCGGGTGGCCCATCCGCGAGAGTGGTACGGCCCATCCTTGACGACGGTGCCCGCCCTCCGAACAATAGAGGGCCCGTGGGACGCCGCCTGCTGCTCATGGCCCTCCTCGGCGCGCTGGTGCTGGCCTCGTCGGCCGGCGCGAGCCGCTCGGGGCTCGAAGGCCGACTTGCCAGGGCGCTGGCGGTGCCCCACGTGTCGCGCGCTCGCACCGCGGCGCTGGTCTTCGACCTGCAGTCCGGGACGACCGTGTACTCCCAGCACGATTCGCTCTCGCTTGCGCCGGCTTCGAACGAGAAGCTCGCGGTCAGCTACGCAGCCCTCGTCTCGCTGCGGCCGGAGTTCCGCTTCGAGACGGACGTGGTCGGGCGCGGTGAGCTCGACGGAGCAACCTGGCGCGGCAGCCTGCTGCTCGTCGGCCACGGCGACCCGACGCTTTCGACGGCCGGCCTGAACGCGCTCGCGCGGCAGGTACGAGCGGCCGGGATCAGGCGCGTGACCGGAGCGATCCTCGGCGACGAGTCCTACTTCGACGCGCGCCGGACAGCGCCGGGCTGGAAGTCGAGCTTCTACATCAACGAGTCGCCGCCGCTCTCCGCGCTGACGGTCGACCGCTGCTGGTACGCGGGCCGCATCTGGCGCAATCCCGCGCTGGGAGCCGCCTGGGCGTTCCGCGCCGCTCTTCGGCGCGCGGGGGTCTATGTCGCCGGCGCTGCGGGCACGGGGGTCGCTCCCGAAGACGGCGATTCCCTTGGGTCGATCGAATCGCCGCCGCTGACGACCATCCTGCGCTGGATGGATCGCGTCAGCGACAACTTCACGGCCGAGCTCGTGCTGAAGCAGCTCGGGACGCTCTCGGGCGACCAGGGAACGACGGCTCGCGGCGCGGCCTACGTGCTGCAGACGCTGGCCGGTGCCGACGTGCCGACCACCGGCGTCCGCATCGTCGACGGCTCGGGCCTTTCCGTGCTCGACCGGGTCACCGCGCGAGAGCTCGCGGGGATCCTCGAGGCCGCCTGGAGCGACCCGGACATCGGCCCGGTGCTGTTCTCGTCGCTGCCCGTCGCGGGGGTGAACGGAACGCTTTCCGACCGGATGCGGCGGCCACCGGCGCGCGGCAACGTCGTGGCGAAGACCGGCACGACCTCCTGGGCCTCGGCCCTGTCGGGCTACGTCAAGCGCCGCTACGTCTTCTCGGTGCTCCAGAACGGCAATCCTGTCTCGACGCTCTGGGCCCGCCGGGCGCAGGACCGATTCGCAACCGTTCTAGCCGCGCAGTAGCTTCTTCAAGGCCGCCTCGTCGAGCACCGGAACCCCCGCCTGCTCGGCCTTCGCGAGCTTCGAGCCGGGGCTTTCGCCGGCGATCACGCCGGTCGTCTTCTTCGACACGGAGTCGGCGACCTTTGCTCCGAGCGCCTCGAGCGCCTTCTTCGCCTCGTCCCGGCTGAACCCCTCGAGCGTTCCCGTGATCACGTAGGTCGAGCCGGTCAGCGGCCCCTCGATAGGCCGCTCCGCCGCGCCTGCCTCGAACTTCAGGCCCAGCTCTTTGAGCTCCTCGACGAGGCGCAGGTTGTCCTTGTCGGCGAACCACTCCGCGATCGCCTCGGCGCGCTCCGGCCCGATGCCGTCGACCTCCTGGATGTCCTCCTGCGTCGCGGCCGAGAGCCTGTCCACGGAGCCGAAGTGGCGGGCCAGGTTCTGCGCGGTCACCCAGCCGACATCCGGGATGTTGAGCCCGAGGAGCACGCGCGAGAACGGCGTCCGCGTCGAGCCCTGGATCGCTTCGATCGCCTTCGACGCACTGATCTCTGCGAACCCGTCGAGCTCGAGCAGCTGCTCCTTCGTCAGCCGGTAGAGGTCGGGCAGCGAGCGAACGAGCCCCAGCTCCCAGAGCCGCCGCATCAGCTGCTCGCCGACGCCGTCGATGTCGGCGGGCCCCTGGACCCAGTTGATCAGCGTCTCGAGGCCGCGCGACGGGCAGGCGCGGTTGGGGCAGCGGTGCATGGCCTCGCCCTCCGGCCTGACGATGTTTGCCCCGCAAAGCGGGCACTTTTTTGGCATCCGGAAGGGCTTCGTCCCCTTTGCGTGGGCGCCCGCAGGACCGACGATCTGCGGGATCACGTCGCCGGCGCGCTGGACGATCACGAGGTCGCCCTCGCGGATGTCCTTGCGATTGATGTCCTCCTCGTTGTGCAGCGTCGCGCGCGAGACCGTGACGCCGCCGACCTGGACCGGCTCCAGCATCGCCCACGGGTTGAGCGCGCCGGTCCGCCCCACGCGGATCGCGATCTTGTTCAGCTTCGTCTGCGCGGTCATCGGCGCCCACTTGAACGCGCGCGCCCAGCGCGGCCGCGAATGCAGCGCGCCGAGGATCGCCTGCTGCTCGAGCGAGTCGACCTTGATCACGATCCCGTCGATCTCGTAGTCGAGCTCGGCACGGCGTTTCTCCCAGTCGCGGCAGCGCTCCGCGACGTCCTCGATCGAGTCGAGCCGCTCTGCGAACGGGTTCGTACGGAAGCCGTGCTCGCGCAGCCACTCGAGCTCCTCCCAGTGCGAGCTCAGCTGCAGGCCCTCGTGCGCCCCGAGGCCGTAGACCCAGATCGACAGCGGCCGCGATGCGGTGATGGACGAGTCCTTCTGCCGGAGGGAGCCGGCGGCCGCGTTGCGCGGGTTGGGCGCGAGCTTCTGGCCGAGCTCGGCGATCCGCTCGTTCAGCTCGCGGAAGCCCGAAATCGGCAGGTACACCTCGCCGCGCACCTCTGCGACCGCCGGCCCGTCGCCGTGCATGCGCAGCGGGATCGCCTTGATCGTCCGCAGATTGACGGTGACGTCTTCGCCCTGGATGCCGTCGCCGCGCGTCGCGCCGCGGGTCAGGAGCCCATCCTCGTAGGTAAGGCTGACCGCGAGGCCGTCGATCTTCGGCTCGATCACGTAGGCCACCGGCTCGTCGGAGTCGAGCCGCTTGCGCACGTCGTCGGCCCACTTGAGGAGGCTCTCGTCGTCGGTCACCTTCTCCAGCGAGCCCATCGGCGTCAGGTGCTCGACCTTCCGGAAGCGCTCGCTCGGCGGCGCGCCGACCCGCTGCGTCGGCGAGTCGGGCGTGATCAGGTCCGGATGCTCCTCCTCGAGCGCCTTCAGCTCGTCGTAGAGCCGGTCGTACTCGGCGTCCGAGATCTCGGGCTCGTCGAGCACGTGGTAGCGGTAGAGGTGATGGTTGACCTCCTCGCGGAGCTCGTCCAGCCGCTTCTGGACGTCCTTCTGCGTGCGCGTCGCCACGTCGGCGATCCTACCCACGCTCGTCTACCATCCCCGCGTGCGTCTCGCCGTTGTCGCGTTGCTTTCCCTGGCGCTCGCCGGAAGCGCCGGGGCCGCGACGTTTTTCTTCCGGACGCCGTCGTCGAACATCGGCTGCATCTTCGACGCGGAGCCCGGCGGCAGCGGGCCGTCCCTGCGCTGCGACATCCTGAGCGGGCTCAAGCCGGCTCCGAAGCGGCCGAAAGGCTGCACGCTCGACTGGAAGTACGGCTACCGGATCCGCCTGACCGGGCCCGCGCTGACCGTCTGCGCCGGCGACACGGCCGTGAACCGGCGCGCGAAGGCGGTGCCGTACGGCGCCAAGTGGTCGCGCGGAGGGTTCACGTGCCTGTCGCGGAAGGCCGGCCTACGCTGCAAGAACCGCAGCGGCCACGGCTTCTTCCTGAGCAAGCAGCGCTCTTACCGGTTCTAGCGCGGTCGGCCGCGGCCGACGGTCAGGCGGACCTTGCCGCGGAAGGTCAGCACCGTCCCGCCCTTCGGGCGCTGCGCCAGCACGCGGCCCCTCTTCTTCCGTGACGACGCCTTGCGGGTCACCTTGCCGATCCTGCACTTCGCTCTGAGGATCTTCGTCTCCGCCCGCAGCAGGGACAGCCCGACGACCCGGGGGACGATGCAGGGCGGCTGGAACGGCGCAGGCGGGGGCGGCGGTGGGGGTGGTGGCGGCGGTGGTGCAGGAGGTGGCGGGGGCGGAGGCGGAGGAGGCGGCGGCGGTGGTGGCGGAGGCGCCTGAGCGTTGCGGAGCACGATGAGGCCGTTGTTGTAGTCGGCGAACGCCGCGTCGGCCCAGCCGTCGCCGTTGATGTCGCCGATGGCGAGCCCGTGCGGGTTGTAGTGGCTCGCGTAGGGAATCGGGTAGAGCTGCTCCCCTCCCAGCGTGTGATTCTGCTGCTGGACGTACGCGCCCGCGTCTTCCCACCCGCCGTGGAGCGTGACGACGTCGGCCAGGCCGTCGTTCGTGAGGTCGCCGACCTCCACCGGCTCCGGGATGTCGTAGCTCGGGTGGCTGACCGGCGACGCCAGGGTTCCGGCCGGCGTCTGCGCGAAGACCGCGATGCTCGAACCTGGAGAGTTCCCTCCGTAGCTCGCCACGACGTCGTTCCGGCCGTCGCCCGTCACGTCGCCGACGCCGATGCCCTGCGTGAGGATGTCGTCTCCGACCGAGTACTCCGCGGCGGAGCCGAAGCCCCCGCTTCCGAGCTGCGGGACGACCGAGATGTTCGGAACGAACAGCTGCCCGGACATGACGACCAGGTCTTCGAGGCCGTCGCCGGTCACGTCGCCGACCTCGAGGTCGTCATAGCCGCCGTGCTGCGCGGGGTACGGAACGGGGCTCAGGAGGCCGCCGTGGCCGTCGTTGAGCAGGACGCTGACCGTGTTCGTCCCCCAGCCGATGCCTGCGACGTCGAGCAGCCCGTCGCCGTTCAACTGCCCGACGCGGATCTTGTTGCTGTCCCCGGTCGCGGCCACCGTCGAAGACCCGAGCGTGCCGTCCGCAAGCTGCGGGAAGACCTCGACGCCCAGGCCCGACAGGCCGACGACGACGTCGTTCTTCCCGTCGCCGGTGATGTCGCCGATGTCCACCGAGGTCGGGTCGTTCGTGTAGGTACCCGAGGTGGCATACGACACCGGAGCGGCGAGCCCGCCCGCCGGCGTCTGCGCGAAGACGAAGACGTGGTAGTCGTTGTCCGGGTCGAAGTAGTAGCTCGTGACCATCACGACGTCGTTGCGGCCGTCACCGGTCACGTCGCCGATCGCGACCGCCTCCGGCCACGAGCCGACCGGGAACGCGACGTAGGGCTGGAACAGCGAGCCCGTTCCTGCCCGCGCAGACGAAACCCCCAGCGCGGCGAACACCGCGACGGTTACCAGCAAACCCCTCGACACCGACCGCAGCTTAGTAACGAACCGAGACCAGGTACAAGCCCCAGGGCGGAGCGGTCGTGCCGGCTTCGCTGCGCTCCCGGCCCTCCAGAAGCGCGGCCAGCTGCTCCGGGGGGCGCTCGAGCATCGTGCCGACCAATGTCCGGACCATGTGGCGCAGGAACGAGTCGCCCGTGATCTCGAGCTCCAGTGCATCGTTGCGGCGGTGCCACACTGCTGACTCGACAACTCGGACGAAGACCTTGTGGTGCGTCTCGGTCGGCGTGAACGCGCGGAAATCGTGCTCGCCGAGGAGCAGGTCGGCGGACTCCGCGAGACGCTCCTCCTCGAGCGGGTGCGGGTACCACCAGCTGCGGCGCGTCTCGAACGGCGAGCGGGCGCGTCGACGGTAGACGCGGTACCGGTAGCTCCGGGCCTTGGCCGAGTGCCGCGCGTGGAAGTCGGCCGGAGCCTCCGCGGCCTCGACCACGGCCACGTCGTTTGGCAGCTCGGCGTTGAGCGCTTCGCGAGCCCGTTCGGCCGGCGCACCGCCTTCGACCTCGACCGACGCGACATTCGCGAGCGCATGGACGCCCGTGTCGGTGCGGCCCGCGATCGCGAGGTCGGACCAGGACGGAAAGACCGTCTCGAGTGCCTCACGCAGCGTCCCTTCGACCGTCCGCAAGCCGGGCTGGGCCGCCCAGCCGCGGAAGGCCGTGCCGTCGTACTCGAGCGTTAGCCTCAGCCGCACGTCAGGCGACCCTCACAGCGTTTGTAAGGAGTGCCTTATGATAAGACAGTTTGCGTCTTGTTAGGTACACTATACGAGTGACCGACAAGCAGGCATTCCTCCTCCAGCGCGTCCAGCCCGCGATGACCGGGCTGATCGACGGATCGCTCTCGACCCTGGCGCCGATCTTCGCCATCGCGCTGCACACGCACAAGCCGTTCGACGCCTTCATCGCCGGCATCGCGACCGCGATCGGGGCGGGAATCAGCATGGCCTTCTCCGAGGGCCTCTCCGACACCGGCGAGCTCACGGGCCGCGGGAACCCGTACGTGCGCGGGTCGATCACCGGCGTGGGGACGTTCATCGGCGGCATCCTTCACACGCTGCCCTTCCTCCTGCCGACCTACCACGTCGCGCTGATCCTCGCGATCGTCGTCGTCGCGTTCGAGCTGCTCGTGCTCGCATGGCTCCGCTGGCGCTACTTCGAGACGAGCTTCGCCCGCTCGTTCGCGTCGGTCACGCTCGGCGGCGCCGCCATCGCCGCCGTCAGCGCGGCGCTCGGAACGGCCTAAGGCGCTCGCTTGCGACGCCGACCATAGGAGGCCGTGCCGGCTTGGCCGGTGCGGCCGTTTAGTTAGCGGCCGCGCGTTCTTCCGCAGGCTCTTCGGCGGGCTCCTGAACTTCCTCCACGTCGCGTCGCCGCGGGCGAGGCGCGGGCGGCGTGAAGTCGACGAGCTCCAGGTAGGCCATCTCGGCTGCGTCGCCGAGGCGCGGCCCGATGCGGACGATCCGCGAGTAGCCGCCTTCCCGGTCCTTGAAGCGCGGGCCGACGTCGCTGAAGAGCTTGTGCACGACGTCCTGGGACCGCAGGAACTTCAACGCCTGCCGGCGCGAGTGCACCCCACCCCGCCGGCCGAGCGTGATCATCTGCTCGGCGATCGGCCGAACCTCCTTCGCCTTCGCGATGGTGGTCTTGATCCGGCCGTGCTCGATCAGCTGGCCGGTGAGGTTGGCGTAGAGCGCCTTACGGTGCGAGGCGTCGCGGCCGAGCTTCCTTCCCGACTTCCGGTGCCTCACGCAGAGGGGCCCTCCTCGCCCCGCAGGTTCAGCCCGTGCGTCGCGAGGGTCTCCTTAACCTCTTCGATCGACTTCTTGCCGAAGTTCGGGATCGCGGCGAGCTCGTTCTCGGTCTTCGTGACGAGGTCGCCGATCGTCTCGATGCCGACGCGCTTGAGGCAGTTGTACGAGCGGACGCCGAGCTCGAGCTCCTCGATCGGGAAGTTCTCCATCCCGTGAGCGAGCGCGGGCTCCGCCTGCGCCTCTGCCGCAGCGGCCTCGCCGAGACCCTCGATCCGGTCGAGGTCGGTGAAGATCGCAAGCTGGCGGATCAGGATCTCCGCGGCCTGGCCGATCGACTCGCGCGGGTCGATCGAGCCGTCCGTGGTGACGTCGATCCGGAGCTTGTCGTAGTCGGTGCGCTGCCCGACGCGAGCGGCCTCGACGTCGTACGAGACGCGCCGCACCGGCGAGAAGATCGAGTCGATCGGGATCACGCCGATGGTGTGCTCGGGCCCGCGGTTCAGCTCGGCCGGGACGTACCCGCGGCCGCGCCCGATCGTGAGGGTCACCTCGAGCTTGCCCTTGTCGGACAGGTTGGCGATCTCGAGGTCGGGGTTGAGGATCTCCAGCTCGGACGGAGCCTCGATGTCAGAGGCCTTGACCACGCCCGGGCCCTTCTTGTTCATGCGCACCTCGATCTCGGGCGAATCGCCGTGCAGCGTGCAGATCAGGTTCTTGAAGTTGAGCAGGATGTCGGTCACGTCCTCACGGACGCCCGGCAGGGTCGTGAACTCGTGCGCGACGCCCTCGATCTTGACCGAGGTGACGGCGGCGCCCTCGAGCGACGAGAGCAGCACGCGGCGCAGCGAGTTCCCGAACGTGTAACCGAAGCCGCGGTCGAGCGGCTCGATCACGAAGACACCGCGGTCGGCGTCGACTTCCTCGTGGACGATCCGCGGGATCTGGAACTCCATCAAGCTTGTTCTGACTGCCATTCCTTCCTCTCTACTTGGAGTAAAGCTCGACGATGAGCGATTCTTGAACGGGGGTGTCGATCTCCTCGCGCTCCGGCCACTTGAGCACCTTGCCGGTGAGCCCGTCGTGGTCGGCCTGCAGCCACGGCGTCACCGAGGCGGTGAGGTCGGTCGCGTCGCGGATGACCTGCTCGGCCGGGCTGCCGGGGCGCAGCATGATCACGTCGTCCGGGCGCACCTGGTAGCTCGGGATGTTCACGCGGCGGCCGTTGACCTGGAAATGGCCGTGGCGGACGAGCTGGCGGGCCTGCGCGCGCGAGGCGGCGAAGCCGAGGCGGTAGACGACGTTGTCGAGCCGCGTCTCGAGCATCCGCAGCAGCTCCTCGCCCGTGATCCCCGAGCCCTTCGCGGCCTTCGCGTAGTACGTGCGGAACTGCTTCTCGAGCAGGCCGTAGTAGCGGCGAGCCTTCTGCTTCTCACGCAGCTGCAGCAGGTACTCGGACTGCTTGATGCGGCCGCGGCCGTGCTCGCCCGGCGGATAGCTGCGGCGTTCGATCGCGCACTTCTCGGTGAGGCAGCGCTCGCCCTTGAGGAACAGCTTCATGCCCTCGCGGCGGCACTGCTTGCACTTCGGCGAACGGTCTCGGGCCACTAGCGATCACCTTTCGACCAGATCGTGCTCTCGGGCCGCGAAAAGCAAGCGTCGCAAGGACGCAGGGAGCGCGCGTAGCCGGAGGCTACGGGCGCGACTGAGGACGCCGCGAGGCGCCGCTTTGCAGCGGATCCGGGAGTACGAGATGGGCGGAAGGGGGTCGCCATAACTAGACGCGCCTCCGCTTCTTCGGGCGCACGCCGTTGTGCGCCTGCGGGGTGACGTCCTTCACGCCGAGGATCTCGAGGCCGGCGGCCTGCAGCGAGCGGATCGCGGTCTCGCGGCCGGCGCCCGGGCCCTTGACGAAGACCTCGACTTTCTGGAGCCCGTGCTCCATGCCCTTGCGGGCGCAGGCGTCGGCGGTCACCTGGGCGGCGAACGGCGTCGACTTGCGCGAGCCCTTGAAGCCGGCCGAGCCGGCGGACTCCCACGCGATCACGTTCCCCTCGTTGTCGGTCAGCGAGACGATCGTGTTGTTGAACGAGGTCTTGATGTGCGCCTGGCCGATCGCGATGTTCTTGCGCACGCGACGGCGCGCGCGACCACGGGTCGCCTGTCTCCGGGGAGGTGCCATCAGGTCTTGGTAGCCGCCTTCTTGCCTCGCCCGACGGTCTTCTTCGGGCCCTTGCGCGTGCGCGCGTTCGTCTTCGTGCGCTGGCCGTTGACGGGCAGGCCGCGCCGGTGGCGGACGCCGCGGTACGCGCCGATCTCCTGCAGGCGCTTGATCGCCTGGGTGCGCTCACGGCGCAGGTCGCCCTCGACCTGGAGATTGCCGTCGATGTACTCGCGAAGCTTCGTGACTTCCTCGTCGGTCAGGTCTTTGACCTTCTCGTCGACGGAGAGGCCCGTGTCGGTGCAGATCTTCTGCGCCGTCGAGCGGCCGATGCCGTAGATGTAGGTCAGCCCGATCTCGAGCCGCTTCTGGTTCGGGATGTTGACGCCGGCGATTCTGGCCATGCGCTAGCCCTGCCTCTGCTTGTGGCGCGGGTTCGTGCAGATGACCATGGTCTTGCCGTGCCGCTTGATCACGCGGCAGCGCTCGCACATGGGCTTGACTGAAGCTCGGACTTTCATCGGTGTCGGTACGTGATCCTTCCTCGGGTGAGGTCGTAGGGGCTGAGCTCGACCTTCACTCGATCTCCCGGGAGGATGCGGATGTAATGCTTGCGCATCTTTCCGGAGATCGTGGCGAGCACGTTCGTATCGAGGTCGTCGATGTGCACCCGGAACATCGTGCTCGGGAGCGCCTCGACGATCTCGCCTTCGACCTCGATCTTCTCTTCTTTTTGAGCCATCTACCTCACAGAAACCGCGCTACGGGGAGCGCGGTGGGAACACGGGAAAACACGGCTCTCGCCGCGGCTGACAATGGTAGCAAGTGAAACGTCCCGCCGGCAAAGCCGCCGGGACTCCTAAGCGGCATCGCAAGCGATGCCTGGGCCTATACAAGCCACTTCCCGTTTTCCTGCACCAATTCGCCGTCGAGCTCGATGCGCCCGCCCTTTCGCAGGTCTTTGACGATGTCCCAGTGCAGCTGGCTGACGTTCTCGCCGCCGACCTCCGGCAGGCCGTTCCCGAGCGCGAGATGGACCGTTCCGTCGATCTTCTCGTCGAAGAGCGTGTTCTTCATGTACTCCGTGATCCGCGGGTTGCAGCCGATCCCGAGCTCTCCGAGCCGGCGTGAGCCGTCGTCGAGGTCGAGCATCTCGATCAGGAAGTCCTCGTTGGCCTCGGCCGAGGCGTCGACGACCTTGCCCTCCTCGAAGCGGAGGCGGATCCCTTTGACCTCGCGGCCGCCGTAGACCGCAGGAAACTCCGTGAAGGCAATCGTCCCCACGGCGGAGTCCTCGAGCGGCGAGAAGAAGAACTCTCCGCCCGGGATATTGGCGCCGCCCGCGTCGACGAAGCCGTTGCGGCCGGCGAGGCTCAGCGTCAGGTCGGTCTCGCGCGCGACGATCCGTACCTCGTCCGCTGCGTCGAAGCGTTCCGCGTAGCGGCTCATGCGTTCGCGCTCGGCGTTCCAGTCGAGCAGGCAGGCGCCGTAGAGGAAGTCCTCGAACTCGGCGAGCGACATGCCGGCGTCCTGCGCGAGCGCGGGCGTCGGGAACTGGCACCCGACCCATTTCAGGTCGTAGGTGAAGACGCGCTCGACGTGCGGGCGGAGGCCGGCCTGGATGCGGCCGAGGATTTCGGGGTCGACACCGGCGAGCTCGCGAGTGTTCTCGGGGGCCTCGATCCCGATCCAGGCGTCCGCCTCCTGGTAGACGTGCGTGTCGATCGGCGCGGGGTTGTCGAGCAGCTCGCCGGGCGCTTCTTTGGCCCAGGGAATGTTGATCCCCTGACCCGTGAGGCTCACACGCTGGATGGCATAAGCACCGCGCCGGCCGAGCAGCGCGCTTACCTCTTGAATCAGCGGCCGCGCCAGCGCGCCGCCCGAGACCATCACCTGCCAGCCCGGCTGGACGTCGAGGCACTGCTCCACGAGCAGCTTCGCGTAGTCCTGAATCCTTGGATCGGTCACGACGTCACCGGAGTCCTGGCGAGCGTGAGGATGCGCGGTGCGTCTTCGGTGATCGCAACCGTGTGCTCGAAATGGGCAGAGAGCGAGCCGTCGGAGGTCGAGATCGACCACTCGTCGGCGTGGATGGCGACGTCGGGCTCGCCGGCGTTGATCATCGGCTCGATCGCGAACGTCATCCCCGGTGAGAGCAGCGGGCCGCGGCCCGGCTCGCCGAAGTTCGGGATCTGCGGCTCCTCGTGCATCGACCGGCCGACGCCGTGGCCGACGAGGCTGCGCACGACCGAGAAGCCGTGCTCCTCGGTGACGGCCTGGATCGCGTGCGAGATGTCCGAGAGCCGATTCCCGGGACGGCATTGCTCGATGCCCGCCGCGAGTGCGGCCCTGCAGCCCTCGAGCAGGCGCTCCGCGTCGGGTGAGATGTCGCCGACCGGGAACGTGTAGGCCGAGTCGGCCACGAAGCCGTCAAGGGTCACGCCGACGTCGACGGAGAGAACGTCGCCCTCGCTGAGGGCGTACATCCCCGGGATGCCGTGTACGACCATGTCGTTCGGCGACGTGCAGATCGAGGCCGGATAGCCGCGGTAGCCCTTGAACGTCGGCGTGCCGCCGCGCGAGCGGATGAAGTCGTCCGCCAGCGCGTCCAGCTCCTCCGTCGTCACGCCCGGCCGGGCTCGCTCGCCGAGCAGCGCCAGCACGTCGGCGACCACCTCGCCGGCGCGGGCCATGCGCTCGATCTCCTGCGGAGACTTGCGGATGATCATTTGGACACCGCGACCTGCTCGAGCACGCGCTGGATCTCCTGGAAGACCTCCTCGACCGGCCGGTCGGCCGGGATGCCGACGAGGTTGCCGCGCGTGCGGTAGTGCTCGATCAGCGGCTCGGTCTCCTCGTGATAGAGGCGCAGCCGCCTGCGAATCGCATCGGGTGTGTCGTCCGCCCGACCTTCCTGGTCAGCGCGGAGCGTGAGCCGCTCGATCGAGACCTCTTCCCGCAACTGGAACTCGAGCACCACTCTGAGCGGCCGGCCGATCTCGTCCAGCATCTCGTCCAGCGCCTCGGCCTGCACCGCGGTGCGCGGGAAGCCGTCGAGGACGAAGCCCTCGGCCGCATCGTCGTCGCCGAGCCGCTCGCGGATCAGCTCGATCATGATGTCGTCCGGCACGAGCCCGCCCGAGTCGTAGATCGGCTGCACCTTCCGCCCGAGCTCGCTGCCCGCGGCCATCGCGGCGCGCAGGATGTCGCCCGTCGCGATATGCGGGAGGGCGTACTCCGCGGAGATGAGCTTGCCCTGGGTTCCCTTGCCGGCGCCCTGCGGGCCGAGCAGCAGAACGTTGAGCACTACTTCAAGAAGCCTTCGTAGGAGCGCATCATCATCTGCGACTCCATCTGGCGCATCGTGTCGAGGGCCACGCCGACCACGATCAGCACCGAGGTGCCTCCGAGGGCTCGCGAGGTCGCCTGCTGGAAGCCGCCGTATTTGATGAAGAGGCTAGGCAGCACCGCCACCCCGGCCAGGTAGAGCGACCCCGGCAAGGTCAGGCGCGTGAGCACGCGGTCGAGATACTGCGCGGTCGGCGGGCCGGGCCGGATGCCGGGCACGTAGCCGCCGTACTTGCGCAGGTTGTCGGCCTGGTCGACGGGGTTGAACTGAACCGCCGTGTAGAAGTAGGTGAAGACGACGATCAGGGTCGCCTCGACGAAGAGATACGTCAGCGACGAGTACGCGAAGTGCTTGTTGATGAACGTCTGCGCGCCCGGGGAGAACGAGCCGACGGTCTGCGGGAGCGCGAGCACTGCGGCCGCAAAGATGATCGGGATGACGCCGGCCATGTTCACGCGGAGCGGCATGTAGGTCGAGCCGCCGCCGAGCTGGCGCCGGCCCACCATTCGCTTCGCGTACTGGATCGGGATCCGCCGCTGACCCTCCTGGATGAAGACGACGGCGACGATGATCGCGAGCGCGATCAGCGGGAAGAACAGCTTCTCGAGCGGGCCGCCGTTGTACCAGGCGGCGACTCCGGTCGGAGCGGTCGCGAGGATCGACGCGAAGATCAGCAGCGAGATCCCGTTGCCGATCCCGCGCTTCGTGATCAGCTCGCCCATCCACATCAGGAGCGTCGTGCCGGCCGTGAGCGTGATGATGATCAGGACGAGGCGGCCGCTGTTGTGCGTGAGGGCGCCCTGCCGCTGGAAGAGGTACGAGTAGCCGGCGGACTGCGCGGCGGCGAGGGCAACCGTGAGGAACCGCGTGTACTGGTTGATCTTGGCCATCCCGGCCTCGCCTTCCTTCTGGAGCTCCTCCAGCTTCGGTACGACGACGGTCAGGAGCTGCAGGATGATCGAGGCGGTGACGTACGGCATGATCCCGAGCGCGAACAGCGAGAACTGCGAGAGCGCGCCGCCCGAGAAGACGTTCAGCAGGCCCAGGATCGTGCCGCCCTGGCTGTTGAAGTAGCCCTTGATCTGATCCGAGTTGACACCGGGGGCGGGAATCCACGAGCCCAGGCGGTAGAGCGCCAGGATCAGGCCCGTGAAGAGGACGCGCTTGCGGAGCTCGGGGACGCGCCAGGCGTTCGCCAGCCAGGAGAACATCTAGCTCCCCTCCTCCTCTGGCGGAGCCTCCTCGGAGGGAGCCTCCTCTGCCGGAGCCTCCTCGGGCGTCTCCTCGGCGGCTTCCTCCGGCTCTTCCGCAACCGGGCGGGCAGGCTGGGCGCGCCGCTTCGGGAACCGCGGCTTCGGCTCGCGCAGCAGCGTGATCGAGCCGCCGGCCGCCTCGATCTTCTCGCGCGCGCTCGCCGAGACCGCGTGAGCAGTGACGCTCAGCTTCTTCTTGAGCTCGCCGTTGCCGAGGATCTTGACGTCGGTCTTCGTGTTCTTGAGCACGCCCTTCTCGACGAGCGAGTCGGGAGTGACCTCGGCGCCCGCGTCGAAGCGCTCCTCCAACGTCGCGACGTTCACCGGCGCGGTCGAGGTGCGGTGCGGCCCCACCGGCATCGCGTCGGCCGAGCCGCCGCGCAGCTTGCCGAGCCGCATGTAGAGCGGGTTCTGGCCGCCCTCGAAGCCCGCGCGCATCTTGTGCGAGCCGGAGCGCGACTTCTGGCCCTTCAGGCCTCGGCCCGAGTAGCGTCCCTTGCCCGAGCCCAGGCCGCGGCCGACGCGCTTGCGGTTCTTACGTGCCTGCGCCGGCTTCAGGTTCGAGAGGTTCAGATCGTCAGGCATCGGAGTCCACTCTCACGAGGTGACGGACCTTCCTGAGCATACCCGCGAGCTGCGGGGTCTCCGTGTGCTCCCGGGAGCGGCCGATCTTGCCCAAGCCGAGCGCGCGGAGCGTGCCGCGGTGCCTCGCGCTCTGGCCGATCGCGCTACGCGTCTGGGTTATCCGGAGCTTCGCCATCGTCCTCAGTCGTTTCCGCCTCTGCCTGTACCGGTGCCTCGGGCTCTTCCTCCGCCGGAGGCGGCACGTACGGCAGGACCTGCTTGATCGTCAGGCCGCGTGTCTCGGCGACCTCGTCGGGACGGCGCAGGCGCTGGAGCCCGTTCACCGTCGCCTTCAGCATGTTGATCGGGTTCGTGGTGCCGAGGCTCTTCGCGAGGATGTCGCGGATTCCGGCCAGCTCGAGGACGGCACGCACCCCGCCGCCGGCGATGACGCCGGTTCCCTCGCTCGCCGGCCGCAGCAGCACGCGCGCCGCGCCGAACTCGCCGAGGATCTCGTGGGTGATCGTGGTGCCGTGCTGCGGCACGACGAAGAGATTCTTCTTCGCGTCGTCAACGGCCTTCGAGATCGCCAGCGGCACCTCACGCGCCTTGCCGTAACCGAGCCCGACGCGCTCGTGCTCGTCGCCGATCACGACAAGCGCGGTGAACGAGAACCTCCGGCCGCCCTTGACCACCTTGGCGACGCGGTTGATCTCGACCACGCGCTCCTTGAGCTCTCTCGCTTCGCGTTCCTCGACTGCCATCTAGACCTTCAGTCCTCCTTCTCGTGCCGCATCGGCCAGCGCCTTGACGCGGCCGTGGTAGAGGTAGCCGCCGCGGTCGAAGACGGCGCTCGAGACCCCGGCCTCCTTCGCCCGCTGCGCGAGCAGCTTGCCGACCTCGGCCGACTGTGCCGTCTTGTTGCCCTTGAACTTGCTCAGATGGAGCCAGCTCGCGGCCGCGAGCGTGCGTCCCTCGACGTCGTCGATGAGCTGCGCCTCGATGCCGCGATTCGAGCGGTACACGACCAGGCGCGGCCGCTCGGCGGTTCCGAAGATCTTCGTCCGCACCCGCTTGTGGCGGCGCTCCCGCGCCTTTCGGACCGTAAGCGTGCTCACGCTCTTTTCCCGACCTTCCTACGGACGTACTCGCCCTCGTAGCGGATGCCTTTGCCCTTGTACGGCTCGGGCGGGCGCACCTTGCGCACCTCGGCGGCGATCTGGCCGACCTGCTGCTTGTCGATGCCCTTCACGATCACCTCGGTCTGCGTCGGGACCTCGAACGTGATCCCGGCGGGCGCCTTCAGCACCACCGGATGCGAGTACCCGACGTTGAGCTCGAGGTCGGTGCCGCGCAGCGAGGCGCGGTAGCCGACGCCCTGGATCTCGAGGCGCTTCGAGAAGCCGTTCGTGACGCCCTCGACCATGTTCGCGATCAGCGAGCGCGTCAGGCCGTGCAGCGCGCGGTCGTCGCCGCGCTCGGTCGGGCGCGAGACGACCACCGTCGCCTCCTCCTGCTCGACCTTCATGCGCGTGGGCACCTGCTGGCTCAGCTCGCCAAGCGGGCCGTTCACCATCACGCGCCCAGGCGAGATCGACACCGACACGCCGGACGGAAGCTCGATGGGCTGTCTACCGATTCGACTCATCGCTCACCAGATGAAGCAGAGGACCTCGCCTCCGACACCTTTCTCCTCGGCGGTGCGGCTCGTGATCAGCCCGTTGGAGGTGGACAGGATCGCGGTGCCCATCCCGCCGAGGACGCGCGGCAGGCGGTCCTTGCGCGCGTAGACGCGGCGGCCGGGCTTCGAGACGCGCTTCAGGTCGGTGATGACCCGCTCGCGGTTCTTGCCGAACTTGAGCTCGATCGCGAGCGTGTCGTACGGCAGACCCTCCTTGCGCTCGATGTGGAAGTCGCGGATGTAGCCCTCTTCCTTGAGCAGGCGGGCGATGTCCGCCTTGAGGCGCGAGCTCGGCATCTCCGCCGTCTCGTGGAGCGCGCGGTTCGCGTTCCGGATTCTCGTCAGCATGTCTGCGATGGGATCTGTCTGCATTACCAGCTCGATTTCGTCATGCCGGGGATCACGCCCTCATGCGCGAGCTCGCGCAGGCAGATCCGGCAAAGGCCGAACTTCTTGTACACCGCGCGTGGGCGGCCGCAGCGGTTGCAGCGCGTGTAGTTGCGCACCTTGAACCGCGCGGGCTTGCGCGATTTCTCGATCAACGCCTTCTTAGCCAATTACTGCTCTCCTTCGGTGCTCTGCTGTGCGAACGGCATCCCGAGCCCGCGCAGGAGCGCGAGGCCCTGCTCGTCGGTCTGGGCGGTCGTCGTGATCGCGACGTCCAGGCCGCGGATGCTCGCGATCGAGTCGTAGTCGATCTCCGGGAAGATGATCTGCTCGCGGATCCCGAGCGAGAAGTTGCCCCGTCCGTCGAAGGACCCTGGGTTCAGGCCGCGGAAGTCGCGGATGCGCGGGAGCGCGATCGACACGAGCCGGTCGAGGAACTCCCACATCCGCGCGCCGCGAAGCGTGACGCGCGCGCCGACGGGCATGCCCTCGCGCAGCTTGAAGCTGGCGATCGACTTGCGGGCCTTGCGCACATGCGCGCGCTGGCCGGCGATCGTCGTCAGCTCCTCGATGGCGCCGTCGAGCGCCTTCGCCTCGGTCTTCGCCTCGCCGACGCCCATGTTGAGCGTGATCTTCTGGAGGCGCGGCACCTGCATGACGCTGCTCACGCCGAGCTCGTCCTTGAGCCGCGGGCGGAGCTCCCGCTCGTACAGGCCCTTGAGGCGCGGCTCATATCCGTTTTTCTCTGCTGGGCTCACTTGTCGATCTCCTGAAGGCAGTCGGCGCGCTTGCAGACGCGGACGCGGACCTCTCGGCCGCCCTTGCCCTCCTTCGCGGTCATCCCGATCCGGGTCGGGCGATTGCAGGTCGGGCAGACGAGCATGACGTTCGAGATCGGGACCGCCGAGGGCTTCGAGATGACGCCTCCGGGAGTCATCTGCGTGCCCCCCATGCGGCTCGACTCCTTCATCGGCTGCGGGCGCGTGTGCCGCTTGACGATGTTGAGATTCTCCACGACCACGCGTTGCTCGCGCGGGCGCGCGTCGATGACGTGGCCCTGCTTGCCGCGGTCCTTGCCGCTCAGCATCTGGACGAGGTCGCCCTTCCGGATCTTCATCTTGGCGGACATCAGAGAACCTCCGGTGCGAGAGAGACGATCTTCATGAAGTTCTTCTCGCGCAGCTCGCGCGCGACCGGGCCGAAGATGCGCGTGCCGCGCGGGTTGCGGGCGCTGTCGATCAGCACGGCCGCGTTCTCGTCGAAGGCGATGCTCGTGCCGTCGTCGCGGCCGAACGGCTTGCGCGTCCGGACGACGACCGCCTGAACGACCTCGCCCTTCTTGACGGCTCCCTGCGGGCTCGCGGTCTTGACCGTCGCCGTGATCACATCACCCACGCGCGCGTAGCGGCGATGTGAGCCGCCCTTGACGCGGATGCAGAGGATCTCGCGCGCGCCCGTGTTGTCGGCCACTCGCAATCGGCTCTCCTGCTGGATCACTTGGCCTCCTGGAGAACCTCGGCGAGGCGCCAGTTCTTCTGCTTGCTGATCGGCTTCGTCTCGACGATGCGGACGAGGTCGCCGACCTTCGCCGCGTTCTGCTCGTCGTGCGCGTGGAACTTCGCCGAGCGGCGGACGACCTTCTTGTAGCGCGGATGCGCCTTCACCGTGTCGACCTTGACGACGATCGTCTTGTCCATCGCGCTCGAGACGACGACGCCGCGGCGCTCCTGGCGGCGACCCCGCACGTGCTCGGGCTTGGGCAGCCGCACGATCGGGCGCCGTTCTGCGGGGCGCTCGCGCTTCGGCTTCGAGTGCTGGTGGCGCTGCGAGCGCGGGATACGCTTGCGCTTCGGCTTCGCGGCAGGCTGAGCGGGCGCAGGCGTTTCGGCCTCCGCTTCCGCGGCTGGCTCCTGGGCCTCGGGTTCAGCCGCAGGCTCCTCGGCCGCAGGCTCCTCGGCCGCAGGCTCCTCGGCCGCGGGCTCTTCCTCGGCCGCGGGCTCTTCCGCTGCCGGCTCCTCCGCAGGAGCCTCCTCCTCGGCGGGAACCTCCTCCTCGGCCGGAGTTTCCTCCGCAGCCTCGGCCGCAGGCTCTTCGGCCTTTGGAGTCTCTTCCTCGGTTGTCTCTTCGTTCTTTTCTTCGTCAGCCATTCGTCTCTCTCGTCAGACCGCTTTCGCGTTCGTTGCGGATGGTCAGGATGCGCGCGATCTCGCGCTTTGCGAGCTTCAGCCGCGCGGTGTTCTCCAGCGCGCCTGTAACGCCCTGGAAGCGCAGGTTGAAGAGCTCCTGGCGCGTCTCGGCCAGGCGGTGCTCCAACTGGTCGTCGGTCATGTCGCGGAGCTCTCTAGCTCGCAAAGAGATCAGCCTCCCGTTTCACGACCCTCGTCCTCAGCGGCAGCTTGCGCCCCGCCAGCCGGAGGGCTTCCTTCGCCAGGCGCTCGTCGACCCCGGCGAGCTCGAACATGACGCGCCCCGGCTTGACGACGGCGACCCAGTGCTCCGGGGCGCCCTTGCCCGAGCCCATGCGCGTCTCGGCCGGCTTCTGGGTGACGGGCTTGTCCGGGAAGACGTTGATCCAGACCTTGCCGCCACGGCGGATCTTGCGCGTCATCGCGATACGGGCGGCCTCGATCTGCCGGTTCGTGACCCAGCCGGCCTCGAGCGCCTTGAGGCCGTAATCGCCGGCCTGCACCGTCGTCTGGCCCTTCGAGAAGCCTCGCCTGCGCCCTCGCTGGTACTTGCGGAACTTGGTTTTCTTCGGAAGCAGCATCAGCTCTCGCTCTTCTCCTCGGTCTCCGGCTGCTTGGGCTCTTCGGCCTGCGGCGCCTCAGCGGTCGGCTCGACTGCCTCGGGCACGGCGGGCGTCTCCGGTTCGACCTGAGGCTGCTCCGGCGTCTCTGCTGCTGGCGTCTCCTCCGTGCGCGGGCGCCGGTTGCCGCCGCCGGGCCTGCGTGGACCGCCGCCCTGGCCGCGGCGCCGCT
>DATDFL010000026.1:0-9084 GCA_036522595.1 Gaiellaceae bacterium
CCTTCGGTGCCCTCGAGGACGCGGTCGAGGTCGCTCGACTCCGTCGGCAGGCCAATCGAGGCGATGAGCTCGCGCTCCGGCGGGTCGAGGCTCCGCGCGCCGAGCAGCAGCACGTTCCTCGGCTCGACCGACCCCGAGTCGAGCAGCATCCGCAGCGGCATTCCCCAGAGGTTTCCGGACGGCGAGGACTCGGGCGTGTTCAGGTCGCCGTGCGCGTCGAGCCAGACGAGCGCGAGCCGGCCGTAGCGCGTCGCAAGCCCCTCGACCGCGCCGATGTGCGAGCAGCAACAGCCGCCGAGGACGAGCGGGCGCTCGGGAAGCTCGGTGGCAATCGCCAGGTTCTGCTCGCCGAGCGTCTCCTCCTCGACGACCGCGGCCTCCGGATACGGGAGCGGCAGGCGCGCAGCCTCGGCCATCGACTCCCCGCCCTCGCCCCAAGCCTGCGGGACGCGGACGAGCCCGGCCGCGAACTCGCGACCGCACGCATGGCACTCGTAGCCTGGGCCGAGCGCGACCGCAGTGAAGGTGCCGCAGTCGGGGCAGCGTGCGCGGAGCCGAGACACTCAGAGGCCCGCCTTCTCGTACCAGACCTGGCGGCCCGTTTCGCGCATGCCCACGCGCTCGTAGACGCGCACCGCGCCCGTCGCGTTGTCGGCGCGCACGCCGAGCCCGACCCGCTTGCACCCGCGGGCGCGCAGCTCCCGGAACGAATGGAGCAGCAGCGCCGAGCCCAGGCCCTTGCGACGCCACGACCGTCGCACGCCGATCACCGAGACCCAGCCGAGCTCGTCGTCGCCAGCCCACTCGCTGCGGCAGAGTGAGATCCCCACGAGCTCGTCGCCGCTGAATGCGAGGAACCAGAGCTCCGGGTCGAACGGCTCTCGCCTGACCCAGTGCAGCCAGTCCTCGAACGACTCGGAGATGTAATCGCGCCCCTGGTCCGCGAACGTCTCGCACTGCAACTCGTACGCGGCGCGATCGTCCCCGTCGCCGTCACGGGTGCGGACCGAGATTCCTTCGGGCCAGTGCGGCTCGGCGGGCTCGGCTTCGAGGTCGGCAACCATCCGCAGGGAGTAGCGCTGCACCTCGAACCCGCGCTTCTCGAGAAGCTGCCGCGCGGCCTCCGCTCGCTCGGCCGTCCAGATCCGGAGCCTGCCGCCCGGTGACGCGAGCTCCCGCGCCCGCGCCTCCACGAACCCGAGCAGTGCTGCGCTTGCGTCGCCGTGTTCCGGGCCCGCCCGCACGTCGCCGAACACGAGCTTGGCGTCGCCCGCGAGCTGGACCGCCTCGGCGTAGCCGACGATCCTCCCGCCGTCGACCGCGACCCGGACGTCTTTGGCGAGGTCGAACGACGGAAATTCGAGCCAGACGGCCACCTCCTCCGCCGAGTCGAGGTCGAAGCCGGCCGGCCGGTTGAACTCGTTGAGCGCCTCGGCGATAGCGGCTGCATCCTCGCGGACGGGCGGGCGGAGCTCCACGGTCACGAGAGCTGCTTCTCGTAGGTTGTGTTCCGCCGGGCGACCCGCATACCCGCCCGCTCGTAGAGCCGGACCGCGCCGGTCTCGTTCTGCGCGTCGACGCCTAGGCCGACCCGGGTCCCGCCGCGGCTGAGGAAGTCTCGGAAGGAGTGGTTGAGCAGCGCGGTGGCCAGGCCGCGCCGGCGCCACTGCGGCCGGACACCGAGGGTCCCGATCCAGCCGAATTGCGGGTCGCCGGAGAAGTGCCAGTTGTTTGCGGAGAAGCCCGCGATCTCGCCGCCCTCCTCCGCGAGCCAGATGAGCATCGGGTCGAAGTTCTCGCGCCCAAACGCGTCGGAGCTCCATTCCTCGAACGGCTGCACCCGGAAATACCAGTCCTCCGCAAATGCCTCGTTATTGGCCTCGTAGATGCGCCGCTCGTCGCCGGGCTGCAGCGTCCGCACCGAGATGCCGTCCGGCCAGCGAGGCTCCGGCAGATCGTCGTGCAGGTCGATGCGCATCTGGAACGAATGGCGCACGGGCTTCCAACCATCGGCTTCGGCTGCCGCTCGAAGAACGTCGTCGTCGCCCTGCACCACCACGCGCACCACGCCCTCGCCCGCGTGCGTCGCACCGGCCGTGAGCAGGGCCTTGGCCACATCCAAATCGGTGGTGCGCACATCGAGCTCCACCGCGTCCTCGCGGCGCTTCACGGCGTCGAGGTAGCCCACCAGCTGCCCGTCGCGCTCGGCAACCCGTATCCAGATGTCCGGTATGCCGAACCAGTGGCGAACCTCGCCCTCGGCGATCTCGGTCTCGCCGAAGGCCGACTGCGCGTGCTCGTTCAGAAGGTCTGCAATGGCGCCGGCCTGTTCCACGCGCGGCTCGCGAATCACGTGACCACCTCCTCGAGCGTCTCGGGCAGGCGGCCGAGGTCGGGGAGCTCGCGCGTCGGCTCCGGGCCCGGGGTCTCGCCGAGCCGGTTGATCCAGATCGACTTCAGGTCGAGCTCGTTCGCGGGGGCGACGTCGTGGAACAGGCTCGCTGCGACGTGCACGTCGGGCGGGCGGCCCACCTCGCGCTCGAAGACCTGCCAGTGCCCGAGCGCCGGCTTGTACGACCCGATCTCGGAGGCAACGATCGCGAGCTCGAACGGGACGCCGATCTGCTCCTGCGATGCGTCGATGTAGTCCCGGTCGGTGTTGGAGAGGATCGCGAGCTTCCAGCCGGTGGCCCGCGCTCGCGTGAGCGCCTCGGGGACCTCGGGGAACGGCGTCCAGTTCGGCAGTGAGCGAGCGAGCGCGTCCTCCTCGCCGGCAGGAGCGCCGAGCTCGCGCATCGCCTCGGTCAGCACCTCGCGGTAGGAACGCGTCCCGTCGGCCTCGAGCTGCGGCTCGAGCTCGTGGTAGCGGTGAAGCAACCCGTCGGCTTGATCCTCACCGAACACGCGCGCCAGCTCGCCCCGGATCCCGCCGTTCCAGTCGATCAGCGTCCCGTAGCAGTCGAAGGTGGCCCACCGGTCCCCTGCCACGCCACGAGCTTACCGTTCGTAAACCGACCCTCATTAGCCTCGCCCCGATGCGACGCTGGCTCGGGCTGGCGGCTGTGGTCTTCCTCGCGACGATCGGCTGGCTGGCCGTTCGTGACATCCGCCGCGGTTACTGGACCACCCGCGGTGCGCACGTCGACCGTTTCAGGCTGCACAGCCGTCTCCTCCACCGCGGGCTCGACGAGGTGCTCGTCACGCCACGCGGCGGCGGGAGAGGGCGGCCGCTGCTCGTCTTCCTGCACGGGCGCAACTCGTCGCCGGATTCGAACCTGAGCGATTCGTTCTTCAAAGGGCTGCGCGCTCTCGGAGACCGCGCACCCAACGTCCTCTTCGCGAACGGCGGCAACCACAGCTACTTCCACGACCGGGCGGAGGGGCCGTGGGGCTCGTACATCCTGCGCGAGGCGATCCCCGCGGCGGTCGCGAGGGCCGGCGCCGACCCTCGTCGCGTGGCCATCGGCGGGATCTCGATGGGCGGGTTCGGCGCGCTCGATCTCGGGCGGATCGCGCCGCACCGCTTCTGCGCAGTGGGTGGACACTCGGCGGCGATGTGGTTCCGCGGAGGGGACACGCCCGCGGGCGCGTTCGACGACGCGGAGGACTTCAAGCGCAACGACGTCCTCGGCTTCGCCCGCTCACGCTCGCCCTATCAATCACCGGTCTGGATCGACGTGGGCACCGAAGACCCGTTCCTGCAGAGCGACACCGCGCTCGCACACGAGCTCCGAGCCGACGGCGCCCGCGTCACATTCCACGTCTGGCCCGGGAAGCACGGGAGTCCCTACTGGCACCGCCACATGGCGCAGTACCTGAGCTTCTACACCGCCGCCTGCGACCAGGCTCGCGCGGAGCCGTAGGCCGTTTAGTCCTCGAAGCGGCGGACGACGATCGTGGCGTTGTGGCCGCCGAAGCCGAATGAGTTCGAGACCGCCGTGCGTACGTCTGCCTCACGCGCCTCGTTCGGGATGTAGTCGAGGTCGCACTCGGGGTCGGGGTCTTCGTAGTTGATCGTCGGCGGCAGCACGCCGTGCTTGACCGCGAGGATCGAGAAGATCGCCTCGACGCCACCGGCGGCTCCCAGGCAGTGCCCGGTAGCGCCCTTCGTGGAGGAGACCGGCGTCTTCTGCGCGTTCTCCTCGCCGAGCGCGAGCTTCAACACGCGCGTCTCGGAGGCATCGCCGAGCGGCGTCGACGTCCCGTGCGCGTTGATGTAGTCGATCTCGTCCGGACCGATACCCGCATCGCCGAAGGCCATGGTCATCGCGCGTGCCGGGTTCTTGCCCGAAGGGTCGGGCTCGGTGATGTGGCGCGCATCCGACGACACGCCGTAGCCGAGCAGCTCCGCGTAGATGTTCGCCCCGCGGGCCCGCGCGTGCTCGAGCTCCTCCAGCACGACGACGGCACCCGCCTCGCCCATCACGAACCCGTCTCGCCCGGCATCGAACGGCCGCGACGCCTTCTCCGGAGCGTCGTTCCTGCGCGAGAGCGCCCGCATGGCGCTGAAGCCGGCGATGCCGACCTCGGTGACCGGCGCCTCGGTGCCGCCGCAGAGCATCACGTCGGCGCGCCCGAGGCGAATCGCGTCTGCGCCGTCTCCCATCGCCATGTTCGAGGCGGCGCAGGCCGTGCACTGCGACCCGAGTGGCCCCTGCGTCCCGAGCTGCATCGAGACCCAGGCCGCGCCCATGTTCGGGATGATCTCAGGGATCGAGAACGGATTGACGCGATCGGGCCCGCGCTCGAGCAGCTCCGAGTGGCAGTCCTGAAAGGCCTTCAGGCCCCCGATTCCGGTGGCGATCGACGCCCCGATCCGATCGGGCTCGCTGGCAATGTCAAGGCCGGAATCGCGCTCTGCCATCCGGGCGGCCGCGACGATCAGATGCGCGAAGCGGTCCATCCGCCGCGCCTGCTTGCGCTCGATGAACTCGGTCGCGTCGAAATCCTTCACCTCGCACGCGAAGTGCACCGAGTACTCGCTCGAATCGAACTGCGTGATCTCGCCGGCGCCCGACCGTCCCGCGACGAGGTTCTCCCAGCTCGTCTCCACGTCGTTTCCGAGCGGGGTCAGCGCACCGAGGCCGGTGATCACGACCCTGCGCCGTCCGTTCATGCTGCCATTGGTTGCGTTCACATCCCGAGCCCTCCGTCGACGAGCAGCACTTCGCCCGTGATGAACGAGGCCTCGTCGGAACAGAGGAAGCGTACAGCGCCCGCGATGTCTTCCGGATCGCCGAGCCGTCCCAGCGGTGTGTTCTGCAGCATCACGTCGCGGCCCTCCTCGGGAATCGCGTCGGTCAGTCGCGAGTGCACATACCCGGGCGCGACGACATTCGCACGCACGTTGCGGCTTCCGACCTCCCGCGCGAGCGACTTCGTGAAGCCGATGATCCCGGCCTTCGAGGCGCCGTAGTTCGTCTGCCCGAGGTTGCCGTGGATGCCGACGATGCTGGAGACGTTCACGATCGAGCCGGCCTTCCGCTTCATCATTCCGCGGATCACCGCACGGCAGGTGAAGTAGACGGACGAGAGGTTGGTGTCGATCACGGTCCGCCAGTCCTCGTCCGACATCCGCGCCAGCAACCCGTCGCGCGTCACACCCGCGTTGTTGACGAGGATGTCCAGGTCGCCGGCCTCGTCGACGAGGTTGCGCGCGGCCTCTGGGTCGGAGACGTCCGCCTGAACGGCGCGGGCGCCCGCTTCCTGCGCCACCGCCTCGGCTTCGTCCGCTCCGGAGTTGTAGCCGAGCGTCACGGAAGCGCCTGAACGCGCGAGCTCGAGCACGATCGCCTTGCCGATGCCGCGAGAGCCGCCGGTGACGAGCGCCGTCTTGCCCTCGAGGGAGCAGAAGCCTGCGTCAGGCAGAGTGGAGAATCTCCCGCAGCTTCTCGAGAGAAGCCAGGTCGCCCACCGGGATCGTCTTCACGCTTCTGTCGATCCTCTTCAGTAAACCGCTGAGAACGTTCCCGGGCCCCACCTCGACGAAGACCTTCACGCCCTGGCGCATCAGCTCGCGCGCGGCCTGCGTGAACTTGACCGGAGCGGTGAGCTGCTCGACGAGGAGCGCCGCCATCCGCTGCGCCGGCTCGATCTTCGCCGTCACCGTGGACATGAACGGCGCGATCGGCTCGCTGAACCGCGCCTTCTCGACCGCCGGCCGCAGCGCCTCCGCCGCACGCTCTATCAACGGGCTGTGGAATGCCCCGGAGACCCGGAGCTTCACGGTGCGCCGCGCGCCCTGGAGCTGCGCCTCGCTGCAGCACTCGTCGACTGCGAGGTTCTCGCCGGAGATGACGATTTGCCCCGGGCAGTTGTAGTTCGCCGGCCACACACGCGTGATCTTCTGGCAGAGCGCCTCGACGACCTCGTCGGCGAGCCCCAGAATCGCGGCCATCGAGCCCGGGTTCTCCTTCGCCGCTGCGGCCATCGCCAGCCCACGCTGGCGGACTAGGGCGATCGCGCCCTCGTCGTCGATCGCGCCCGAGGCCGCCAGCGCCGCGAACTCGCCGACCGAGTGGCCGACGACGAAGTCCGGCTTATAGCCTTGCGCGCGGATCGCCGCCAGGACGGCAAGGCTCGTGGCGACGAGTGCCGGCTGCTGCACCTCGGTCTCGACAAGCTCGGCCTCGGGCGCCTCGAAGCAGAGGCGGGCGAGGTCCAGACCGGAAGCCTCGCTCCCGCGGCGGTACACGTCCATGGCCTCAGGCACCGCGTAGGCGATGTCCCGGCCCATTCCCGCCTCGAGCGAGCCCTGGCCTGGGAAGCAGAATGCGATCTTTCCGGCGCTCATGTGCGTCCTCCGTCTGTCCATTCGATCAAACCGGAGCCCCACGTGAGCCCGGCACCCATCCCAGTCATCAGCACGAGGCTTCCTGCCGCGAGCCGTCCGTCCGCCTTCGCGTCGGCGAGGGCGAGCGGAATCGAGCCCGAAGAGGTGTTGCCGTATCTGTCGACGTCGATTACCACGCGATCTTCTGGGATTCCCAGCTTTTGCGTGGCGTAATCGATGATTCGCACGTTCGCCTGGTGCGGGACGTAGACATCCACGTCCTCAACAGCGCGCCCGCACTCGGCCAGCACGGCCTCTGCAGACGAGACGAGCACCCGCGTTGCGAACTTGAAAACCTCGCGTCCGTTCATCTGCACGAAGTGGAGCCGGTCGGCCACGGAGTCCGAGGTCGCAGGCGTTCGCGAGCCGCCGGCCGGCAGGTAGAGCTGCGGGCCGCCTGAGCCGTCCGCGCCGAGCTCGAAGCCGAGGAAGCCGCCCTCGCCCACGCGCTCCATCACCACCGCGCCCGCGCCGTCGCCGAACAGAACCGCCGTGCCCCGGTCGTTCCAGTCCAGGATTTTCGAGAGCACGTCGCCGCCGACCACGAGCGCGCGCTGGGCGAGGCCGCCCGCGAGCATGCCGTAGGCCTGCGCGACCGCGTACATGAAGCCCGTGCAGCCGGCCGAGAGGTCATAGGCGCCTGCCGCGCTCGCGCCCAGCTCGTCGGCGAGGATCGCGGCGGTCGCCGGGAACGCCATGTCCGGGGTCACCGTCGCGACGATCACCAGGTCGATCTCGGAGGCCTTCACGCCCGCATCCTCCAGCGCCTGCCGCGCGGCCGGCAGCGCCAGGTCGGAGAGCGCTTCCTCCGGCGCGGCGATCCGGCGCTCGCGGATCCCGGTGCGCTCGGTGATCCACTCGTCGGAGGTGTCCATCATCGTCGAGAGCTCGTCGTTCGTGACCACCCGCTCGGGAACGTGCGCGCCGAGCCCCGTGATCGAGACGGCGAGCCCGTTCGCGGACCCGATCACTGCTCCACCGCGAAGGTCAGCGTGCCGCGCGCCGCGACCTTGCCGTCGACCTTGGCCGTCGCCTTGCCCTTGCCGATCGGGCCGCGGACGCGCTCCAGCGTGCACTCGAGCTCCAGCTCGTCGCCGGGCTCCACGATCCGCTTGAACCGGACGTCGTCGATCCCGCCGAAGAACGCGATCTTGCCGCGGTTCCCCTCCTCCGAGAGGACGGCCACGGCCCCCGTCTGCGCCATCGCCTCGACGATCAGCACACCGGGCATCACGGGCCGTCCGGGGAAGTGGCCCTTGAGGTACCACTCGTCGGGCCGCACCTTCTTGCGCGCGACCACGCGCTCGCCCGGCTCGAGCTCCACGACCTCGTCGATCAGGAGGAAGGGCTCACGGTGGGGCAAAATTGCCTCGATCTCCTGGCGGCCCAGTGCGGTCTTCACGGCGGCCGTAGTGTACGGCCGGTGGATTCGCTCGCGCGGGAGGCGGTCGTGCCGCGGCTTCGCGGACGCTTTGCGCGGGAGTACACCTACGTCGCCTTGACGCCTTCGACCCAGGTCTTGCTGGGGCCGGAAGCGCCCGAGGGCGCCGTGGTCGTCGCGGGTGAGCAGACGGCCGGCCGCGGGCGGCTGGGGCGCCGCTGGGTGGCGCCGGCAGGGACGAGCCTGCTCTTCTCGATCCAGCTCCGGCCGCGGGTCGATCCACAGCGCCTGCCGGAGCTGACCGGCGTCGCGGCGCAAGCGACAGCCGAGGCGATCGAGGCCCTCGTGGGCCGCGCGCCGGAGATCAAGGAGCCGAACGACCTGCTGATCGGCGGACGCAAGGTCGCGGGAGTGCTCGCCGAAGCGCGCGAGGAACGGGTCGTGCTCGGCATCGGGATCAACGTGAACATCCCGGACGCCGGGCTGCCGGAGGACGTCGACCTGCCCGCGACGTCGCTGCTCGTGGAGACCGGCCGCGAGACCGACCGGGCCGAGCTGCTGGTCGAGCTGCTGGACCGCCTCGAGCGTCGTTACGACGCCTGGGTCAGCGCCGCGCCTTGAGCAACCGGCTCCGATTGCCGGCCGCGTCGACCGCGTAGGCGCGCAGCATCCGCACCGTCCCGCGGTGCCAGACGGCGAAGGAGCCCCGGTGTTTCAGCGTCAAGCGGAGAGTGCGGCCGTTCAGGACGAGCGTCACGCGCGCGCGCTCGCTGCCCCAGAACCGCGCCGAGCGAAGCGAAAGGAGCCGCAGCACCGGCGCGACGCGGTCGATCCGCACCGGCCGCGAGCGCGTCACGGTCGTCACGGCATC
>DATDFL010000027.1:0-47638 GCA_036522595.1 Gaiellaceae bacterium
GCTTGCCGCCGGAGGGCCCGGTGCTGCTCGTCGCGGGGGCGCGGGCGGGGGCGCGCTCGCTGAACGAGCTCGCGGTCGAGGCCTTCGGCGCGGCCGGGCCCGCGGTGCTGCACGTCTCAGGCGAACGGGACTACGAGCTGCTGCGCTCACGTGTCTCGCGGCCCGACTACGTGCTCGTCCCGGTTCTCGACGGGCTCGGCGCCGCGTACGGCGCGGTAGATCTTGCGCTGATGCGAAGCGGCTCGACGGTGTGGGAGCTCGCGGCAGCAGGGCTGCCCGCGGTCCTCGTCCCGTATCCCTTCGCAACCGCCGACCACCAGACGAAGAACGCGCGCTACTTCCAGAGGGCCGGCGGGGCGATCCTGCTGCCCGAGACGGAGCTCGGCCGCGCTCCTGACGTCGTTCGCTCGCTGCTCGACGACCAGCGGCGGCTCGAGCAGATGCGCGCGGCGATGCTGCGCGTCGCGAAGCCCGATGCGGCCGAGCAGATCGCTGAGGAGCTGATCGCTCTTGCTCGAGGGTAGGCGGTTCTGGTTCGTCGGGATCGGCGGCGCGGGCATGAGCGCGCTCGCCCTGGTCGCGCACGCGTGGGGCGCGGAAGTCGGCGGCTCCGACCGGGCGCCGTCGTCGTACGTGGAGCGGCTCGAGGACGCAGGGATTCCTGTCGCGATCGGCCACGAGGCCGCGAACGTTCCCGACGGTGCCGAGGTGATCGTGTCGAGTGCGATCGCTCCGGACAATCCGGAGCTCGCGGGCCGGGAGGTGAGGCGCCGCGGCGAGCTGCTCGCGGAATTCGTGGCCGCACGGCGTTCCATCGTGGTGGCCGGCGCGCACGGCAAGACGACCACGGCCGGGATGATCGCGTTCTGCCTCGACCGGCTCGGCGAGGATCCGGCGTTCCTCATCGGCGGCGAGATCGCCCAGCTCGGCGGCAACGCGCGCGCGGGGGAGGGCTGGCTCGTCGCGGAGGGCGACGAGTCCGATCGGTCGCTCGAGCTGCTGCGGCCGCAGATCGCCGTCCTCACGAATGTCGAGCTCGACCACCACGCCGAGTACGCCTCGGAGGACGAGGTTCGCGAGCTCTTCGATCGCTGGCTCACCGCGTCGCCGGCGCAGGTGCGCGGCGAGGACCTCGAGCCGGTCTCGTTCGAGCTGGGAGTTCCCGGCGACCACAATCGACGAAATGCGGCCGCGGCGCTGGCCGCGCTCGAGCTGGCAGGCGTCGCTCGCGCGGACGCGCAGCGGGTCCTGCCGGAGTTCCGCGGAGCCGGTCGCCGCTTCGAGCCGCGCGGCGAGGCTCAGGGCATCCGCGTCTTCGACGACTACGGCCACCATCCGACGGAGATCGCGGCGACGCTGGCGGCGGCGCGCGGCGAGGCGAACGGCGGGCGTCTGCTCGTGCTCTTCCAGCCGCACCTCTACTCGCGGACGCGCCACCTCGCCCCTGCGCTTGCCCGCGCGCTCTCCGCGGCCGACGCGGTTGCCGTCACGCGCGTGTACGCCGCGCGCGAGGAGCCGGTGGAGGGCGTCGAAGGCAAGCTCGTGGTGGACGCGCTCGCGGCCGAGCGGCCGGGGATGCCCGTCGCCTGGATGCCCGTGCTCGAGGACGCGGCCCGCTTCCTGTCACGTCGCGCCCGGCCCGGCGATGTCGTCCTGACCATCGGCGCCGGCGACGTGGAGCGCGCGGCGCCGCTGATCCTCGAGGAGCTCGGTTGAACGTCGAAGAAGGCGTTGCGCTTTCTCGCTTCACGACCGTCGGCATCGGTGGGCCCGCTCGCGCGTTTGCCCGGCCGGAGGCGCTCCCCGAGCTGGAAAAGGCACTCGCCTGGGCTGCCGAGCGAGAGCTGCCGGTGGCGACGATCGGCCTGGGCTCGAACCTGCTCGTCGCCGACGACGGCTTCGACGGGCTCGTGCTGAAGCTCGCGGGCGAGCTCGCCTCTGCGGAGATCGATGGCGAGCGGCTAGGCGCGGGCGGTGGCGCGGCCAACGCGGTCTGCCTGCACCGGGCGCGCGCAGCGGGGCTCGGCGGCTTCGAGTTTGCCTGCGCCATCCCCGGAACCGTCGGCGGCGGTGTCTGGATGAACGCGGGCGCCTACGGCAGCGACTGGGCGGCGATCCTCGAGCGGGCGCTCGTCGTCGATGAGGGAGGGTCGCGCTGGCTCGACCCTTCTGAGCTCGGGCTCACCTATCGGCACTCGGACCTCCGGCACGGCCAGGTCGTGGCGCAGGCGGAGTTCCGGCTGTCGCCGCGGCCGGAGGAGGAGATCAAGGCGAAGGTCGCGGAGCTGCAGGCGCTGCGCAAGGCCGCGCAGCCGACGAACAAGCGCACCTTCGGAAGCGTTTTCCAGAACCCCGAGCACGAGCTCACGGCCGGCCGAATGCTCGAGGCCTGCGGCATGAAGGGGCACCGGGTCGGCGGCGCGCAGATCTCGCCGCGCCACGCAAACTTCATCGAGAACGCGGACGGCGCCCGCGCCGAGGACGCGATCGCGCTGATGGCCGAGGCGAGGCGGCGGGCGAGCGAGCAGTTCGGCGCCGACCTGCGCCACGAGGTCGTCTTCCTCGGCCCGCTCGAGCTGCCGTAGGAGCGGCCTCCCCCGCGGCGAACCTAACGCCGTGGCTGAGCGACGTCCTCAGCAGGCTGCGCGCACCCGTGCCGCGGTGATCCCGCTGCAGGCCGGCATTGGCCGGGCCGGGCTGGTGCGCCTGCTGCCGTCCGGACGCTCGCTGCTCGTCGGTTTCGCGATCGTCCTCGGCGCCGTCGGCCTCTACGCCGTCGCGCGCGTGACGCCGATGTTCGCGCTCAACCGCATCGAGGTCGAGGGCGCGCCGCCCGGAGTTGCCGCCCGTGTCAAGGCTGCGCTCGAGCCGCTCGACGGAACGAGCCTGCTCGCCCTGAACAGCGAGGAGGTCGAAAGTCGAGTCGGCGCGCTGACCGTGGTCGCCTCGGCGAGCTACGACCGGGAGTTTCCCCACACCCTGCGGGTCGTGGTGCGGCCCGAGCATCCCGTTGCCCTGTTGCGACACGGGGCGGATGCCTGGGTCGTCGCCGCGAGCGGTCGCGTGATCGCCGCCGCGGAGCCGCAGGCGTCGAACCCCTTACCGCGCGTCTGGATCACGGCTGATGGCCCGCGGGTCGGAGACAGCCTCCGAGATCAGTTCGGCCTCCGTGCCGTGCGGGCGCTGGCGCTTGCCCGCCACGCGCACCTCGCGGGACGGGTGCGCACCGTCCGCGCCGCCGACCACGAGCTCACGTTTCTGCTCGCGTCTGGTCTCGAGCTGCGCTTGGGCGATCTTCGGGCGGTCCGCCTCAAGCTCGCGGTCGCGTCGCGCATCCTCCCGGGCCTGCTGGCGGAAGGCGGATACGCCTACCTGGACGTCAGCGTCCCCGCGCGCCCGGTGGCTGGAGAGAACCCTCAAGCCGGAGGTTGAGCTTTAGGGTTGCGGTCCTTCACCAGCGTTGACAGGCTGGTCGACCGGGCGTACGCTGCCGGACTTGAAGAAGGAAGTTCCGGTCGAGCTTCAGGTCGAGCTAGGTTGAGAGTGGGGATGAACGTGAGAGATCAATCAGGGAATTACCTGGCCCTCATCAAGGTCGTGGGCGTCGGCGGCGGCGGCTCGAATGCCGTGAATCGAATGGTCGATGCCGGCCTGAGCGGGGTCGAGTTCATCGCCATCAACACGGACGCGCAAGCGCTGCTGATGTGCGATGCCGACGTGAAGATGCCGATCGGCTCCTCTGCAACGAGGGGTCTTGGCGCCGGTGCCGACCCGGCGATCGGGCGCGGCGCCGCCGAGGAGAGCCGCGACGAGCTGAAGGAAGCGCTGAAGGGCGCAGACATGATCTTCGTCACCGCCGGCGAGGGCGGCGGCACGGGCACCGGTGCTGCGCCGATCGTCGCGCAGCTGGCCGGCGAGCTAGGAGCGCTGTGCGTCGGCGTCGTGACGAGGCCGTTCGCATTCGAGGGCCGTCGCCGCGCGGAAGTCGCATCGCTCGGCGTCGAGGAGCTCCGCGACCACGTCGACACGCTGATCGTGATCGAGAACGACCGGCTGCTCCAGGTCGTCGAGAAGCAGACGACGATCGTCGACGCGTTCCGGATGGCCGACGACGTCCTCCGTCAGGGCGTCCAGGGGATCACCGACCTGATCACGATCCCGGGGCTCGTGAACCTCGACTTCGCCGACGTGCGGACGATCATGAGCGAGGCCGGCTCGGCGCTGATGGGAATCGGCTCCGGATCCGGCGAGGGCCGAGCGACGTCAGCTGCGCGGCAGGCGGTGTCGTCGCCGCTGCTCGAGTCGTCGATCGAGGGCGCGACGGGGATCCTGCTCAACGTCACCGGCGGCCCCGACATCGGCCTGTTCGAGGTGAACGAGGCCGCTGAGGTCGTCACGTCCGCAGCCGATCAGAACGCGAACGTGATCTTCGGCGCCGTGATCGACGACGCTCTCGGCGACGAGGTGCGCGTGACGGTCATCGCGACCGGCTTCGGTCCCGCCCGGCTGCGGCGCCGCCGCCGGACCGAGGAGCCCGCAGAGGCGTCGGCTTCGCACCAGAGCGACCGCGAGGTGCCGGCGGAGCGCTTCGAGGTCTCCGAGGAGATCCTCGAGGTGCCCTCGTTCCTGCGCGACGGTTAGACGAGCGTCTGATGTGACTCCCGTGTGCAACCGGGAGGTTTAACGCCAACTTCGCGTGGCAAAGATCCCGTTGCCCTCTCGGGTCGACCGTAGAGGTTGACCCGCGATGACCCGGTCCGGCCGCCCCGGCCTCGGCACTCAAACGCCGAAGCCGGGGCGGCTCTTTTTGCGGCTCAACTAGCATCCGCGTCCGATGCAGACGCTGCTCAGGACGCCGCTCTACGACCGGCATGTCGACCTCGGCGCGCGGCTCGTGCCGTTCGCCGGCTGGGAGATGCCCGTGCAGTACGAGGGCGTGATTCCGGAGCACCTGGCGGTACGGCGGGACTGCGGCGTCTTCGACGTGTCGCACATGGGCGAGCTGGAGGTCGAGGGGCCTGGCGCGCGCGAGTTCCTCCAGTCGCTGCTCTCGAACGACCTCGACCGCATCGCGCCCGGTAAGGCGCAGTACACGCTGCTGACCAACGACGACGGCGGGATCGTCGACGACCTGATCGTCTACGAGCGCGACCCCGAGCGTTTCCTCCTGATCGTGAACGCGTCTAACCGTGAGGCGGATTTTCAGTGGCTCCATGAGCGTGAGACGGCGGCCGCGACAGTGCGCGACGTCTCCGACGACTACGCGCTGCTGGCGGTCCAGGGGCCGCGCTCGATCGAGCGCCTCGGGCTCGCGGACGCGCCGCCGTTCACCTTCGCGGACGGCGAGATTGACGGAGTTCCCTGCACCGTCAACCGCACCGGCTACACCGGCGAGCTCGGCTGCGAGCTGTTCGTCGACGCAAGCCGCGGCGGCGACCTCTGGGATCGCGTGCTCGAGCGCGGCGCCGTGCCGTGTGGGCTTGGCGCGCGGGACACCCTGCGGCTCGAGGTCTGCTACCCGCTGCACGGCAACGACATCGGGTCGGACACCGATGCGATCTCCGCCGGGCTCGGCTGGGTTTGCGCGCTCGACAAGGACTTCACAGGCGCCGAGGAGCTTCGGCGCATCAAGGAGGCCGGCCCGGATCGCCGGCTGGCGGCGTTCGTGATGGAAGAGCCGGGGATCCCGCGGCAGGGGATGACGATCGCCGAGGGCGGCGAGGTCACCTCAGGTTCGCACTCGCCGATGCTCGAGCAAGGCATCGGGCTCGGCTATGTTCCGGCCGAGCTGGCGCAGCCGGAGACCGCGCTGACGATCGATGTTCGCGGCCGCGCGCGCCGGGCCCGCGTCGTCAAGAAGCCGATCTACTCACGAGAGGAGCAGGATGGCTGAGCAGAACCCCGGCGACCTTCGCTACCACCCGGAGCACGACTGGGCGCGAATCGACGGCGGCGAGGCGACCTTCGGGATCACGTGGTTCGCGCAGGACGCGCTCGGCGAGCTCGTCCACTTCGAGCCTCCCGAGGAAGGTCGGACCGTGAGCGCAGGCCAGCCGTACGCGGAGGTCGAGTCGGTCAAGGCCGTCTCCGACGTCGTGGCGCCCCTCTCGGGGGAGGTCGTCGAGATCAACCGCGCCCTCGTCGACGCTCCCGAAATCGTGAACACCGATCCGTACGGCGACGGGTGGATCGTGCGCGTCCGGCTTTCGGATCCGAGCGAGGCGGAGTCGCTCATGGACGCCGAGGCGTACGAGCGGTTCCTCGCCGAGCAAGGTTGAGCTACCTCGCGCTGACAGACGCCGACCGCGACGCGATGCTCGAGACGATCGGGCTCGAGTCGATCGACGACCTCTTCGCCGACCTGCCCGAGGGCGTCCGCTTCCAGGGGCAGCTCGACGTTCCGCCCGCCTTGACCGAGGTCGAGCTCGCGGCGTACTTCGAGCAGCTGGCGTCGCAGAACGACCACAACGGCTCGCACGTGTCCTTCCTGGGCGCGGGGCTCTACGACCACTACGTCCCGGCGGTCGTCGACGCCGTCCTGCAGCGCGGCGAGCTCCTGACCGCCTACACGCCGTACCAGCCTGAGCTGAGCCAGGGCGTGCTCCAGTCGATCTTCGAGTACCAGACCGCGATCTGCGAGCTGACCGGGATGGACGTCTCCAACGCGTCCGGCTACGACGGCACAACGGTGGCTGCCGACGCGTGTTACATCGCCAAGCACGCGACCGGCCGTTCGAAGGTCGTCGTCACCGAGGCGACGAACCCGCAGGTCCGACAGGTCGTGAAGACGTACGCGCCCGGCTTCGGGCTCGAGGTCGTCGAGGTGCCGCACCGCGACGGGGCTACAGACCCGGATGAGCTCCGCTCAGCTGCCGAGGGTGCGGCCTGCGCGATCTTCCAGCAACCGAACTTCTTCGGCGTGCTCGAGCCCGCGCCGGACCTCGCTGCCGCAGCGGCCGAAGCCGAGGCGCTCCCGGTCGCGCATGTCGACCCGATCTCGCTCGGGGTCCTCGAGGCGCCCGGGAACTACGGGTGCGCGCTCGCGATCGGAGAAGGGCAGGCGGCGGGGAACCACATCTCCTACGGCGGCCCGCACTACGGGTTCCTCGCGGCGCGCTCCGAATACATCCGGCGCATGCCCGGGCGGATCGTCGGCGAGACCACAGACGCCGCGGGAAACCGCGGCTATGTCCTCACCCTGCAGACCCGAGAGCAGCACATCCGGCGGGAGAAGGCGACGTCGAACATCACGACGAACCAGACGCTGCTGGCGCTTGCGGGCCTGGTCTACCTCTCATGGCTTGGGCCGCAGGGACTGCGCGAGGTGGGGGAGACCTGCATGGCCCTTGCCGAGTACGCGAAGGAGCGACTCGCAGCCGCCGGCCTCGAACTGCCGTTTGCGGATCGGACAACATTCAAGGAGTTTGCCGTACGTGTCGGACGGAACGCGCGCGAGGTCGTGAAGGACGCGCTCGGCCGAGGAATCCATCCCGGCTACGCGCTCGGCCGCGACTACCCAGGGATGGACGACGTCCTGCTCGTCGCCCTCACCGAGCGCCGCACGAAGGAGGAGATCGACCGGCTCGCCGAGGTCCTGCAGCGATGAAACTGATCTTCGAGAAGTCGCGACCGGGCCGCCGCGGAGGCCGCCCGCCGGACACGGGCCTCACCGCGCCGGAGGTCCCATCCGAGCTCCGCCGCGCCGAGCCCCCGCGCTTGCCCGAGATCGCCGAGCCGGATCTCGTGCGTCACTTCACCGAGCTCTCGACCCGCAACTTCGGGATCGACACGGGCTTCTACCCGCTCGGCTCGTGCACGATGAAGCACAACCCGCGCGTGAACGAGCGCCTCGCCGGGCTGCCAGGCTTCCGCGACCTCCACCCGCTCGAGGACGAGGAGCGCGCGCAGGGAGCGCTGCATCTCTGCGTCGAGCTCCAGGAGGTGCTTGCCGAGGTGACCGGCCTCGACGCCGTCTCGCTCCAGCCGGCTGCCGGCTCGCAGGGCGAGCTGACCGGCCTGATGCTCATGCACGCCTACTTCGCGGACCGGGGCGAGGACGAGCAGCGGCGCAAGATCGTCATCCCCGACACCGCGCACGGCACGAACCCGGCGAGCGTGACGATGGCCGGGTACGAGCTGACCAACGTCCAGACCGACCCGCGCGGGAACATCGACGTCGAGGACCTGCGCGGGAAGGTCGACGAGACGACCGCGGGCCTGATGATCACGAACCCGTCGACGCTCGGCCTCTTCGACGAGAACATCGAGGAGATCTCGCGGATCTTCCACGAGGCCGGCGCCCTCATGTACTACGACGGCGCCAACCTGAACGCCGTCTGCGGGATTTCGCGGCCGGGTGACATGGGCTTCGAGATCGTCCACATCAACCTGCACAAGACGTTCTCCCAGCCGCACGGCGGCGGCGGCCCCGGCGGCGGCCCGATCGCCGTGTCGGAGCGGCTGGAGCCGTTCCTTCCGGTCCCCGCGATCGTCCGCGAGGGCGACGCGTACAGCCTCGACTACGACCGCCCGAAGTCGATCGGCAAGGTGCGCGGCTTCCTCGGCCCCTTTGGCGTATTCGTCCGCTCGTACGCCTTCATTCGCGCGTACGGCCCGGCGCTGCGCGAGATGTCGGAGGTCGCGGTGCTGAACGCGAACTACCTCCTGACGCAGCTGCGCGGGGACTACGACGTCCCGTTCGACCGACTCTGCATGCACGAGTTCGTGCTCTCGGCGCGCCGGCTCAAGCGCGAGCACGGCGTGAGCGCGCTGGACGTTGCGAAGCGCTTGATGGACTACGGCTTCCACCCACCGACGATCTACTTCCCGCTGATCGTCCCCGAGGCGCTGATGATCGAGCCGACCGAGACGGAGGCGAAGGAGACGCTCGACGCGTTCATCGATGCGATGCGCGCCATCGCCCACGAGGCAGCCGACCAGCCCGAGGTGCTGAAGCAGGCGCCGCAAGGCACCGTCGTTGGACGCCTCGACGAGGTCAAGGCGGCGAAGCGCTCGATCGTGCGCTACCACTTCGAGGACCATCCGGACCTTTCCGCCGAGCCCGCCGCGGCCGGCGTCGAGGCGCCGAAGGGAGCCTAGTGTCCCGATGATCGACCTCCGTTCAGACACGCAGACGAGACCGACGCCCGAGATGCGCGCCGCGATCGCCGCGGCCGAGGTCGGCGACGAGCAGAAGCGCGAGGACCCGACCGTCAACGAGCTCGAGCGGCGGGCGGCGGAGCTCCTGGGCCAGGACGAAGCCGTCTACGTGCCGACGGCGACGATGGCGAACGAGATCGCGCTTCGCACGCTCGGCGAGCCGGGCGACGAGGTGCTCGCCGAGGAGAACTCGCACATCTTCCTGGCCGAGCTCGGCGGCCCCGCGGTTCACGCCGGCCTGATGACGAGGCCGCTGAAGTGCGTGGCGGGCCGCTTCACCCCGGAGCAGATCCGCGAGACCGTCCGCGTCACGGACGGCACGCACGTCCCGCCCACGAAGATCGTCTCCGTCGAGAACACGCACAACGCCTCCGGCGGGCGGGTCTGGCCGATCGAGGAGATCGAGGCCGTGGCTGCCACGGCGAGGGAGCTCGGACTGCGGCTTCACCTCGACGGGGCGCGCCTCATGAACGCGTCGGTCGCATCCGGGGTCCCGTCGGCGACGATCGGCGGGCACTTCGACACCGTCACGCTCTGTCTCTCGAAGGGGCTCGGCTGCCCGCTCGGCGCGCTCGTCGCCGGGTCGGCGGAGCTGATGGCTACGGCGCGGCGCTTCAAGCATCTGTTCGGCGGCGCGATGCGCCAGGCGGGCATCGTCGCGGCCGCCGGCGTCTTCGCACTCGAGCACAACATCGATCGGCTCGCCGAGGACCACGATCGTGCGCGGCGGCTCGCCGAGGGACTTGACGCCGCGGGCGTTCCGGTCGACCTGGAGCAGGTTCAGACGAACTTCGTGCAGGTCGATCTCGCTCCGCTCGGGCTCTCGCCGAAGGAGGCCCTCGGGCGCCTGTGGGAGCACGGCGTCGGCCTCTCGATGACCGCGCACGCCACACGGCTTCGGGCCGTCACGCATCTGGACGTCGACGACGACGACATCGAGCGCGCGGTGGAGCTCATACCGCGGGCGCTCGGCGCCCTTGCCCACGCCTGAGCAGCGGTTCGCGCGCCTCGTCGGCGAGGCGCAGCGCGACGGCCGCCTGCCGAGCCTCACCGCGGCGGTCTTCAGGGCCGGCGAGGTCGAGTGGTCTCAGTCGATCGGGATCGCAGACGCCGAGGCCGGCTCAGAGGCGACAGTGGACACGCAGTACGCAGTCGCCTCGATCACGAAGACGTTCACCGCGACGACGGTCATGCAGCTCCGCGACGAGGGCAAGCTCGACCTCGACGACCCGCTCGAGCGCCACCTCCCCGATGTGGCGCACGGCGGCTTGACGCTTGGGCGGATGCTCGCGCACGCGTCGGGTCTCCAACGGGAGCCGCCGGGGGAGGTGTGGGAGACGCTCGTCTTTCCCGAGGCGGAGGAGCTGCTCGCGTCGCTGCCCGAGGCGGAGCAGGTGCTGCCCGGCGCGACGGCCTGGCACTACTCGAATCTCGCGTACGCGCTGCTCGGCCAGGTTGTGGGGCGGATCGTCGGCCGGCCCTTCCGCGAGCACGTGGAGGAGCGGCTGCTGCGACCGCTCGGGTTGCGCCGGACGACGTGGGGATTCGATGGAGTGCACGCGCGGCCGTATTTCGTCGAGCCGTACTCGGAGTCGGTGCAGCGCGAGCCCGAGCTCGACCTGGGTGGGAAAGGCGGGGAGTCGGGGCTGTGCAGCACGGTCGAGGATCTGGCGCGGTGGGGCTCGTTCCTCTGCGATCCGGACGAATCGCTGCTCGCGCCGGCGACGGTCGAGCAGATGCACCAGGTGCGGATCATGGCCGAGCCCGACTGGACGCTCGGCTGGGGGCTCGGGATTGAGCTCTGGCGCCGCGGCGACCGGATCTTCGGCGGGCACACGGGCGGCTTTCCGGGGTTCATCTCGATGCTCGTCTACTCGCGGCTCGAGAAGATCGGCGCGGTCGTGCTGACGAACTCGGGCCGGTGGCCGAAGGCAACGGACACCGGGCTGCGGCTGCTCGAGGCGGCGCTCGAGGAGCTCGCGCCTGCGCCTGAGCCGTGGGTGCCGGAAGAGACGCCGCCCGAGGAAATCGCGCCGCTGCTCGGGCGGTGGTGGTCGGAGGGGCACGAGTTCGTCTTCAGCTGGCGGGGAGGGCGGCTCGAGGCGCGGGTCGCCACCGCACCGCCCGAGCGGGCGCCGTCCGTGTTCGAGCCCGACGGCGACGATCGATTCCGGACGATCTCCGGGGACGAGCGCGGCGAGTTGCTCCGCGTTCTTCGCGACGAGGACGGCCACGTCGACAAGCTCTACTGGGCGACGTACCCGTTCACGCGGGCGCCGGTGGTCTTCGGCAGGCGCTCAGAAGCCTAGGTCCCTGTAGTTCGGTTCGCCCGGCCTCCTCCCCGAGGCGAGCGTAACGAGGAAAGACGCACGTGTCTGTCGCGAGAGCGTGACGAATGCGTGACTTTTTGACCGGCGCTCAGCGGTCGCCGGCGAAGCCGAAGCCGATTGCCGCGACCGCGTACAGCCCGATCAGCAGCGCACCCTCCCAACGACGCGCCCGCCCGTCCCACAGGACGATCGCCACCGCCAGCGCCGCGCCGCCCATCGCCGCGAGCTCGACGGGCCGGAAGGTCAACGGCAGCGCCGGCTTCACCGCCCAGGAAAGGAGCGCGACAGCGCCGGTGACCAGCAGCGCGACCTGCGCGCTCGACGACACCGCGATCTCCGTCGCGAGCCGCAGGTTCCCCCGGTGCGCGATCACCGCGGCGCCGCCGTGCTCGGCCGCGTTTCCGACGATCGCGACGATCACGGCTGCCGTGACGAACTCGGAGAGCCCGGCCGCGTCCGCGAAAGCGTTCAACGAGTGCACGAGGATCTCGCTCACGAAGGCAGTCAGCAGAGTCGCGGCCCCGAGCACCGCCAGCGAGACCGGCAGGCTCCAGCCGCCGCCCGGCTCCGCGCCGCTCTCCTCGTGAAGACGCCTGTGCCGCCGCAGGCCCCAGGCCGTCACGCCGAGGTAGAGCAGCAGCAGCACCGCGGCGATCGGCACGCTCACCACGGCGAGCGAGTGCCGTTCCGGATTACCGCTCCAACCCGGGACGGCCGGCGCGAGAAACAGCAATGTCGCCACCCCGACGAGGCCGAGCTGCAGGAGCAGAGACCGCCGGTCGAGCTCGTGCGCGTGCTTGGCGCCGAGAAACAGCGCGATCCCGAGCACCAGCAGGATGTTCGAGACGACGCTGCCCATGAGCGACGCGCGGACGACGTTCGGCAGTCCCTGGTTGACCGCGAAGAGCGCGATGATCAGCTCCGGCGCGTTGCCGAAGCTCGCGTTGAGGAAGCCGCCGATGCCCGGGCCCGTGTGCTCCCCGGCATGCTCGGTCGCCTCGCCGATCAGCCACGCCAACGGCACGAGCGCCGCCGCCGCGATCGCGAACAGCGTCACGTCGCCGGCGTGGACGACCCAACGCAGGATGAACGTGACCGGGGCCAGGACGAGTGACGCCCACAGGAGCTTCCGGCCCACGCCATTACCCTAGCCGCGTGTGCTTCTACCCCGGCGCGTCGACCGGTCGCTTCAGACGGAGCGCGGGCGAAGCCCGCCCTCCTGAAGGCGGCATCGCAAGCTATGCCTTGGGTCCGTGCTAGAGGCAGTTCTCTTCGACTGGGGCGACACGCTCATGGACTTTCAGTTCGACGAGGAGCTGATGGACCGGGCGTTCCGCGCAGGCCTCGCCGCGCTCGATCGCGCCGACCTTCCAGCCGAGGAAATCCGCGCGCACTTCCGCGAGCGCTTCGAGCCGCTCTTCTGGATTCCGGGAACCCTCGAGGAGATCGAGTACCCGGGCATGATCCGCGACGCGCTCGCCCACTTCGGAATCGAGCTCTCCGACGACGAGCTCAACACCTTCCTCGAGGCGGAGCACGCCGCCTGGCAGCCCGCGCGGGTGCTCGGCTCGACGACGCACGCGCTCCTCGATTCCCTCCGCGGAGACGGCCTCAAGCTCGGGCTCGTGTCGAACGCGTTCGACCCCGGGTGGCTCCTGCGGCGCGACCTGGAGCAAATGGGTATCGCCGAGCGCATTGACGTTGCCGTCTTCTCGTCCGAGGTCGGGAAGCGCAAGCCGCACCCCGAGATCTTCGAGACGGCGCTCGCCGCGCTCGGGGTCGCGCCCTCGCGCGCGCTGTTCGTCGGCGACCGGCTCTACGAGGACGTGCGCGGGGCCGGCGAGCTCGGGATGACGACCGTGCAGGCGATCTGGTTCCGCGCCGACGAGCACCCCGACGGCCGCGAGCCGGACTTCCAGGCGTTCACGCAGTTCGACGTTCTGAACATCGCGCGGCGCCTCGCCCTACCCACATAGGCGGGCCTTGTCAAGTCTTGCGGAGGACGCGTCGCTGCGCCCACAATTCGGGTATGAACACGAGCGAGCAGGCGGCGGCTCAGCCGAGCGAGCTTCCGCTTCGGCCCCAGGACGAAGTCGAATGCCGCCGCTGCGAGGTTCACTGCGACAAGGTCGTCTACCCGGCCGCCTGCGCCGAGCGAGGCTGCCCATTCCTCTACGCGTACGAGGAATTCGGGCACACGTACGTCGGGTGCATGCAGCGGGTCTTCGAGGTCGACATCGACCTCGATTTGCTTCTGGAGGCGCAGTCACGGCGCGGAGGCTTCGGAGCGGTTCGCGTGACGAACCCACCGCTGCCGCTCTGCCAGGTGGAGGTCGAGGCGTGCTACGAGAGCCGGACCGACGAACTCGGCTGTCTCAACCCCGAGTTCCACGAGCTGCCCGTGGGCGAGCCTTCGTTCCGGATTTTCGCGCAGATCCGCGCTTCGTAGTCGCCCGCGCGTAGAGCTCCCTGAACTTCTGCGTCTGCTCCGCGTCGGGCCCGTGCCCGTCGGTGCCCGGGACCTCCAGATACGCGGGAAGTCCCTTCAGCTTCGGGTGCCCGAGGAAGACCCCGAGCCCTTCGCCCATCAGCCCTTCGCCGATGTTGTCGTGGCGGTCCCGGTTCGAGCCGAGCGGCGTCTTCGAATCGTTCACGTGGAGGCAGCGGAGCCGGTCGAGCCCGATCAGGTCGTCGAGCTGTGCCAGCGTCTTGTCGAGCTCGCCGCGGTCGGTCACGTCGTAGCCGGACGCGAACAGATGGCAAGAGTCGAGGCAGACGCCGAGTCGGGGATGGTGGTCGAGCGCCTCGTAGAGCGCGGCCAGCTCCTCCAGCGAGCGCCCGATCGTGCCGCCCGTGCCGGCGGTGTTCTCCATGCAGAGCCAGGTCGTGTCGCTGCAGCGCTCCAGCGCCTCCGCGAGCGCGGGGGCGACACGCTCAAGCGCGGGCTCGAAGCCGCTGCCGAGATGCGAGCCGACGTGGAAGACGACCGCCTCCGCACCGATCGAGCACGCGGCGTCGACGGTCGAGCGCAGGGTCGTGACGCTCTTCTCGTAGAAGTCGTCCTTCGGGCTCGCAAGGTTGAGGAGGTAGAGCGCGTGCACCGCGACCGCCTGGATTCCGAGCTCCTCGCGCCGCGCCCGGAACGCCTTGAGATCCGCGGGGTCATGCTCCGGGAAGCGCCAGGCCCGCGGGCTCTGAACGAAGAGCTGGACGGCGTCCATCCCGAACGCATGCGCGTTGTCGAGCGCTTTCTTGATCCCGCCCGGGCAGTGGCCGCCGAAGAGCACGCGCTGACGCTAGCGGAGCCAGGCAGCCAGCCGGGCCGCCTCCTCCTCGACCTCGCGGCGAGCCTGCCGCGGGAGCGGCGCAAAGAAATGCACCGTGACGCGATCGCCGTCCCGTCCCCAGAAGCCGGCGACGAAGCCGTCGACGAGGATCGCCTGCCGCACGTCGCCGTTCACCGCGATCACCTGCTTGCGGTACTCGTCGGGCAGCACGCGGGTCCGGTCTTTGTGCGCGAGCAGGATCTCCTCCCAGCGAGGCAGCAGCCGCACAGGCGCCGGCACGTCGCCGTCCGCCAACGGCGCCCGCGGCAGGTCGAGCAGCGCCCGGCCTGCCTCGTCGCGGAAGGCGCGCAGCCGCAGCGACTCGAAGCCCGGATCGAGGTCGCGGATCGGGACCCCGCTCCAGGCCGAGACGTCCGCGCGCGTCGCCGGCCCGAAGGCACCGAGGTAGCGGCGAATCAGATACGCGGCGGCCTCAGACCGCGGAGGCAGCTCGTGCTCGGCGGGCCGGAGCAGCGGGGAGCCGCGGAACGACCAGAACGCCGCCTCCGGGGTCTGCTCGAGCCGCGCAAGGGCGATCACCCAGCTCATCTCGCGCAGCTCGCGGAGATCCTGGGTCCGCGGGTCGTAGCCGAGTGCCCGCATCAGCTCGGGACGCGTGTGCGGCCGTTCCCGCGTCAGGGCAAGCGCCCGCTTCACGACGCGCGCCTCCGGCGGCTCGACGCCACGCACCCGCGCGAGCGTCCGAGCCTCCCGCACGCACGCGTCGAGCCACGGGTAGTCGCGGGCCGAGACCAGGTGCATCGTCGCCCGCATCAGCAGTGCCTTGACCACCGAGCCTCGCGAGAGCGCCTGTTCGAGAACCGCCCGCTCGAAGGCCTCGAGCCGGGACCAGAGCGCGACGTACGGCGCCGGCGCCCACTGCGCCTGCAGTGCGCCGACGCGCTCGATCGCACGGGCCACCGGCAGCCGCTCCCACCGCAGCAGCAGCTGCCGGAGCAGGAGCGTCCGGTTCAACTCGCGCAATGTCAGGATCCGCTCACCCAACGCATCTACGCTAACGCCATGCCTGTCCGCGTCCGCATCGCGCCGAGCCCGACCGGGTTCCCCCACATCGGGCTCGTCCACACCGGCCTCTTCAACTGGCTCTTCGCGCGCCACGAGGGCGGCGAGTTCCGCCTCCGGATCGAGAACACCGACACGAGCCGCGAGGTCGAGGAGGCCACGCAGCAGATCCAGGACTCCCTGAGCTGGCTCGGCCTCGACTGGGACGGCGAGGTCACGTTCCAGCTCGACCGCATGGAACGCTGCAAGGAAGAGGCGCAGCGCCTCCTCGCCGACGGTAAGGCGTACGAGGACGAGGGCGCGATCCGCGTCCGCATGCCCGACGAGGGCGTGACTGCCTGGGATGACCTGATCCGCGGGCGGATCGAGGTCCCCAACGAGAAGCTCGAGGACCTGGTGCTCGTCCGCGGCGACGGCCGGCCGACGTACAACTTCGCCTCGCCGGTCGAGGACTGGCTGGACGGCATCACGCACGTCCTGCGCGGGGAGGACCACATCTCGAACACGCCGAAGCAGATCCGGATCCTCGAGGCCCTCGGCGTGCCGCTCCCGGCCTACGGGCACTTCGCGAACATCCTCGGCGCCGACGGGAAGAAGCTCTCCAAGCGTCACGGCGCGACCTCGGTCGAGGAGTTTCGCTCCCAGGGCTACATCCGCGAGGCGCTCGTCAACTACCTCGCGCTGCTCGGTTGGAGCTACGACGACCGCACCGAGCTGATGAGCGTCGACGAGATCGTCGAGCGGTTCACGCTCGAGCGGGTCGGCGCGAGCCCGGCCGTCTTCGACTACGCGAAGCTGGGGCACTTCAACGGCGTCTACCTGCGCGCGCTGGCGCCGGAGGAGTACGCCGGCCGCCTCGTCGCCTACCTGCGCGAGCAGGGCTACGACTGGGACGAGGAGCTGATCCGCAAGGCCGCGCCGCTCGTCCAGGAGAAGATCACGACGCTGAGCGAGTTCCCGCAGTTCGCGGGCTTCCTCTTCGCCCGGCCCGAGGCACAGGCCGTCGACGGCACGGTGCTACCGGCGGCCGCGGAGACGCTGGCCGAGGTCGAGCCGTTCGACGCCGAGCGGATCGAGGCGGCTCTCCGCTCACTCGCCGAGCGGCTCGAGCTCAAGCCGCGCGAGGCGTTTCAGCCGATCCGTCTCGCCGTGACGGGGTCGAAGGTCTCGCCGGGCCTCTTCGAGAGCCTCGAGCTCCTCGGCAAGGACGAGGCCCTCGCTCGCATAGCCGGTAGCGGCCGCGGCTGAGCGAGCGGGTCGAGCGCGCGCTGAAAGTCGAGCCAGGAACGCCGCCGGAAGTACGCGCTCGGGCGGGGAAGCTCGTCCGTTGAGATCATGGATGGCATGGCGGTGACGTAGGAAGTCATTTTGGGCGGCGGGTTCTTTACGACTTCTGGACCATAAAACGTTCGAGAGGCCAAAATGGATACGGCCCCCCGAAAGGGGATACGCGAGCGCACGCGGGTCCTGTAGATTTGCCCGCCGTGAGTGTCGCTGCGGTGCTCAGTCCGCCCGAATACGAATCCCGGCTCCAGCGCTACCTCTTCGAGCGCTCGGAGGAGGGCCGTGCCGTGCGCGTGGGGGAAAAGGAAGTCTCCGAGCGCGCCGAGATCGTGCGCCGCTACGAGGATCTCTTCACGCGAAACCAGCTCGAGGCGCTGCGCGAGGCCGAGGGGAAGGCGACCGAGGACGAGGATCGTGAGCGGCTCTACCGGCTGCGGAAGACCTGCGAAGCGGGCCTGATCACCGCCGCGCTCGCGGAGCGCGAGGACGCGCTGGAGAACGCCGTGCTGGCGGCCAGGGTCGAGTTCAAGGGTGAACAGATGCCGCTGCGGAGCGCGCAGGCGCGGCTCGCGGTGCTCCAGGGCTACGCCGATCGCGACGAGCTCGGTGTCCTCTCCGCCGACGCCTCGGCAGCGTTCAACGACCAACGTCTCCAGGTCATCCGCGCGGGCGAGGAGCTCGAGGCCGAGATCAGCGAGATCGACGATCCGATCGCGCGCTCCGACGAGGAGAAGGGCATCTCGCTACGCGAGCTCGAGGGTGCGCTCGCGAAGGCGAGCCAGGCCGCAGAGGACGTTTACGCGCGCCTGCGCGAAAGCTGGTTCGAACGGCTGCTCGGCCCGGAGCGCGAGGACGTGCCGAGCTCGTTCCAGGTCGCGTATATGCGGCGGCTGTCTCCGCTGGAAAGCACGTACACGAAGGAGCGCGCGGTCCCGATCTGCATGGACACGCTCGCGCGCCTCGGCTTCGACCTCGAGGCCGAGCCCAACATCAAGCTCGACCTGGACGACCGGCCGCAGAAGTCACCGCGCGCCTGCGTGATCCCGTCGGATCCGCCCAAGGTCGTCCACCTGATCACGCGCGCGCAGGGCGGGCTCCACGACTACCAGGCGTTCCTCCACGAGGCCGGCCACGCGCTCCACTACGCGGGCTGCGATCCGGCGCTGCCGTACACATTCCGCAACATCTCGCGCGACCACGCGCTGACGGAGATCTACTCGTACATCATCGAGGCGATCTCCCGGCAGCCCGGCTGGCACGCACGCCACTTCGGGCTCTCGGACGAGGAGGCCGCCACGAACGCCGAGGCGACGGTCTTCATGGAGGCGCTCCTGTTCCGCCGCTACGTCGCGAAGCTCCAGTTCGAGCTCGACTTCTGGGGCCGCTTCTCCGAGGACGGCGGCACCGACGAGGGCTATTCGGAGCGGCTCACCGCTGCGACGGGCGTGCGCTACCGCGCCGACGGGTTCCTCGCGGACATGGACGCGGGCTTCTACTCCGCCGACTACCTGCGCGCCTGGATCCGCGCGGCCCAGCTGCGCTCGTACCTCGAGCAGGAGCTCGAGGGCGAATGGTGGGAGAACGCCGAGACCGGCGAGCGCCTCCGGGCCCTCTTCACTGAGGGCACGCGGCCGTCCAGCGAGGAGATCGCCGGCCGGATCGGCTTCGACCCGCTCGACACCCGGCCACTGCTCCGCGAGCTCGGCGCCTAGGAACGGGCGAACGCCCGCAGCGTGCCGCCGAAATCGCCGGCGAAGATCTGCGTTCCCGCGGCGATCGAAGGCGCGAGCGTTGCCGCGGGCGTGGCGAACCGCCACAGCGGCTTGCCCGTGCGCCCGTCGAGGGCCGTGTAGCCGCCCGCCTCGCCCCCTGCCGCGAACACGACGTCCCCGAGCACGAGCGGCGGCGGCATCTGTCCTTCGCCGACGCTGGTCAGCCAGCGCCGCGCGACGCCGCAGTGGCGGTTGATGGTGAACCCCTGGATCCCGTCGCCGATCTTCTTGCCCCCGCGTCTGTCGAAGACGTGGCTCGCGAAGATCATCCGCAGCGACGGCGAGTAGCTGGGCTGGCCGACAAAGGCGGCGATCCCGTCGCCGAGCCCGAAGCTCTGACGCGGGCCGTGCTTGAGCCGCGTCCGGTTCCAGATGTACATCCAGCCGTTCTTGTCGTTGCCGGCGGCATAGGGCTTGCAGCCGCTCGGCTGGAAGAGCAGCGGGGCGCTCCCGAAGTCGAGGTCGAGCTTGTCCGGCAGATCCTTCGGCCGGTACGAGCCGAGCACGCGGAGATCCGGGGTGAGCTTGACCATGCTGTTGCCGTAGCCCGCGTTCTCCGTGATGCAGGAACAGGCCGCGTCCCAGACGTAGGAGTTGCCGACGCCGGTCCAGAGCGTCTTGCCGGCGGGATCGACCGAGACGCCGCCCCAGCCCCAGATCCCGCCCATGTTGCCGTCGCCGGGCACAGGGTCGAACGTGGCCTTCACCCGCGCCTGCTGTGCGTCGACGGCGACGAGCCGGCCGTTTGCAAGGTGGCCGTCCGAGCCCGGCACGTCGCAGTAGGAGGCGACACCGGCATAGACCGTGCTTCGCAACAGCCGCAGCCCGCCCCAGACGTATTCACCGTCGGCGTGCGCGCTCGTGATCGCCACCGGCCAGCCCGATCGCTCCTCGCCGCTCGTCAGGTTGAGCGCGTGCAGCAGGCCGTCGGAGGAGATGGCGTAGAGGACGTTTCTCGTGAGGTCGATCGCGCCCGTGGACGTCAGGCCCCACCTGCCGCAGCTCTGCGTCGGGACGACCCCGAGGGTGCGATGCCAGCGCGTCGCCCCGTCGCTCGGGCGCAGCGCGTAGACCGAGCCCGCCTCGGTCTCGGCGTAGAGCGTGCCGTTGGCGTACAGCGGCGAAGCGACGATGGGGCCGTCGAGCTGCTTCGTCCACTTGAGGCGCAGCCGGCGGGCCGTCTTCGGCGTGAGCCCCGAGACCCGGACGAAGTTGGTCAGCTGCCCGTCGCGGCCGTATGCGAGCCAGCGCGGCGATCCAATCGTGGACGAGTTGGAGGCCGCCGGAAAGGATGCGAGGACGCCCACCAAGAGCACCCCCCAGAGAACCCGCCGCAGCACGTCATATGTTCACACGCCGTGAAGCGGGTTACGTCTGGAACCGTCGCCCGCGCAGGCGCCGCAGGGCAACTCCGGAGCCGATCGCGCAGGCGAGGAGCGCCGAGAGCACCGTCGCGACCCAGGCGCCGATGTGGCCCTCGAGGTTGTTCGTGGCGAGGATCCAGCTACCGAGCGGAATCACCGCCAGCAGTGTCCACCAGCGGCCGAAGACGAGCCCGAAGACGAAGCCGGCGATGGGAATCAGCATCCACACCCGCCCTGCATCGGCACGACGGGGTCCGAGCGAGAGAGGCGCATACGGGATTCGAACCCGTGCCGCCGCCGTGAGAGGGCGGTGTCCTAGGCCACTAGACGAATGCGCCGGGCAGAGGCGTAGTGTAGCCGCGAACGGGCATTACCGGCCCATGCTCGGAAGATGGCTCAAGCGTGGCGAGAAGCGCCGCGCGGGCAAGCAGCAGGGCGATCCTCAGGCGCTCGCGGTCGAGGGCGAGCCGCGCGGCGGCTTGCAGAGCGAGGAGTACCGGCACGCCGATCCCCGCGAGATCGTGGAGGAGGAAGGCGTCGTGATGAGCGGCCCGGCGGGGGCGCCTCAGGAAGGCGAATCCGTCGAGGAGCGGCGAGCCCGCGATCGCGATCGCTCCTAGTTACTGCGGGGCTAGGATTCGAACCTAGACTACTCGGTCCAGAGCCGAGCGTCCTACCGTTAGACGACCCCGCAACGTGCCGTTGCGGCCGGGGGATTCTAGCCGTCGCTCGCGCTGAACGCGGACGACGAAGACTTGTGCACTTTCCAGCCTGGATCGTGCAAAGTGATCGGGTTTCGCATCGCCTTCCAGGAGCCGTGCTTCTCGCCGAGCTCGACGTTCTGGAAGCGGTACGAGTAGCGGTTGCAGAGGTTCCCGCCCTTGGCCCAGCTCTCGGCGGTCGCCACAGGCTCCCAGCGGTTGTGGCTGTTCGGGAGGAAGAACGGGCCAGCGACGCCCTTGGGTGTCACGACCACCCAGTAGTTGGGGGAGTAGGGGAGCTCCATCACGGCAACCCGGACGCTGAACCCGGGCAGGATCCCTCTCCCGAGCTGGAAGAAGTGCGGGCTCTTCCCCGGGACCGCGAGCTCGTAGTAGAGCCGCGCGTCAGGCTGGTCGAACGACGCGAGCCCGACCTGGAGCCACTCGTCGGTGCCTCCGGGGCCGAGGCCCGCGCCGCCGATGCCCACCCAAGCTGCAACGTGCCCGCCGTCGACCGAGGGCATCGACGCCATGCTGATCGAGGCTGCAATGCCGGGCGCCGGGTGCTGTGCATAGACACCGGCGTAGGTGTAGCCCTTTGCGCAGGCGAAGGCCGCCGGCGCAGAGCAGGCTAAAGCGAGGGCCGCAGAAAGTACCCCCGCGAGCTGGGCGAGGCGAGCGCGGGACAAGGTGAGTTACGGGCGCTTGTCCGGTCATACGAAGAAACTGCCGCATCGGATCAAGCAACCGATATATAAGTTTGTTCTGGACGTACGCAGGCGTGTTCAAGTGGCCGCAGCCAAAGCATCGGGTCCAGGCGCGCGACGGTCGATCCCTCGTGCCAGGGAAGTCACGCTTCCGTTGCTGAAAAGGCGCTAAATAGGGCTGTTCAGGCCACGTCCGCGGCCCAGTCGCCGTACAGCGACGTGTAGAGGCCCTGCTTGCGCAGGAGCTCGTCGTGGGTGCCCTGCTCGACGATCTGGCCGTGCTCGAGCACGACGATCAGATCGGCGTCGCGGATCGTCGAGAGCCGGTGCGCGATCACGAAGGCGGTCCGGCCCGCGAGCAGCGTCCGCAGCGCCCGCTCGATCCGCCGCTCGGTGCCGATGTCGACCGATGAGGTCGCTTCGTCGAGGATCAGGATGCGCGGGTCGGCGAGCAGCGCCCTTGCGAGGGCGACGAGCTGGCGCTGGCCGAGCGAGAGGCGGCTGCCTCGTTCCTGCAGCTGGGTCTCGTACCCGTCCTCGAGACGGAGGATGAAGTCGTTTGCACCGATCGTTTCGGCGGCCCGCACGACCTCCTGCGGGCTCGCGTCGGGCCGCCCGAAGGCGATGTTCTCCGTCACTGTGCCGGCGAAGAGGAAGCCCTCCTGCGGGACGATCCCGAGCTGCCTCCGCAACGAGACCTGGGTGACGTCGCGGAGGTCGTGGCCGTCGATCGTGATCCGGCCCTCGCGGGGGTCGTAGAACCGCGCCAACAGCTTCGCGATCGTGGACTTGCCCGCGCCGGTGTGGCCGACGAGGGCCACGGTGGTGCCGGGCGGGACGTCGAGCTCGAGCCCGTGCAGAACCTCCGGTCCGTCGCCGTAGCCGAAGCGCACGTCTTCGAAGCGGACGCGTCCCTGGACGTCCGGGAGCGGCTGCGCCTCGGGCCGGTCGAGCACCTCCGGCTCCTGATCGAGGACGTCCACGATCTTGTCGAGGGCCGCGGTGGCCGAGAGGAAGGTCCCGTAGAGCTGGGACAGCTGCTGGACGGGGTCGAAGAAGTTCTGGACGTAGAGCATGAAGGCGAACAGCGTCCCTAGCGTCACGTCGCCCTGGAAGTAGAGGTGGCCGCCGTAGCCGAGCACGACGGCGAGCGCGACCGACGAGAGCAGGTCGACGAACGGGAAGTAGAGGCCGTTCAGGACGACCGTCTCCATGTTCGAGTCGCGGTAGCGCTCGCTGACCTCGCGGAAGTTGCGGATGTTGGCCTGCTCGCGGGTGAACGCCTGGACGATGCGCATGCCGGCGATGTCCTCCGCGAGCGTCGCGGTCACGAGCCCGAGGCGCTCCCTGACCTCGGAGTACGCTCGGGCCGAACGGGTGCGGAAGATGATCGTCGCGATGCTCATGAACGGGATCACGACGAGGGTCGCGAGCGCCAGGCGCCAGTCGAGGATGAAGAGGATGATCGCCGTGCCGACGAGCGTCAGCGTGTTCTGCACGAGGCTCGTGACGCCGTCGGTGACGAGCTGGTCGATCGCCTCGACGTCGTTCGTCAGGCGGCTGATGATCACGCCGGCGCGGTTGCGCTCGAAGAAGCCGAGCGAAAGGCGCTGCAAGTGGTCGAAGAGCCGGTTGCGCAGGTCGGCCAGGATCCGCTCGCCGACCCACCCCGTGAGGTAGGTCTGGGCGTAGCTCATGGCCCAGTTCAGGAGGCCCGCGATGAGGAACGCGCCGACGATCCACCAGAGCTTCGTGAGGTCGTGGCGGCGGATGCCGTCGTCGACGGCGTACTTGGAGAGGAACGGCGGGGCGAGCGCGGTCGCGGTCGCGAGGAGGAGCGAGGCGACCGAGAAGAGCGTGCGCGTCTTGTACGGGCGCGTGAGGCGGACAAGCGTTCCGAACCGGCGGCGCGTCCTCCGCCAGGACCAGTCCTCGACCTGCGCTCCGCGCTCGCGCATCAGGTGCCCGCCGGGTTGCCAGACCCTCATGCCGAGCCCCCCGGTCGGCCGCCCGCGGCGGCCGTTTCAGCCGCACCCCCACCCACAAAGAGGGTGGGGATGATCCCGCCGCCCACGGCGTTGACGCTACCCGAGTTTCGCGCACTTGTCTGTGACCGGTCTGCGCCGATTGGGCGCCTTTTCGTCCACATCGAGACGGAGCTCACGACGCGGCCTCCAGCGCTTCGTCGCCGACCCGGGCCTCGACTGCGTCCGCGAACTGCCGTTCCAGCAGGCCGTGCTCGTAGATGTCCCGGTAGACAGGGCTGGTCTCGAGCAGCTCGTCGTGTGTCCCGCGCGCGGCGATGCGGCCCTCGTCCAGGACGACGATCTCGTCCGCCAGCGCGATCGTCGAGAGCCGGTGCGCGATGATCAGCGTCGTCCGGTTCCGCATGGCCTCGCGCAGCCCGATGCGGATCTTCGCCTCGGTTGTCGCGTCCACCGAGGCGGTGGCGTCGTCGAGGATCAGGATCCGAGGGTCGACGGCGAGCGCACGGGCGATCGCGAGCCGCTGGCGCTGCCCGCCGGACAGCGTGATCCCGCGCTCACCGATGATCGTGTCGTAGCCCTCGGGCAGCTGGGCCACGAACTCATGCGCCTGCGCGAGCCGCGCGATCCGCTCGACCTCGCCGTCGTCCAGATCCGGCGCCCCGAACGTGATGTTCTCGCGGACGCTCGCCGAGAAGAGGAACGGATCCTGCGAGATGACGCCGATCGCGCTCCGGAGCGACGGCAGCGTCACGTCGCGCACGTCCGTCCCGTCCACCAGAACGCGGCCCGAGGTCACGTCGTAGAACCGGGGCACGAGCGCCGTCAGCGTCGTCTTTCCCGAGCCGGTCTGCCCGATCAGCGCGATCGTGCGGCCCGCGGGCACGTCGAGCGTCACGTCCTCGAGCACCGGCCGCCCCTGGAGGTACTCGAACCCGACGCCCTCGAACCGAAGGGCGCCGCCCCCCGGCGGAAGCTCGGCCGCGTCCGGCCGCTCGGCGATCTCCTCGGGCTCGTCCATGACCTGGAAGATTCGCTCGCCGGATGCGGTCGCGCGCTGTGACTGGCCGATCCACATCCCGAGCGACCGCAGCGGCGTGACCAGCATGCCGAGGTAGAGGTTGAACGCGACGAACCCCCCGACGCTGAGCTCTCCGCTTGTCACCATGCGGGCACCGACGAGCAGCACCGCGCCCTGGGCGATCAGTGGTATCCACGAGATGAACGGCACGTAGAGCGCGCGCTGGCGGTTCGCCCGCAGCGTCTGCTGGAAGACGGCTTCCGAGCGCGCCTTGAACTTGGCCGACTCCTGCGGCTCCTGCGCGAACGACTTCACGACGTGCACGCCGACGATGTTCTCCTCGGCCACCGTCGCGACGTCCGCCAGCTTCTGCTGCACGTCGCGCAAGGTCGGGTGCGCCACGTGGCTGTACCGGTAGGCCAGCACGACGAGCACGGGCGTGATCGCCAGCGCGATCAGCGCGAGCTTCCACTCGAAGACGAACAGGACCGCAGTGACGGAAACGACGGTCAGGATGTTCTGGAAGAAGAAGATCAGCCCGTAGCCGAGGAAGAAGCGCACGCCCTGGAGATCGACCGTCGCGCGCGACATCAGCTGGCCGGTCTGGTGCCGGTCGTAGAAGCCGAACGAGAGCCGCACCAGGTGGGCGTACAGGCCCTGCCGCATGTCCATCTCCACCGCGAGGGCCTGTCGCCCGGAGATGAGCCTTCGTCCCACCATCAGCACGGCGCGCGCGAGCCCGAGCACGACGATCGCGCCCACGAACAGCCACAGCTTGTGCCGGTCGTGTGGTGCCAGCGCATTGTCGATCACGTGCTTCGTAATCCAGATCAGGGCGAGCTGCGCAACTTGCGACCCGACCGCGAGCACGATCGAGACGATCAGCGAGACCTTGTAAGGGCGCAGGAACCCGAGTAACCGGGTGAATGTCTGCCGGTAGCGCGGTGCCTCCTGCACCCTCGAACCCTAGCGACGGGCCAGTGCGACGAGCTCTTCGCGGATCAGTGCCGTCGCCTCGGCCACCCGCTCACGGTTGGCCGGCTCGTTCAGCCAGCTGCTGGCTCCGGACGGGTGCGGGAGTGGGATCACCACGGCACCGTTGTGCTCGTAGCGGCGGCCGACGAACTCGCTGACGCTCTTCAGGCCGAGCAGCCGGCGGGCGGCAAGCCCTCCGACCGGGACGATCAGATCGGGTCGAATGAGCCGGAACTCCCACTCGCGCCAGAACGCGCAGAGCTCCTGCTCGCGAGGGGTGGGAGTGCGGTCGCCGCGGCCGCTCGGCGCCTTGCCCGGGTAGCAGCGCGTCACGGACGCGCAGTAGAACGTCGCGTAGAACTCGTGCTCGTCGAGCTCGAGCCAGCGGCGGAGCGTTCGTCCAGCGCGGCCCCGCCACGGAAGGCGCTCCACGCCTTCCTGCGCACCGGGCGCCTGTCCGAACATGAAGGCGCGCTGGCCCCGGTACGGCTGGACGATGGCGAGCGACTCGAGTGGAAAGCCGGCTTCCGCGCAGGCGCGGCAGACGCGGTTGTCACGTTGGAGCGAGGCGAGCGAGCGGTAGCTCGAGCGGCGGCGCGTCAAGACCGGACGGCGACGAACCAGCGGCTCTCGTAGAGCGTCTGGCCGCCGCCGAGCTCTTCGGCGAGGCTCTCGGCCGTGAAGAACCGCTTGTAGACCTGCCAGGTCGAGCCGTCCTTGAGCACGCGCTCCTGCCATTCGACCGCCTCGTGGTCCTCGTTCAGCGCGGAGTCGACGATGACGAGCTCTCCGGCGACGCGCCTCGCGTCCTCGATGAACGCCACGCGCTCGTCCTCCTCGAGGTGACCGTAGAAGAAGCTCGTGAAGAGCCGCTCGAACGCGTTGTCCGTGAAGGGGAGCGGGATTGCGTCGCCCTGCACGAAGGACGCCGCCGGGATCCGCCGGCTCGCGATTTCGACCATCGACTCGCTCTGATCGAGGCCGACGATCGTGCCGGGCAGCTGCTCGGTGAGGAAGCCGGTGCCGCAGGCGACGTCGAGCGTTTTCGCCGGGGGCAGGCCGGCGATCGCCTCGCGGAGCTCTGCGACCGACTCGTGCCACCCGGGGCGGTGGCGGCCGGCGTGCAGGCCGGTGCCGAGCCACCAGTCGTCGTACTCCGCCGCCCGCCGCTCGTAGTACGCCTTCACGCTTCTTAGACTACGTTCGTGGCGCGGCCGCTCGAGTCGGTGCCGAACTTCTCGGAGGGCCGCGACCGCGCGACCATTGACGCACTGGCGGAAGCGCTCGGCGCGCGGGCCCGGCTGCTCGACGTGCACTCGGATCCTGACCACAACCGGTCGGTCTTCACGCTGGCCGGCTCAGCCGAGGAGCTCGTCGAGTCGCTGCTCGCGGGGATCGCCTGTGCGCGCGAGCGGATCGACCTGCGCGAGCACCAGGGGGCGCACCCGCGGGTCGGGGCCGCGGACGTGGTTCCCGTGGTCCCGCTCGTGCCGGAGGACATGAGGCGCGCGCGGGAAGCCGCCCTGGTGCTTGCGGAGCGGGTCGGCGTCGAGCTCGGCCTTCCGGTCTTCCTCTACGGCGAGTTGGCTCCCGGGCGCGGTCCCGCTTTCTTCCGGAACGGCGGGTTCGAAGGGCTCGCGTCGCGGGTCGAGGCCGGCGAGCTCGCGCCGGACTTCGGGCCGGCTGAGCTGGACGAGCGCGCCGGAGGCGTCCTCGTCGGCGCACGCCGGCCGCTGATCGCATTCAACGTCAACTTGCTCGGGTCGCTGGACGCCGCGCGGGAGGTTGCGTCCGCGGTGCGCGAGCGGGACGGAGGCTTCCCCGGGGTGCGCGCGCTGGGACTTGATTTGCCGAGTGCGGGGCTCGTGCAGGTGAGCATGAACGTGGAGGACTACGAGGCGGCCGCGCTCCACGAGATCGTCGCGCGGATCACGGCCGAAGCCGGCGCGCGTGGGGCGGAGGTCGTGGGATCGGAGCTCGTGGGGCTGATGCCGGCCGGCGCAGCGCTCGCGGCCGCGGGCTCGACGCTGCGAATCGAGGGGTTCGACGCTTCGCGCGTGCTCGAGCTGCGCCTGCTCGAGGAGTGAGGGCCGGCCGGCCGCGCTTCGACACCCTTTCGGCGCAGATCCGTGACAGACACGCGCGCCTCTCCTCGATACGCTCGCCTCGGGGAGGAGGCCGGGCGAACCGTACTAAGGGACCCCGGGCGGCCAAGGTAGGCCGAGACCCGCGGGATACACTCGCGTCGTGATCGAGAGCAAGGCTCTCACGGGCGACGACCTCGCTCTCGCCGACGTGTGGGCGGTCGCGGTCGATCACGCGCCGGTCGGGATCGCAGACTCGGCCAGGGAGCGCATGCAGGCCGCGCGCGACCTCGTCGAACGTGCCGTCCACGGCCGCGAAGAGCACACCTACGGCGTCAACACCGGCTTCGGCCGCTTCGTCTCGCGGTCGATCCCCGAGGAGCTGACCGGAGAGCTGCAGGTCCGCTTGCTCCGCAGCCACGCGTGCGGCGTCGGCGAGCCGTACCCGGACGAGATCGTGCGCGCGGCGATGCTGCTCCGCGCGAACGCCCTCGCGAAGGGCTTTTCGGGATCGCGGGTCCAGACGGTCGAGCTGCTCGTCGAGTGCCTCAACCGCGGCGTCCTGCCGCACGTGCCGAGCCGCGGCTCCGTCGGCGCGAGCGGCGATCTCGCGCCACTCGCGCACCTCGCGCTGCCGCTGATCGGCGAGGGCGAGGCCTGGTTCGACGGCCGGCGGCTGCCCGGCGGCGAGGCGCTGTCGGCAGCGGGGCTCGCGCCCGTGCGGCTCGAGGCGAAGGAGGGCCTGTCGCTCGTGAACGGCACGCAGTTCATGGCCGCCTACGGTGCGCTCGGGCTCATGCGCGCCCAGCGCGCCGCGAAAGCCGCGGACGTCGCCTGCGCCGTGTCGCTGGAGGCATTGCAGGGCTCGCGGACAAGCTTCCTCCCGCAGATCCACGCGGTGCGACCGCTGCGCGGGCAGGGCGAATCGGCGGCGAACGTGCTGCGACTGCTCGAGGACTCGGCGATCAACGAGGCCCACCGCTGGTGCGACAAGGTTCAGGACGCGTACTCGCTGCGCTGCGCGCCGCAGGTACACGGGGCGAGCCGCGACCTCCTCGACTACATCGAGTACACCGTCTCCACGGAGCTCAACTCCGCCACCGACAACCCGCTCGTCCTCGTCGAAGACGAGCTCCTGGTCTCGAACGGGAACTTCCACGGACAGCCGCTGGCGTTCGCCCTCGACGCCCTCGCGATGGCGGTCTCCGAGCTGGCGGACATTTCCGAGCGGCGGATCGAGCGGCTCGTCAATCCGAGCCTCTCCGGCGGGCTGCCGGCGTTCCTGACCGGCGACGGCGGCCTCAATTCGGGGTTCATGATCCCGCAGTACGTGGCTGCGTCGCTTGTCAGCGAGAACAAGGTGCTCGCCCATCCCGCGAGCGTCGACTCAATTCCGACGAGCGCCGGGCAGGAGGATCATGTCTCGATGGGCAATGCCGCGGGCGTAAAGGCGTGGCAGGTGCTCGCGAACGTCGAGCGCGTTCTTGCGATCGAGCTTCTCGCCGGAGTGCAGGGCATCGAGTTTCTCGCGCCGCTGCAGCCTGGCAGCGGGGTGCGCGCCGCGCGGGAGGTCGTCCGCTCGCTCTCGCCGAGGCTGCGCGACGACCGGCCACTCTCCGGGGACATCGAGGCTGTCGCCGCCGCCGTGGGCGACGGCTCGCTCGTCGCGGCGGTCGAGGCAGAGATCGGCGAGCTGCAATGAACAAGTCGAACGGACGCGATCCGTCGCGACGAGTCTCCAAGCGGCCCTACCGTGACAGCGCCCTGATCTACGGCGCGTTTGCGGTCATCGTCATCATCGTCGCGGTGCTCACCGGCGGGCGCGTGCTGTGGGCCGTCGTCCTGGCAGTCGGCGCGTTCCTGTTCGCGATGCTCTGGACGTGGCGCTCCCTGCGCGGGCGGCAAGGACAGCGGAGCCAATGAGCGCGACCCGGCCGATCGACGCGACCGTCGAAGCGCTCTGCGGTGACCTTTCCGCGATCAGGGCCCCGCGCGGCACCGAGCTGCACGCGCGCTCCTGGTCGACCGAGGCGCCGCTACGGATGCTGCTCAACAACCTCGATCCCGAGGTCGCCGAGCGACCCGAGGAGCTCGTGGTCTACGGCGGCTCGGGCAAGGCGGCGCGCAACCCCGAGGCGCTGCGGGCGATCGTCCGCTCGCTGTTGACCCTGGGCGAAGACGAGACGCTGCTCGTCCAGAGCGGCAAACCGGTCGGCGTCTTCCGGACGCATGCTTCGGCGCCACGGGTGCTGATCGCCAACTCGCTGCTCGTGCCCCGCTGGGCCACATGGGGCGAGTTTCGCCGTCTCGAGGCGCTCGGCTTGACGATGTTCGGGCAGATGACCGCCGGCAGCTGGATCTACATCGGCACGCAGGGAATCCTCCAGGGCACCTACCAGACCTTTGCCGCGGCGGGCGAGAAGCATTTCGGCTCGCCCGATCTCTCGGGCCGGACGATCCTGACCGCGGGTCTCGGCGGGATGGGCGGCGCGCAGCCGCTCGCGGGAACGCTCGCCGGCGCAGCGACTCTCTGCATCGAGGTCGATCCGACGCGCATCCGGCGGCGACTGGAGACGCGGTATCTCGACGAGGCGGCCGAGTCGCTGGACGACGGGGTGGAGCGCGTTCGTCGTGCGGCGAGTGAAGGCCGGGCGCTTTCCGTCGGCGTTCTGGGAAATGCGGCGGAGATCGTCCCCGAGCTCGCGCGCCGCGGCGAGCACTTCGATCTCGTCACCGACCAGACCGCGGCCCACGACCCGCTCAACGGCTACATCCCTGCAGGCCTCGGCGTCGACGAGGCTGCGGAGCTGCGTTCGGGCGATCCCGAGGAGTACGTCCGTCAGGCTCGCGAGTCGATCGCGCGCCACGTCGAAGGCATGCTCGAGTACGTCCGGCTCGGCAGCTATGTTTTCGATTATGGCAACAACCTGCGAGGTGAGGCCGAAGAAGCGGGCGTAGAGGACGCGTTCACATACCCGGGCTTTGTCCCGGCCTATATTCGGCCGCTCTTCTGCCAGGGGATCGGGCCGTTTCGGTGGGCGGCTCTGTCCGGCGAGGCGGAGGACATTGCGGCAATCGACCGGATGCTGCTCGAGCTCTTCCCGGAGGACCGTGCTCTGCAGCGGTGGCTGTCGGTCGCGCCGGAACGGGTCGCGTTCCAGGGTCTCCCGGCCCGGATCTGCTGGCTCGGCTATGGGGCCCGCGCCCGGGCGGGCCTTGCGATCAACGAGCTCGTGCGCAGCGGTGAGGTGAGAGCCCCGGTGGTGATCGGGCGCGACCACCTCGACTCCGGCTCGGTTGCATCTCCATACCGCGAGACGGAGGCGATGCGCGACGGCTCCGACGCGATCGCCGACTGGCCGATCCTCAACGCCCTGCTCAACGTGGCTGCGGGGGCGACCTGGGTCAGCGTCCACCACGGCGGCGGCGTCGGGATCGGGAACTCCATCCACGCGGGCATGGTGGTCGTCGCCGACGGGCGAGCCGAGACCGCGGAGCGGCTCGAGCGCGTCCTGACGACCGATCCCGGAACCGGGGTCCTCCGACACGTGGATGCCGGCTACGAGGAAGCCATCGAGGTCGCCGAACGCATGGGCCTGGAGCCTCCGATGGCGCCGTCCAGCAGCGGGTGACGGCCCTCGGCGAGAGCGCGGATCCCTCCGCGCGCCTGCTCGTCCGCGATCTCGCGCAGCTCGTCACGCCTTCGGGAAGGGGGGTACCTCTGCGCGGGAAGGCGCTCGCCGAGGTCGACGTGCTCGACGAAGCCTTCGTCCTGTGCGAGGGCGGTCAGATCGCGGCGACCGGGCGGATGCGCGATCTCCCGGCGCAAGAGGGGAACCTCGAGGAGGTCGACGGCCGCGGACTGTGCGCGATCCCCGGGCTCGTCGACTGCCACACTCACGCGTGCTTCGCGGGCGATCGGGTAGCCGAGTTCGCCCTGCGCTCGGCGGGGGCGAGCTACGAGGAGCTGCACGCCGCAGGCGGTGGGATCCTCGCAACCGTCACCGCGACGCGCGCGGCAGGAGAAGAGGGGCTGCGAGCAGCGGTCGTCCGCCACCGCGAGTGGATGCTGCGGGCCGGCACGACGACCTTCGAGGCGAAGTCGGGCTACGGGCTCGACCGTGACACCGAGCTCGCATCGCTGCGCGCAATCTCCGAGGCGGGCGGGGTGCCGACCTGGCTGGGCGCGCATGCTGTTCCGCCCGAATTCGACGACGCAGATGCGTATCTCGACTTCGCGCTCGGCGAGGTCCTTCCTGACGCGGCGGAGCTTGCCGAGGCGGCGGACGTCTTCCTCGAGCGCGGCGCGTTCGACGTCGACCAGGCACGGCGCTTTCTGGGCGCCTGCCGCGACGCCGGACTGGCGTTGCGCCTGCACGGCGACCAGTTCACCGAGCAGGGGGCCGTGCCGCTGGCGATCGAGCTCGGCGCGCGCTCGATCGATCACCTCGAAGCCACCGGGAGCGACGGCACCCGGGCGCTGGCAGCGAGCGACGTCATCGGCGTGCTCCTGCCGGCAAGCGCGCTCTTTTTGGCACGTCCGATGCCGCCGGCGCGAAGCCTCGTCGACGCAGGAGCCGCGATTGCACTTGCCACGGACTTCAATCCCGGGAGTGCCTTCTGCGAGAGCCTGCCGCTGGTCTGCTCGCTCGCTTGCACGCAGCTCCAGCTCGCGCCCGAAGAGGCGCTGGGCGCAGTCACGGTCAACGCTGCGCACGTTCTCGGGCGGAGCGCGCAGCTCGGACGCCTGGCCCCCGGGTACGACGCGAACATGGTGCTGCTCGGGGCTCCCGACTGGCGTTACCTCGCGTACCACCTCGGCGGGGACGTCGTGCACACCGTGATCCTCGGGGGCGAGGTCGCTCTGAGCCGTTGAGCCTGGCGCTACGCTTGCCGCAATGGCGTCGAAGAAGCAGAAGCGGCGCCGGCAAAAGGAGCGCCGGCACGAGTACGAATTCGTCTACGTCGACGACGAAGGCGAAGAGGTCGAGGTCGACCCGGCGGAGCTCGAGCCGTCCGGGCGGCAGGGCGCGCGGCGAAACGGTGCCAAGGCTGCTCGCAAAAGCAACGCCAAGGGCGGCCGCCCGGTCCGGAAGATCGACCCGCCTTCTTGGAAACGCGTCAGCAGACGGGCGCTGTTCTTCGGGCCGCTCATCTTCCTTGCCTTCAGCGTCCTGAACAGCAAGCAGCCGGTCGCGACCCGCTTGCTCCTCGCGATCCTCTACACGGGGTTCTTCATCCCGTTCATGTACATGATGGATCGCGCGATGTACCGGACGTACCTGCGGCGGACCGGCCAGGCCCCGCCGCCGCGCACCGGGCTCCGCCGCTAGCCCGCCGGCTGCGCCGCCTGCTCGCCACCGCGGTAGTGCCCGGCGCCGGGCCACGGTGCGAGGAAGAGGAGGATCCGTGCGCCCTCGGCGCTCGACACCGAGTGGCGCTCGTCCGGCTCGAACGTGAAGAGCGTCCCCGCCGACGCTTCCAAGGTCTCGCCGCCTGCCTCGATCCGAACGCTGCCGTCGACGACCAGCACAAAGGCGTGCTCTTTGACCTGGTGGTCGCCGAGCTCCTGCCCGGGATCGAGACCGATGAGGACCGCGCGCGCCGCCTCGTCCGAGTCGAGCACCACCGGAGACCGGCTGCCGCCTGGCGTCTCGATCTCGCGCAGGTTCCAGGAGCGCACGGCGGCGATCCTACCCCGCGTCCGCCCGCGAAACGGCCGGAGCACCGAGCATTCGTCACAGTTTCGGCGCTCTTCCGTCACCCACGCGCGCGCATTTCGACGCTAGGCTCGCAGTGGGGAGGAGGCTGGGCGCGCCTTAAATAGACTCACCGGCCAATGGCCGCCCCAGGCGACATCGCTGTCGACCGCTTCGAGCTCGGCCCGATCGGGACGAACTGCTACGTCGTGCGCGCGTCCCGCGGAGCCGAGGAAGCAGTCGTCATCGATCCGAGCGGCGACGCCGCGCAGCTCCGGCTCGAGCTCGCACGACTGGGGACGCGGTGCGCGGCGATCCTGATCACGCACGGCCACTGGGATCACCTCCTCGGCGTCGCCGACCTCGCCGAGGGAACCGGCGCCCCAGTGCACATGGCCGAGGACGAGCAGGCGCTGCTCGAGAACCTGCCGGAGCTCGTCCCCGCAGGCGTGCATGCCCGGCCCTACAAGGCCGACGTCCTCCTGAAGGGCGACGAGGAGCTCGAGCTCGCGGGCCTCACCTTCCAGACGCTCCGTGTCCCGGGCCACTCGCCAGGCCACCTCGCCTTCCACGCGGACACGAGCCTCTTCTCGGGCGACGTCCTCTTCTCGGGCTCGGTCGGCCGCACCGACCTCCCCGGCGCCGACTGGGACACGCTCGTCGAGACGCTTCGCGACCTGACGGAGCGCTTCCCAGCGGAGACCGTCGTCTATTCCGGCCACGGCCCGCCGACAACGCTCGGCGACGAGCTCGCCAGCAACCCCTTCCTCGCTCCGCTGCGCGCGTCGTGACGACCTTCGAGGCGCCGCGCGGCACCCACGACATCCTTCCGGCCGAGCAGCCGATGTGGAGGCTCGTGATCGGCGAGGCCGAGCGGCTCTGCTCGCTCTACGGCTACCGGCAGATCAACACGCCTGCGTTCGAGGACACGGCGCTCTTCCAGCGCACCTCCGGCGCGGGCTCCGACATCGTCCAGAAGGAGATGTACACGTTCGAAGACAAAGGCGGCCGCTCCCTGACCCTGCGTCCTGAAGGGACAGCCACGATCGCGCGCGCCTACCTGGAGCACGGGCTCCACCGCGAGGCCCAGCCGGTGAAGCTCTACACCATCGAGACCATGTACCGGTATGCGGCTCCCCAGCGCGGCCGCTACCGCGAGCACTGGCACCTGTCCGTCGAGGCTATTGGCTCCGACGATCCGGCGATCGACGCGGAGGTGATCCAACTCTACGACGAGCTGCTCGCAAGGCTCGGCGTGACCAACTACCAGCTTCTCCTCAACTCGATCGGCGACGAGAACTGCCGCCCCGCGTACCTCGAGCAGCTGACCGCGTGGCTCGACCAGCACGAGGATGCTCTCGACGAAGACGCTCGCCAGAAACGGGCGACGAATCCGCTCCGGGTCTTCGACGTCAAGAACGAGCAGGTGTTGAAGGCGTTAGAGGATGCGCCGAAGATCGGCGAGGCCCTCTGCGACGACTGCCGTGAGCACTTCGAGCAGGTACGTACCCACCTCGACGATTACGGCGTCGAGTACACGCTCGCCCCGACACTCGTTCGCGGCCTCGATTACTACACGCGCACGGCCTTCGAGTTCGTCGATGCGGCGATCGGCGCGCAGAGCTCGATCGCGGGCGGCGGCCGTTACGACGGGCTGATTCAGGAGATCGGCGGCCCGCCGACCCCCGGGATCGGCTTCGGCGCAGGGATCGAGCGGCTGCTGCTCTCGATGGAGGCGGCCGGGGCGGCCGTCGAGCCGAAGGGAATCGACGTCTTCGTCGCGCTGCTCGAAACCGATCACAAGCCGCGCGTGCTGCCGCTCGTTGCCGAGCTGCGCCGCGCTGGTCTGAGCACCGAGGTCGACTACGCGGGCCGCTCGCTCAAGGGCCAGCTCACGCACGCTCGCCGGCTCGGCGCTCAAGCAGTCGTCGAGTGGGGGCCGGAACGCTCCAAGATCCGCCGCTCTGGACAGCAGGACGAAGAGGTAGCAACCGCAGAGCTCGCCGAGAGGCTCCGGACATGAACTGGCGCGACCTCGGAGCCGGCGACCTCCGCAAGGAGCAGGTGGGCCGGCGCCACACGCTGGCGGGCTGGGTCGCGCGGCGCCGCGACCACGGCGGGCTCGTGTTCGTGGACCTTCGGGACGCGAGCGGGGTCGGCCAGCTCGTCATCAACCCGGAACGCTCGGCCGAGGCGGCGGCGCAGGCACACGAGATCCGCAACGAGTTCGTGCTGCAGGCCGAGGGCGAGGTCGTCGAGCGTGCGCCCGAGAACGTCAACCCGAACCTCCCCACCGGCGAGGTCGAGCTCCAGGTCGATCGCCTCGAGATCATCTCGCGCTGCCCGCCGCTTCCGTTCCAGCTCGACGAGGAAGGTGTCGACGAGACCCTGCGGCTCCGCTACCGCTGGATCGACCTTCGGCGCGCGCGCCTGCAGCGCAACCTCCGCCTCCGCGCCCAGATGGTCTCGATCATCCGCGCGACGATGGAGGAGGCCGGCTTCCTCGAGATCGAGACGCCGATCCTCTTCAAGCCCACGCCCGAGGGCGCCCGTGACTTCGTCGTGCCGTCGCGGTTGCAACCCGGGCGCTTCTTCGCGCTGCCGCAGTCCCCGCAGATCCTCAAGCAGCTGCTCGTGATCGCCGGCTTCGAGCGCTACTTCCAGATCGCGCGGTGCTTCCGCGACGAGGATCTCCGCGCCGACCGCGTCCAGGAGCTGACCCAGCTCGACGTCGAGATGGCGTTCCCGGACGTCGAGCTCATCCAGGCGCTGATGGAGAAGATGATCGCCTCGGTTTGGCGCGAGTGCCTGGGCGTCGAGCTCGAGACGCCGTTCGCGCGCCTCTCGTACGCCGACTCGATGTTGCGGTACGGCAGCGACAAGCCGGACCTGCGCTTCGGCCTCGAGATCCGCGACGTCACCGAAGCGACCCGGGGCTCGGAGTTCAAGGTCTTCGGCGGCGCGAGCGCGGTGCGCTGTCTTACGGTCCCGCAGGAGCTCTCGCGCGCGGACCTGAGCGAGCTCGAGGAGCGTGCGAAGACGTGGGGCGCGAAGGGGCTGGCCTACGTCGTCTACGACGAGAGCGGTGAGCCGCGCTCGCCGATCCTCAAGTTCCTCTCGGAGCCCGAGCTGGAGGCGATCCGCGCCGAGCCCAGCTCCACGGTTCTCTTCGGCGCGGACGAGCCGGCCGTCGTGGCACGGGTGCTGGGCGCCCTCCGCAGCCACCTCGGAGAGCAGCTCGGCCTGATCGCGCGGGACGAGTGGCGCTTCGTGTGGGTCAGTGACTTCCCGATGTTCGACTGGTCCGAGGACGATCAGCGCTGGGCGGCGGTGCACCATCCGTTCACGAGGCCGACGCCGGAATCGGAGGCGCTGGTCGAGACCGATCCGGGCGCTGCGCTCGCCGTCGCGTACGACCTCGTCGGCAACGGCGAGGAGCTCGGCGGCGGCTCAGTCAGGATCCATGAGTCCGAGCTGCAGTCGAAGGTCTTCGACGTGCTGCAGATCACGCCCGAGCAGCAGCGGGACCGCTTCGGCTTCCTGCTCGAGGCCCTGAAGATGGGCGCGCCCCCGCACGGCGGGATCGCGTTCGGCATCGACCGGATGCTGATGGTGCTCGCGCAGGAGCCCAATCTGCGCGACACGATCGCGTTCCCGAAGAACCAGGCAGGCGTCGATCCGATGAGCGGCGCGCCGACCCGGCTCGAGGAGGAGCAGCTCGCCGAGCTTGGAATCTCAGTGGTGGCCGAGGAAGAAGGCTAATCCCTTCTTCTCGCGCGCCGATACAGCAGTCATACTAGGTTTCGGTCGAGGTCAGGAGAGGCAGCGGATGGCAACTGAAGGGCAAGGAAGAGCGTCGCAGGCGCCCGCGCTGACGTCGCTGCCGCGAGTCGAAGATCTGCCCACCTCGCGGGACGGCTACGACCGCGAGCAGGTTCGCGAGGCGTTCGAGGCGTTCCGCCGCCACACCACGCAGCTTCAGGTCCAGCTGCGCGTCCTCCAGGCCGCCGGCCAGAGCGGTGTCGAGCCGTCCGGTCATGCGGTCCGCATGGACGCGCTGCATCTGATCCGCGCCGCGGCCGAGATGGCCGACACCATCGAGCGCGACGCGCAGAGCGCTTCCGCCAACCAGTTCCGCCGGACCGAGGAAGAGGTCACGCGGCGCCAGCGCGAGCTCCAGCAGAAGCAGGGCGAGGTCGACCGCTATCGCAGCGAGAGCGAGCGGCAGCGCGCCGAGATGCTGAACGCCGCGAAGGCCGAGGCTCGCCAGACCGTGCAGGAGGCGGAGCAGAAGGCTTCGCAGGAGATCAAGGAGGCCGAGTCGCGCGCCGCGCGGCTCCTCGAGCAGGCTCGTCACTCCGCAACCGAGTTGACCAACTCGGCGCGCGCCGAGGTCGAGCAGACGCTCGAATGGGCCCGTTCGCAGGCCGGCGCGATCATCAACCGCGCCCAGGAGGGCGCCGAGCAGGTGCTCTCCGCGGCGGGTCTCGGCGACGACGTCATCGGCCGGGTGGCCGAGTCGATCGTCGATGCCGCGAAGGCCGCGGCCGAGGGAAGCCGAGGCACGATCACCACTCCGGAAGAGGGAAGCGCACCGCCGCTCTCGCCGCCCGTCTCACCGGGCCCCCCGCCGCCGTCTCCCGCTGCGGAAACCGAGCCCGAGCCGAAGGGCGAGGGCGACGGCAACGACGGATAGTCTCCCTTCGTGCTTCCGCGCCGGCTCGGAGCCCGGTTTGCGCTCGAGGCGCTTTTCCTCGTTCTCCTCGCGGTAGGCGCGGGGCTTGCCCACCTGCGCCCGCTCTACATCGTCGGGGTGATGGCCGCGGCGTGGATCCTCGTCGCGCTGGCCGAGTTGACCGCCGAGCGGATCGACCGTTCACCGCTCTCGTACCTGCTGCCGGAGCCGAGGGCGGAGGACGAAGACGAGCCCGAGCGCGTGTTCGGGCCGCGGCCAGAGGAGCGGACCATCGTTGCTCCACTCGAGCCTGAGCCAGAGGAGGAGCCTGAGCCGGAGCCGGTCGCCGTCCAGCCGGAGCCGGAGCCTCCAGAGCCGGAGCCGGTCGCCGTCCAGCCGGAGCCGGAGCTTCCAGAGCCGGAGCCGGAACCCGAGCCCGAGCCGGAGCCCGAGGAGGAACCGGCAACCGCGACCCGTCGTCGAGGCTTCCTCAGACGCCGCGCGCCCGAGGCCGAGCCGGAGCCGCCGGAACCAGAGCCCGAACCAGAGCCGGAGCCCGAGCCCGCGGAAGAACCGGCGACCGCTACGCGGCGTCGCGGATTTCTCAGGCGGCGCGAGCCCGAGGTCGAGCCCGAGCCGCCGTCGCCTCCAAGGCACGTGAAGCTCCTGCCGCGACGGACCGAGCCGGAGCCGAGCCGCGCCTCGCAGGAGGTCGCGGAGCTTTTCGGTGAGCGCGAGGAGCCACCCGAGGAGACCGGCACGTGAAGCTCCGCACCCGTCTGTCGCTGGTGCGATTCCTGCTCGAGGCGTCGTTTCTCGTGCTCGTGGCTGCGGCGGTCGGCCTGGCCGGGCTCGCCTCGCTCTGGATCGCGGTGATCATGTTCTGCGCGTGGCTGCTGGTTGCGCTGCTGGAGCGCGGGGAGGCTCGTTCGGGGTTCCTTCGGCGCGTGGCTCCTGCGGCCGAGCCGGCACCTCAGGAAGAGTCCGCTGCCGTCGCGGAGCCAGAACCGGAGGCCATGGAGCCCGAGCCCGAGCCCGAGCCGGAGCCCGAGCCTGAGCCGGTCGTCCTGGCCGCCGTTCCCGAGCCAGAGCCGGAGCCCGAACCGGAACCCGAGGCAGAGCCCGAACCGGAGCCCGAACCGGAGCCGGAGGTCGTGGTCCCGCTCGTCCAGCGAGAGATCACGCCGCGCAACTGGAACATCTGGGACCTCGAGCGCATCGCCACGGAGACGCACGGCCGCGACGCGTTGCAGGACGAGGAGCGCGCTGCGCTGATCCTGAGCCTGCGCCAGTTCGCGGATCCCTCAGGTGAGGTCCCGATCGAGTTCGACCCGCTCGTCAGGGAGGCGTTCGGCAGCGACCTCGCCGACCTGCCGGCGCAAGGGCACGGATGAGCCCGGCGCTGGCGCAACGGGAGGTCGCGTTGGCCGGCGTCGCGCTGCTGGCCGCGATCGTCTCGCTTGCTCTCACCTCGCACGGAGACCATGCGAAGACCGCCGGCCTGCTCCAGCCGATGACGCTCAACGGCAGCTGGCGCGAGAGCCTCGCAGGGGCGGAGCCCGTCCAGTACGGCCGCCGCACGAACTGCTCGATCATCCTGCGGCCGAACACGATCGGCGTCACCGACTCGGTCCTGCCCTGCGGCGTGAAGCTCTACGTCGCGTACGGAAACAGCCCCGAGATCCTGACGCAGGTGATCGCGCGCCGGCCCGTCCCGCCCGGCCGGAAGTTCGAGCTGACGCCGAAGCTGGCCGAAAAGCTCGGCCTCGACGGCGTCCAGAGGATCCGCTGGGTCTTCGCCGGCGAGGCGACTCGCTAAGTGAGCCGAGGCGTCGCTTGCGATGCCGACTAGAGGCCGTGCCGGCTTTGCCGGTGCGGCCGTCTCAACCACTGAATGGGTGACGCGGCGCCCCGAGCGACGAGTACCATCTAGGGCACTCGAGCCTGTGCGTGGCCGGGTCTTCAATGTAGAACCAACACCGATGCAATGGGAGCTCTTGTTCGTCCCGAGGCGCCGAGCGCCGGAGGCGACGGGGCACCCACCTGGCTAGTCCAGGTTCGCAGCGGGCCCGGAACATCGGCAGGCTGGAGTTCAAGCGGGGGGACCTCGGTCCCCCCGCTTCACGTTCCTCACGCTAGCCTGGGCTGATGGTCGAGCTGATCGGCGACTCGACGCGCGACGGGCGCTGGGCGCTCGTGCGGCTGACGCTGGACGGTGACCGGATCGTCAGGGCAGATGCGGAAGGGCTCGAGCGGCCGCTCGAGGGTCTGACGCTGCTCGAGGCCGCTGCCGTCGGCGGTGACGAGCTCGCCGTCGACGCGCTCGCGAACGCCATCGGGCCGGTCTTTCGGGCCGAGCCGAAGGAGAGCCGCGTCGCGGTCGCGATGAGCGGCGGTGTCGACAGCGCGGTCGCGCTGCTGCGGGCCGGGCCGGACGCGATCGGCGTCACGCTGCGTCTCTGGCTCGATCCGGACGGGCCGGACGCGGAGCGCGCGTGCTGCTCGCCCGAGGCCGTGATCGCGGCGCGCGCCACGTGCCACTCGCTCGGGCTCCCGCACGTGACGCTCGACCTGCGCGAGGAGTTCCGCCGCGCGGTGGTCGGGCCGTTCATCCGCGGCTACGCGGCGGGCGAGACCCCGAACCCGTGCATCCGCTGCAACGGCAGCTTCCGCTTCGCCGAGCTGCTCGACTTCGCGGAACGCGCGGGCGCGGCGCGGCTGGCTACCGGCCACTACGCGCGGATCGTCCGCCACCGCGGCCGTCAGGTGCTCGCGCGCGCGGCAGACCCGGAGAAGGACCAGTCCTACATGCTTGCCAGGCTCCATCCGCGCTTCCTGGGGCGGATCTGGTTCCCGCTCGGCGACCAGACGAAGGAGGAGACGCGTGCCGAGGCCGCGGCAGCCGGACTCGAGGTTGCCGGCCGTTCCGACAGCCAGGAGGCCTGCTTCCTTGCAGGCGGCGACTACCGCGACTTCCTGGAGCGTCACGGTCTCGCCGCCGAGGAAGGAGCGATCGTCGACGACACAGGTCGCGAGCTCGCGCGCCACTCAGGCTTCTGGCGCTTCACGCCCGGGCAGCGCCGCGGCCTCGGGATCTCCAGCGCCGAGCCCCTCTACGCGCTACGGAGCGACGCGAGCACGAACACCGTCGTCGTCGGCCCGCGCGAGTCGCTCGCCACGCGCGAGATCGAGGCGCGTGGCCGGCTCTATGTCTCGGTGGAGCGCGCTGAGGTAAAGCTGCGGTACCGCTCCGCAGCCGTCCCGGCCGAGGTCGAGGCAACGGACGGTGGCTTTCGGCTTCTGCTCGACGAGCCGGCCTATGGCGCCGCGCGGGGCCAGGCGGCTGTTCTCTACGAGGGCGACGCCGTGGTCGGAGCAGGAACGATCGCAACCTCGGGCTCAGCTCCGGCGTTTCACCTGGACGACAGATGACAGGCGACGAGATCATCCTCACCATCCCCGGCGAGCAGCCGTTCCGCGAGGTCGCACATCTCGTCCTCGGCGGAGTCGCAGCTCGGCTCGACCTCACCTTCGAGGGCATCGACGACCTCGAGACCGCGCTCGATGCGGTGCTCGAACGCACGCCTGTGGACGGCGAGGTGACGCTGCGGCTGCGGATCGAAGACGGGTCGATTCGCGCCGCCGTGGGCCCGTTCCCCGTCGACCGGCTTCGCGCCGAGCTCGACCAGGACCCCGGTGAGGCGGTCACGCTGCGGCGGATCCTCGACACGGTTGTCGACCGTTACGAGCTGGACGGTGACGGCTGGCTCGAGCTGAGAAAGGACGTCGCGGGTGCCTGAGAGCGACAAACTCCTCCTGCGGCGGTACCACGAGCAAGGCGACCTTTCCGCGCGCGAGCAGCTGATCGAGCAGTACATGTCGCTCGTCCGCTCGCTGGCCCGGCGCTACGCCTACCGCGGCGAGCAGCTCGACGACCTCGTCCAGATCGGTGCAATCGGGCTGATCAAGGCGATCGACCGCTTCGACATCAACCGCGGCGTCGAGCTGACGACTTACGCAACGCCGAACATCATCGGCGAGATCAAGCGCCATTTCCGCGACCGCGGCTGGTCGGTTCGGGTGCCGCGCGGCTTGCAGGAGCTGAACATCCAGCTCTCGCGGCTGATGGAGGAGCTCACCGTTCAGTTGGGCCGTTCGCCGACGATTCCCGAGCTCGCGAAGGCCGCCTCCGTGACGGACGAAGAGGTGCTCGAGGCGCTCGAGAGCGGCCGCGCGTACAGCTCGCTCTCGCTTTCTGCGGGCGCGAGCCAGGACGAGGAGGGCGCGCTCGACCCGCTCGAGTCGATCGGCACCGAGGAGCCGCGCTACGAGATCTCGGAGGGTCTGGCCGACCTCGCACCGGGGTTCCGGGCGCTTGACGAGCGCGAGCGGCGCATCCTCCACCTCCGGTTTTTCGAAGGCCTGACGCAGTCGCAGATCGCGCAGCAGGTCGGGATCTCGCAGATGCATGTCTCGCGTCTCATCCGGCGATCCCTGGAGAAGATCCGCGCCGAGATCAACCTGGACGTCGGCGTGGATGAGGACGAGGACGAGGACGTGGAGCACCGTACGGCCGCCGGTTCCTGATCCGGAGCTAGGGAGCTCGCCGGGTGTAAGCCCAGATCTGCCGTCCGTAGAATCGGCTTCGTGCGCACCACCGCTGAGCTTCGCGCGGGTTTCCGCGCGTTCTACGAGTCCAAGGGCCACTCGTTCCTGCCCTCGGCCTCGCTCGTCCCGCCGCCGGACGATCGCTCGACGCTGCTGATCTCGGCCGGGATGCAGCCGCTGCAGAAGTTCTTCCTCGGGCTCGAGGAGCCGCCCGCGCAGCTGATGACGACGGTGCAGAAGGTCTTCCGCACCCCGGACATCGACGAGGTCGGGCTCGACACCTTCCATCTGACGTTTTTCGAGATGCTCGGCAACTTCTCGGTCGGCCAGTACTTCAAGGAAGGCGCGATCGACTTCGCGTGGGAGTGGATGTTCGACCACATGAAGCTCGACTTCGACCGGATCTGGGTGACCGTCTTCGCGGGCGACCCGGAGCTCGGGCTCGCGGAGGACCAGGTCGCGATCACGCATTGGGAGAAGAAGGGCATGCCGCCGGAGCGAATCGTCCGCTTGCCGCGCGAGCACAACTTCTGGTCGGTCGGCGGGCCGGGGCCGTGCGGGCCCGACTCGGAGATGTTCTACGACTGGGGCGAAGACGTCGGCTGCCGCCGGCCCGAGTGCGCGCCGGGCTGCGAGTGCGAGCGCTTTCTCGAGTTCGGCAACCTCGTCTTCATGGAGTTCGAGCTGCACGCCGACGGATCGCTGACGCCGCTGCCGAAGCAGAACATCGACACCGGCTTCGGGCTCGAGCGCGGCGCGCGGATTCTCCAGGAGGTTCCCTCGGTCTACGACACCGACGGCTTTCAGGAGATTATGGAGTGGATCGCGGCCGAGTCCGGTGTGGCCTACGGCGAGAGCGACGAGGCGACCAAGGCTCACCGGATCCTCGCCGACCACGGCCGCGGCATGACGTTCCTCGCCGGGGACGGCGTGGTGCCCGAGAACGAGGGCCGCGGCTACGTGATGCGGCGGATCGTCCGCAGGGCAATTCTCCAGGCGGGGAGGATCGGGCTCGAGCCGCCGTTCCTCGCCGGGCTCGCGGATGTGGTCGTCGCGCAGATGGGCGAGGCGTATCCGGAGCTGCGCGAGCGCCAGGAGGAGATCCGCGGGGTGCTGTCCGAGGAGGAAGAGCGCTTCTCGGAGACGCTTGCCCGCGGGCTGCGGCTCTTCGGGGAAGTGGCCGGCGGCGACGGGATCTCGGGCGACGATGCGTTCAAGCTCCACGACACCTACGGCTTTCCGCTCGAGCTGACCGAGGAGCTTGCGCGAGAACGCGGCCTGGCCGTCGACGTGGACGGGTTCAAGCAGCTGATGGAGGAGCAGCGGCAGCGGTCGAGGCGCGCTGCGCCAACCGTGGACGTGCGGGTCAGCTCGGATGTGCGCAGCGAGTTCGTCGGCTACGAGGAGACGGACGTCCTGACGGCGATCGTCGGGTACGAGGATCTCGGCGACGGCCGGTTCCAGGCGAAGCTCGAGCGCTCGCCCTTCTACGCCGAGGGCGGCGGGCAGGTCTCCGACAGCGGCTACATCGAGAACGAGGAGACCGGCGCGCGCGCGGAGCTTATCGCGGCGACGCGGCTGCCGGACGACGACCAGGTGCTCACGTTCGACGGCGAGGGCTTCGGCGCCGGCATGCGCGTGCGGGCCGTCGTCCCGTGGCCGGTGCGCTTCCCGACGATGGCGAACCACACGGCGACGCACCTCCTCCACAAGGCGCTTCAGGAGGTGCTCGGCGAGCACGCGAAGCAGGCGGGCTCGGCGGTGCGGCCGGACAAGCTTCGCTTCGACTTTGCGCACCCGCAGGCGTTGTCGTCGGAGGAGCGCGCGGAAGTCGAGCGGCGCGTGAACGAGAAGGTGTTCGCGAACCTGCCGGTGCGCGCGTTCATCGTCCCGCTCGACGAGGCGCGCAAGCTCGGCGCGATGATGCTCTTCGGCGAGAAGTACGGCGACGAGGTTCGCCTCGTCGAGATCGCCGGCTACTCCCGGGAGCTCTGCGGCGGAACGCATGTGCGCGCGACCGCGGAGATCGGGCCGTTCGCGATCCTCTCCGAGAGCTCGATCGGCTCCGGCACGCGGCGGATCGAGGCCGTGACCTCGGGCGAGGCGTACGCGTTGCTGCACGGGCGGGCCCGCGAGGCCGAGGAGTTGCGCGCGGAGCTGGAGCGGGCGCGGAAGGAGGGCCCACGGATCGAGAAGCCCCAGGAGGTCAAGGTCGAGCCGAGCAGCGAGGAGGAGATCGGCGGCGTCAACATCTTCGTCGGCCGCGCGTCCGGAGTCGACGGGGACGCCCTGCTGACGGAGTCCGATCGGATCAAGCAGGAGCGGGCACCGGCAGCCGTCGTGCTCGGCTCCAACGAGGACGGCCGCGTCCACCTCGTCGCGAACTTCGACAACTCGCTCGAGGGCCGTCTCGACGCGGTCGCGGTCATCCGCGAGGCCGCGGCCGAGGTCGGCGGCGGGGGCGGCGGCCGGGCGACGATGGCTCGGGCGGGTGGAAAGCAGCCGGAGAAGCTCGACGACGCTCTGGCCAAGGCCGAGGAGGCGCTGCGCCGGGCGCTGACGTGAAGGTCGTCGCGGTCGACTATGGCTCGGCGCGAACCGGCGTCGCCGTCTCCGATCCGACCGGGACGCTTGCGCGTCCGCTCGGCGTGGTCGAGCGCGCTTCCGAGGAGGCCGGGCTCCAGCGGCTCGTCGACCTGATCCGCGCGGAGGAGGCCGAGCGCGTCGTCGTCGGCCTGCCGCTGACCCTCCGCGGGGAACGCGGTGCGCAGGCGCAGGAGACCGAGGCGTTCGTGGAGGCGCTGCGGGCCGCGGTCGACGTTCCGGTCGAGAGCTTCGACGAACGGTTCACGACCAAGCTCGCCCGGACCGCTCCCGGCCCGGACGACGCGCGGGCTGCGGCACACCTGTTGTCGAGCTATCTCGAGTGGTCGAGCGCCGGCCGGGAGTGATGCCGCCGCGGCCGCGGCCGCCGAGGCGGACGCCGCGCTCGGTGGTCTACCGCCGCCGGTTCGTGGCGCTTGCGGTGCTCATCGCCGGCTTCGCGATCGCGTGGTTCATCGTCTCGAGCTTCGGCGGGAACGGGAAGAGCAAGCCCGCGACGACCGCCACGGTCGCCGCGCCGCGGCCGTTCAAGGTGGTCTTCCCGGAAGGCTTCACCCGCGCGCAGATGGCAGAGCGGGTCGGGGCCGTCGCCCAGATCGCGAAGCGCGAGCGCGGCAGAAAAGCTGCTCTGAAGACGCGCACGTACCTGGCCGATACGGGCAGAGCCAGGCGCGAGCCGGGCTTCGGCCGCAAGCCCTATCCGCTGGAGGGCTTCCTCTTCCCGGCCACCTACGACTTCACGATCCACACGACCTCGGCGCAGCTCGTCGCGCAGCAGCTCGACGCATTTCGGAGCAACTGGTCGAAGGTCAGCCTCCGGTACGCGCATTCGAAGAACCTGACTCCGTACGACGTGCTGACGATCGCGTCGATGATCGAGAGCGAGACCGCCGCGCCCGAGGAGCGGCAGCTGGTCGCCGCGGTCATCTACAACCGGCTGCACCTGCGCATGGCGCTCGGCATCGACGCGACGCTCCGCTACGGCCTGCACATCCCGCCGACGGAGCCGATTCACCAGTCGCAGATCGACAGCACGAACCCGTACAACACGAGCCACAAGCCGGGCCTGCCGCCGACCCCGATCTCGAACCCCGGTCTCGCCTCGATCCAGGCCGCGGCCCACCCGGCGCACGTGGACTTCCTGTACTACGTCCGCAAGCCGGACAAGAAGCACCACTTCTTCACGGCGAGCTACGCCGCGTTCCAGGCCTACAAGGCCGCGCACGGCTACCGGTGAGAGTCGCGCTCCTGGGCCAGCCGGTGGCGGAGTCGCTCTCGCCGCGGATGCAGAACGCCGCGTTTGCCGCGGCCGGGCTCGACTGGGAGTACGTCGCCGTGGATGTCGGTCCGGTCGGGCTGCGCGAGGCGGTTGCCCGCGTCCGCGAGGAGCTCGCGGGGGCGAACGTGACGATCCCGCACAAGCGGGCTGTCGTCGCGCTTTGCGACGAGGCGGAGGGCGAGTCCGTGAACACGCTCGTGATCCGCGACGGCCTGATGCTCGGCTACAACACGGACAAGGAAATCGTGGCCGGAATCGAGGCGCAGCGCGTCTGCCTGATCGGTGCCGGTGGCGCCGCGCAGGCGCTGCTCCCGGCGCTCGCCGGGGAGGTGCGCGTCTTCGCGCGGAGCGGGGAGTGGCCGCCGGATGCGTCCGGCGCGGATCTGATCGTCAACGCCACGCCTGTGAGGGACGAGGTGCTCGTCGAGCCCAGGCCCGAACATGCGGTGGTCGACCTCGCCTACCATGGGGATGGCCGCCCGACGGCGCTCGTCTCGGCGGCGCGGGACGCGGGCTGTCGCGTCGTAATCGACGGGCTCGAGGCTCTGGTCAGGCAGGGCGCGGCTTCCTTCGAGCTCTGGACTGGGCAAGAGCCGCCGGTCGGCGCGATGCGCGCGGCCCTAGGGTTAGAGCCATGAGCCTCAGGCTGACCACCGCAGGCGAGTCGCATGGGCCGGCGCTCGTCGCGATCGTGACCGGGCTGCCTGCGGGGCTGATGCTCGACCGCGAGGCAATCGACGCCGACCTGGCGCGGCGGCAGGAGGGCTACGGCAGAAGCCCGCGGCAGAAGCTGGAACAGGACCGGGTCGAAGTGCTCGCGGGGCTTCGCCATGGGCGGACGCTCGGGACGCCGCTGGCGCTCGTCGTCCGCAACCGCGATCACGCGAACTGGGAGTGGGGTATGAGCCCGTGGCCTCCGGAGGGCGAGGCAGGCGGCAAGGGCTCGAAGCCGGTCACGCTGCCGCGGCCGGGGCACGCGGATCTCGCGGGCGCGATGAAGTTCGGACTGGCGGACGCGCGCGACGCACTGGAGCGGGCAAGC